>JBDGRH010000307.1:0-8307 GCA_042218225.1 Halodesulfurarchaeum sp. | reverse complement strand
CGCGATGGGCATCACCGCCGAGGAGGCAAACGAGTTCATGGACGACTTCGAGCGCACGGGCGCTCTGGAGCGGTCGGTCGTGTTCATGAACCTCG
Source organism: Halodesulfurarchaeum sp. (assembly GCA_042218225.1). Lineage (GTDB taxonomy): Archaea > Halobacteriota > Halobacteria > Halobacteriales > Halobacteriaceae > Halodesulfurarchaeum. The sequence goes on along the minus strand of JBDGRH010000307.1, from coordinate 8,212 downwards.
CCAACGACCCGGCGGTCGAGCGGACGATCACGCCCCGGCTCGCGCTGACGACGGCGGAGTACCTCGCGTTCGACGAGGGGTATCACGTGCTCGTGATCCTGACGGACATGACCAACTACTGCGAGGCGCTGCGGGAGATCGGCGCCGCCCGCGAGGAGGTGCCGGGCCGCCGGGGCTACCCCGGCTACATGTACACCGACCTCGCCACCCTCTACGAGCGCGCCGGCCGCATCCAGGGCCGCGAGGGGTCGGTCACCCAGATCCCCATCCTGACGATGCCCGGCGACGACGACACCCACCCGATCCCCGACCTCACCGGGTACATCACTGAGGGGCAGATCTACGTGGACCGGGGCCTCAATTCCCAGGGCATCGAACCGCCGATCAACGTCCTCCCGAGCCTCTCGCGGCTGATGGACGAGGGGATCGGCGAGGGCCTGACGCGCGAGGACCACGGCGACGTCTCCGACCAGCTCTACGCCGCGTACGCCGAGGGCGAGGACCTGCGCGACCTGGTGAACATCGTCGGCCGGGAGGCGCTCTCCGAGCGGGACAACAAGTACCTGGACTTCGCCGACCGGTTCGAGAACGAATTCGTCGAGCAGGGCTTCCACACGAATCGCGACATCGAGGAGACCCTCTCCATCGGCTGGGAGCTCCTCTCGACGCTCCCGCCCGAAGAGCTAAACCGCATCGACGAGGAGTTCATCGAGCGGTACTACCGCGAGGAGGAGACGCCCACCGAGGGCGGGGCGGAGGGAGACGAGGCGGAAGCCGAGGTCTGACCCACGCATGGCCGAAGACGTCAAGCCCACGCGCAAGAACCTGATGGAGATCGAGGACCGGATCGAGCTCTCCGAGCGTGGCCACGACACGCTCGAGCAGAAGCGCGACGGTCTCATCATGGAGTTCATGGACATCCTCGATCAGGCCCGGGACGTCCGCCAGCGCCTCGAGGACCAGTACGCGGACGCCCAGCAGACCATCGACATGGCCCGGGCGATGGAGGGCGACGTGGCGGTCCGCGGGGCCGCAGCGGCGCTCAAGGAGCACCCCGAGATCACGGTCGAGTCGAAGAACATCATGGGGGTCGTCGTGCCGCAGATCGAGTCCTCGAAGGTTCGAAAGAGCCTCGACGAGCGGGGCTATGGCGTCCTCGGCACGAGCGCGCGCATCGACGAAACTGCCGACGCCTACGAGGAGCTCCTCGAGCTGGTCGTGCTCGCCGCCGAGGTGGAGACGGCCATGAAGAAGATGCTCGACGAGATCGAGACCACGAAGCGGCGGGTGAACGCGCTCGAGTTCACGCTCCTGCCGAACCTCTATGACTCGAAGGAGTACATCGAACAGAAACTGGAGGAGCAAGAGCGCGAGGAGATCTTCCGGATGAAGAAGGTCAAGGCGAAGAAGGAACGCGAGGAACGGGCCGAGCGCGAGGCGTCCCGGGCGGCCGAGGTCGAGGCCGACGGCGGCGTGGATCTGGATCAGTGACCATCACACCACCCCGCGTTTCCTGGAGCTCGCCATCCCGGCCATCGAGGATGGTCCGCCGCCAACTCTCGATGTCCGCGTGACCCACCGATGTCCTGTCCGAACTGCGGCGCCGAAACGCTCGCCTTCCCCGTCCCCGCATCGATCCGCGAGCACCTGCCCGATGACCGGGCCGGGGCCCGCCTCTGTCAGCGCTGCCTGACGGTCACCCCCGCCGACGATCCGCCAGCGGACTATCCGGACTTCACCGCGATCGCCGATGCGTTCCCCCGCGATGGGGAGACGGCCGCCATTCTGGCTTCGATGCTGGCACTGGTGGACGCTATCGCCCTCTACCGCGAGGAGGTCGAGGCGCTGGCAACGCAGGCGGAGGTCCGGGGGGTCGACGTGATGCTGGCGCTCGACCGGCTGGCGGCGACCGCGGGCGTCGAGCCGCACTTCGACGTGGGTCGCCGGAAGCGACAGCTGGAGCAGCTGTTGGACTGAGCGCTCTGTGCGAGGACAGCCCGCAGAACAACCAGTCCGGAACCGTCCACAGGTTCAAATACGGGGACCGGACCAATCCGTCCCGTGACCTGAACGTGGTCGCGGGTCGGCTCGCGGGAGCACGGCACACCGATCCGCGAGCGTCTCGTGCCGTCTGTTCGCCATGGGGAGACGGGCGTCAGACCCCGGTCCGGTACCGGAGGATGCCGGCGATCCCGCCGAACGCGGAGAGCAGCTGCTCGCCCTTCTCGAAGTCCGTCGAGATGAACTGCGTCTCGGTGCCCCGCTGGTCGGCGATGTCGACCAGGTGCTCGATGGCGTCCTCGCGCTCCGTGGTCTCGGGCTCGGCGCCGCACTCCGCACAGGAGTGGGCGGGCGTCTCCCTGGTGGCCGCCACGAGTTCGCGGTCCACGTGCCCCGCGGGGCACTCGTAGGTGACCACCTCCTTGCGGAGGTCCTCCGAGATGAGCAGCGTCTCCACGGAGCCCATCACCAGGTTCTCCCGGGTGGGGCCGAACCCGTAGGTCGCCAGGTCGCCGCCGTGGAGCTCCTCGAAGAACCGCTCCATGACCTCCTTGTCGGCCATGAGCTCCGCGTCCGCGAGGACCTCCTCGGCCGCGTCGACCAGGTCGTAGAGCCCCGACTCGTCCGTGTAGGCCACGTCGAACTTGCCGAGGACCTTCTCCTGGAGCTCGTGGTGGAGGTACTCGCCGTCGAGGAACTCGTCCTTCGTCGGCGAGGGGCCGCCGACGAGGACGCCGTCCAGCTCGTGGCGCTCGGGGACGAACAGCTCGTTTGCCATCCCCGCGACCTCCTGATAGAAGTTGTCGATGGCCTCCAGGCGCAGGCGGTGGAACCGCTGGGCCGACTGACCACCCTTTCGCTGCTTGCCGGGGACGAGGGAGGTCGTGGACTTCACCGGCTCGACGCGCTTCCCCCGGAGCCACCCGACGTTCGCCTCCCGGCGGTCGAGGACGATGAGCCCGTACAGGCCCTTGTCCGCGAGCATCTCCTCGAGGGGCTCCGTGAGGAACGCGGAGTCGCAGTGATACCGGAAGGACTCGATGGGCTGGGGCGGGTTCTCGAGGACCTCCGTGACCATCTCGGTCTGCCCGCCCCCCTTGTCCACCGCGCCGGAGAAGAGGACCATCCCGTTCTCGGGCGGGGTATCATAGTACCGGAGGCGGGCCTTGATCGAGGAGAGGGCGTCCTGGACGTTGGTCCGGGTGTCCTTGGACTTGATGTTCGAGGCCTCGCTGTGCTCCTGGGTCACGTGGGCCACCACGTCGGAGATCTGCTTCTCCGGGGGGACGTAGATGGTGACGAGCTGGGTCCCGGTCCCGGAGTACTCCCGGAGCTCCTCGATGACCTTCCGGAACTCGTACTTCCGGCGGTCATCCTCCGGCTCGGCCTGCGGTTCACTCATTGTGCTCTGGTATCGGGTCGGCCGGTAAGTATGCTTTGACCCCGGGTCCTTCCACATCCCGTCATCGGGAGCCGACGCGACCGAAAAACGGCGTGAGGGTTGTCAGCAGTTCCAATGATTTCAAGCCGACACTCGACGAAGGAGGTGACATGGACTTCGACCTCACGGAGGAGCAACAGGCCATCCGCGACGAGGTCCGCCGGTTCGCGGAGAACGAGATCGAGCCGGTGGCCACCGAGTACGACGAGGCGGAGGAGTACCCCCACGACCTCATGGACGAGGCCGCGAAGATGGGGCTTACGGGGGCCAACATCCCGATGGAGTACGGGGGCGCGGGCTACTCGCCACTGGAGGTGGCCATCATCATCGAGGAGCTGTTCGCGGTCGATCCCGGGATCGGCCTGTCCATCTCCTCTGCCTCCTTCGGGGCGGACTCCATCATGGAGTACGGGACGGACGACCAGAAGGAGCGCTTCCTCGAGCCGATAGCGGAGGGTGAGGCCGTGATGGGCGCGGCCATCTCCGAGCCGGACACCGGCTCGGACGTCTCCTCGGTCTCGACGAGCGCCGAGAAGGACGGGGACGAGTGGGTCATCAACGGGACGAAGATGTGGATCACGAACGGGACCGTCGGGGACTTCTTCGTGGTGATGTGCGAGACGGACCCGGAGGTGGAAGACCGCTACTCGGGCTTCTCCCAGATCGTGGTGGAGTCCGACCGCGACGGGTTCACGGCCGAGAAGATCACGGGCAAGCTCGGCATCCGCGCCTCCGACACCGCGGAGATCATCCTCGACGACGTGCGGGTCCCGGAGGAGAACCTCATCGGCTCGAGGGGGATGGGCTTCCTCCAGCTCATGCAGTTCTTCGATGAGACCCGGACGATGGTCGCGGCGCAGGGCGTCGGCATCGCGAAGGGGGCCTCGGAGGCGGCCCTGGAGTACGCCCAGGAGCGCGAGCAGTTCGGCCGGCCGATCTCGGAGTTCCAGGCAATCCAGCACAAGCTCGCGGACATGCACACCAAGACGGAGGCGGCGCGCAACCTCACCTACAAGTCCGCGTGGTCCATCGAGAACAAGGGGGAGCAGCTCACCGCGCTCGCCTCGATGGCCAAGGAGTTCGCCTCGCGGGTGGCCGTCGAGGTGGCCGACGAGGCCGTCCAGATCCACGGCGGCTCCGGGTACGTCAACGACTTCCCGGTCGAGCGGTTCTACCGCGACGCGAAGATCACCCAGATCTACGAGGGGACCTCGGAGATCCAGAAGAACATCGTGGCCCGCGAGCTGCTCGGGAAGGGTTTCTGAGTCCGCCTGCCCTTCGAGCGCCCGGGCGTCGACCTGACGCCGCTGTTCGTCTCGCGAGGAGACACTCCAGGTCGGGTCCGCCCAACCCTTTATAATATAACCGCCGTAGGTACGGCCCAACTGGACAATGACAGACGCGACCGTCTACGCCGTGGCGAGCGGGAAAGGAGGGGTGGGGAAGACCACCACCGCCGTGAACCTCGGGGCGGGGTTCGCGGCGGCCGGGCGATCGGTGGCTGTGGTCGATCTGGACCTCGGGATGGCCAACGTCGGGGACTTCGTGACGGCCTCCCCGGCGGGACCGACGCTCCACGACGTCCTCGCCGGCGATGCGACGCTCGACGACGCGCTCTCCCACGCCACGGATCGCCTCGACGTCATCCGCGGGAGCGACGATCTCGAGGCCTTCGGGCGCGCGGACCCCACGGGCATCGGGGACGTCCTGTCGGCACTCCGGCTCCGCTACGACATCGTGGTGCTGGATTCCGGTGGCGGGTTGAGTCACGACACCGCCCTGCCGCTCGGCCTCGCGGACGAGATCATCGTGGTCTCCACGCCCGAGCCAGCGGCCATCCAGAACACGCGCAAGACCCTCGATCTGGCCGCAAAGCTCGACGGGACAGTTGCGGGGCTGGTCCTGACACGCGTGGGGGCCGGCATCGATCCCGACGAGATCGCCGGGGACCTCGACCTCTCGCTGCTCGGGGCCGTGCCGGAAGATGGGACCGTCCGGGAGGCAGCCGAGGCGGGAGAGCCCCTTCTTGCCTTCGACCGCGATAGCCCAGCGGCGCGGTCGTATCTCGAGATCGCCTATGGCCTCCTCGGCGAGCCGCTTCCGAGGGAGGTCGGCGAGGGGTCGGGGGTGGAGTTGTCCGGAGCCGGGGAAGGGGGCCCAGGCACGGAAGGGATGACTCCCGAGGCCGCTGCGGGGGAGGGGGAAGCGGTCGATCCGGCGGCCGAACACACGGATGCAGCCGCCGGATCGACGGATGCAGCCGCCGGATCGACGGATGCGGCCGCCGAATCGGCGGATGCGGCCGCCGAACCGGCGGACACAGAGACGGAGCAGGGAGCCGGGTCGGGGCAGACGGGGGAACCGGCGGAACCGGCTCCCGGGGCTGCGGGGACGGAGGGGACGGAGGAGCCAGCGGAGCTGAAAGAGACGGAAGAGCCGGAAGAGCCGGAAGCGGAAGCGATGGAGGAGCCGGAGGAGACGACAGGGTCTCGCTCGCTGCTCTCCCGATTGACCGGCGGCCTGTTCGGCTGATCGACCGCGGGCCTGGGTCCGAGGGAACGGTCGTCACCCCGCTTTCTTCCGCGTCTCCGGCCCGTCCACTTACATCGAATCCGGCGCCTCGATCCCGAGCACGGAGAGGGCGTTGGCCAACCCGTTCCGGGCCGCCACCACGAGGGCGAGCCGTGCGGCGGTCCGCTCCTCGCTGACCTCCTCCGAGAGCACCGGACACTCCCGGTAGAACACGTTGAACACGTCCGCCAGCTCGCGGGCGAAGGTGGCGACGGCGTGGGGTTCGAGTTCGTCGGCGCTCTCCCGGATCACGGCCGGGAAACGCGCCAGCTGCCTGAGCAGGGCGATCTCCGCCTCGTCCTGGAGGAGAGTGGGGTCCATCGCGTCCGGGTCCGGCTCCGGGGCCGGGTCTCCTCCGGCGGCATCGAGGATGCCACAGGTCCGGGCGTGGGCGTACTGGACGTACGGGGCGCTCTGCCCCTCGAAATCCAGGGCGTCCTCCCACTGGAACGTGATGGGCTTGGTCGGCTGGGTGGCGACGATGTCGTAGCGGACCGCCCCGATGCCGACCTGCCTCGCGATCCGCTCGATGTCCTCAGCCGTCAGGTCGTCCTCCCGCGTTCGGGTGTCGAGGCGGGATTCCACCGCCTCGCGCGCCCGTTCGATGGCCTCGTCGAGGAGGTCGTCGAGGTCGACGCCCGTTCCCGCTCGGGTGCTCATCTTCCCCTCCGGGAGGTTCACGTACGAGTAGATGACGTCGGTCAGCCGGTCGGTGTCGTGGCCCAGGATCTCGAGGGCGGCCTGCAGCTGGCCCGCCTGGAGCTTGTGGTCCTCCCCGAGGACGGTCACCGCACGGTCGAAGTGCTCGAACTTCCACTCGTGATGGGCCAGATCCCGCGTGGTGTAGAGGCTGGTCCCGTCCGAGCGCAGGAAGACGAGGTCCTTCTCGAACCCCCACTCCGAGAGGTCGAGCTGCCAGGCCCCCTCCGCCTCGAAGGCCTGGTCGGTCTCTCGAAGCCGCGCTGCCACGTCCTCGGTGTGCCCGTCCCGCATGAACCGGGTCTCCTTTACGAATTCATCGAACTCGGCGGGGAGCCGGGCCAGACACTCCCGCATGCCGTCGAGGACCCGATCGACCACCGCCGAGACGCGCTCGTAGGTCTCCTCGTCGCCCGCCTCCAGCCCCTGCATGATGGACTGGATCTCCGCCTCGGCCGCCTCGACGGCCGCCTCGTCCGCGTGCTCGAGGAAATCGTTTCCCTTCCGATAGTACCGGACGAGGTCGTACTCGATGCGGTCGCGCGCGGGCTCCGGCTCCGGGAGCTCGTCCTCGTCGAAGGTCTCCACCGCCCAGGTGAACACCGCCACCTGCCGTCCCGCGTCGTTTACATAATAGTGCGCCTCGACGTCATAGCCCGCAAACCGGAGCAGGCGGACGATGGCGTCGCCGACGATCGGGTTCCGGGCGCGGCCCACGTGTACCGGGCCCGTCGGGTTCGCGCTGGTGTGCTCGACGACGATGGACTCGGACCGGGGTTCGCCCCGGCCGTACGTCTCTGCCTGGGCCTCCCGGAGGGTGTCCGAGAGGTACGCCTGGCTGGGGAAGAAGTTGATGTAGGGCCCCTGGGTTTCGACCCGGTCGATGTAGGTGAACCCCCCCGGTTCGATTGCGGCCGCGACCTCCTCGGCCACCTCCACCGGTGGGGACTCGGCGACCTCGGCCAGTCGGAAGGCGGCACTCGAGGCGAGGACCGCGTCGATGTCCTCGGGGGGCTCCTCGATGCCGAGGTCGTCGGTGGGGAGCGAGCGGGCGGCGAGCGCGTCGCGGAGGGCCGCCGCCACCTCGTCCCGGAACGCGTCCAGCATACCCGACCGGTGGCGGGCGCGGCCTTTAGGGGTTCTGAATGGTGCCGGGTGAGTGGGTGGGTGGAACGGCGATCTGGGGAGTGCATCGGGTGGAACGTTTGGCAGGTGCCCTTGGGCGTGGGTTTCCAACGGACAACGATTTGGCCTGGTGGACGGTTTCGGCCGGCTGCAGTGGTGAACGAAGTGAATAATACCGCCACGTGTTGAACTGCCTCGGCCGTCTGCAGGGGTGAGGACCACCCGCGACCGCCACGAGTTGAAAGCCCTCGGCCGTCTGCTGGGGTGAAAACAATCTCGACCGCCACGAGTTGAAAGCCCTCGGCCGGCTCGGGTCGGGTGGCTTTCGGGCGTCTACGACTCACTTCCGTCTCACCCGAGGAGCGCCCGGGGGCT
>JBDGRH010000124.1:0-8351 GCA_042218225.1 Halodesulfurarchaeum sp. | reverse complement strand
GCGCTATCTCCCGAACTGGAAGAAATGACCACAGTTTTCTTCCGCTCGAATGTGAAGCCGGGACCCGACAGACCTCTCTGATGATGACCGGAATCCCCTTCAATTGGTATCTTCAGAGCCGCTTCCATCATCTTCGGAGGAGAATGAGGAGGAGTGAGAATCCCGATCTACGGGAGAATCCACTGCGTCCGATTCCGGAAGGTCGCCAGACGTCGAAACTCGCTCCGTGGTGGCTCCCTCCCCATCACGCTCCCATCTGACGGTCAGCTCGACAGGTCTGGTTTCACCCTCGAGGTCCGCCACCACCCGGCTCACGACGCGACGGCCCTCCTCCTCGATGAGATCCACGACGCGATCCACCACCCAATCGATGGAGAGCAGCGCCGGGAGGTCCACCAGCTCCGGCCCGGCGGAGTCGGGATCGTAGCTCACGACCAACGACACCCTCGATCGCTCCGTCTCGCCATCGACCGGCTCCACCTGCCACCGCCCGTGGGCATCGATATCCGATTGGACCTCCCAGCAGACCCGCTCCGGTGGAACCGTCTCGGTCACCCGCGTCTCCGCCCGATACCCGAGCTTCCACCACCCGAACTGGATGGCATAGATGGTCCCCGGCCCACCGTCGCCCTCCGCGGATACCTCCCGGATGTACTTCGAGTACCTGGTGTACCCCGGGAAATCCCGGACGAAGGCGTAGGCCTCCGCGGGCGGGACCCGTACCTCGGTCCGGACCTCGATCGTCTCCACGCTCCGTCGTTGCAATCTCGGCCCCAAGAAGGGCTCGGTCGTGGATACGATGAATCGACCGGCGGACCGAGTGACACCTGACGGTTTTAATGTGGCCGGCGTCGAAGACGAGGTCGAATGCTCGCCGGAACGAACGTCGTCCTGGGGGTCACGGGCAGCATCGCGGCGGTCCGGGTGGTGGAGCTGGCCCACGAGCTCCGCCGACAGGGGGCGTCGGTCCGGGCGGTGATGTCCGAGAGCGCGTCGAACATCGTCCACCCCTGGGCGGTGGAGTTCGCCACCGGGAACCCCGTCGTCACCGAGATCACGGGCTCGGTGGAGCACGTGGAACTCCTCGGCGACGATGGGTGGGGGGACGTGTTCCTCCTCGCGCCGGCCACCGCCAACACGGTCGGGAAGATGGCCGCCGCGATCGACGATTCCCCCGTGACCACCTGTGCCACCACGGCGCTTGGCGCGGGTATCCCGATCGTCGTCGCCCCGGCCATGCACGGACCGATGTACGAGCACCCCGGGGTTCTCGACTCCCTGGAGCGGCTGGACTCGTGGGGGGTCACGGTCCTCGATCCAGTCATCGAGGAGGGGAAGGCGAAGATCGCAGACGAGGAGACGATCGTAGTCGAGACGGCCAGGGCCGCCGGCGAGCGCCCGCTGGAGGGCAAAACAGTGGTCGTGACCAGTGGGGCCACTGCCGAGCCGGTCGATCCGATCCGCGTCCTGACGAATCGAGCCTCCGGAAAGACGGGTCGAGCCGTCGTGAAGGGGTTGGTTGCGCTCGGTGCGGACGTCACGCTGGTCCACAATGGTCCCGATCTTCCGTTTGCGGAGGTCGTGGAGGTCGAAACCGCTGGAGCGATGCTTGATGCCGTGCTCGTAGCCGTCGAGGAGGCCGACGCGCTGGTGTCCGCGGCGGCCATCTCCGATTACACCGTCGAAGCCGCGGAGGAGAAGATCCGCTCCGGTCAGGAGGGATTGACCCTCGAGTTGCAACCCACGCCGAAGCTCCTCGACACCGTCCGGGATTCTCATCCCGACCTCCACATGGTGGGATTCAAGGCCGAACCGGACGGCGGTGACCAGATGGTCGAGGCCGCCAGACAGCTTCAAGAGCGGGTGGACCTCGAGTTCGTCGTTGCCAACGAGGCGGGTGTCATGGGTGCCGAGGAGACCGCGGTCGTCATCGTCGACGGCGAATCCGCCCACGATTTCACGGGACCGAAAACCGACCTCGGCCTTGAAGTCGCCTCGCAGCTTGCAGACAGACTGTAGGCTATGGAGCGCCACCGCCAGTTGCTCGTCGCCGCACTCGTGGTCGCGACTGGAGCGACGGTGAGCTCGCTGTTTTTGAGCATGGGCCTGGGGCTCGCGCCCTGTGAGCTCTGCTGGTATCAGCGGGGGTTACTCTTCCCGCAGGTCCTCGTATTGGGGACTGCGGTGTACCTGCCGAGCCCCCGGGTTGCCGCGGTCAGCGTGCCGCTCTCGCTGGCTGGAGCGGGTGTCGCCGCGTATCACTCCTGGCTCCAGGTCGGCCCGGCTGCCAGCGCGACGTGCACGGTGGGCAATCCCTGCTCGACCGTGACCATGCGGATCGCCGGGCTCACCATTCCGAACCTGTCGCTTCTCACCTTCGCCATCCTCCTCGGGTTGCTCGTCCCCGGACTCCTCAGCTGGTACCGCGCCTGAGCGTAGAATCGGCTGTTCCGGCCAATTACAATATGTGACGGGAAGGGGCTGGGCCGCATTGGATCCGCCGACGAGTCGGATCGAGGGCACACCATGGTTCCAGAATCGGGTTGCACACACCCTGTTCCAGAATCGGATTGCACACGCCCTGTTCCAGAATCGGGTTGCAGACACCCTGTTCCAGAATCGGTGAGCGGGTCGACAACGCTGCCCCCGTGCGATCCTCAGCGTGAGGGATTCCGTCGATGGCGATTCTCCCGGTTGTCGCCTCCAACGTGTGACAACCCTACTCCTCGTCCTCGGAGACCCATCCGGGCCTGACCTCCTCGAGGGGTGGTTCGATCCAGTGGGCCGCACCGTGGAACTCGACCCCCATCCGCTGGGCGGAGCGGGAGATCATGTGGGCCCCGGTGGGGGCCGTGAGGAAGAGGAAGACGATGCCCACGAAGGAGGTGAGCGCCCGCCCACCCGGGCCGAAGTGGACGGTCGCGGCCAGGAAGATGGACGCGGCCCCGAGGGTCGTGGCCTTCGAGGTGGCGTGCATCCGGTTGTACACGTCTGGCAGTCTGAGCAACCCGATTGTCCCCACGGCGAGGAAGGCACTGCCGATCGTGACGAGCAGGACGACCACGGCCGTCTGGAGTGTGGCGAGGATGCTCATTGCTGGATGATGTCCCCCTCGATGACGTACTTCGCGACGGTGACGGTGCTGATGAAGCCGATGATGGTCAGGACCAGCGCCACAGTGATGAAGAGCGACTCGCCGGTGACGAAGGCGAAGAGCACCGCGATGGCGACCACGTTCGTGCCGATCGTATCGAGGGCGACGACTCGGTCCGGAACCGTCGGTCCGAGGATGACCCGGGCGCTGGCGAGGAGTGTCAACCCGCTCGCCACGACCAGGGCCGCGCCGAAGAAGAGGTCCAAAAGGCCCGATTCAGCGGCCACGTGCATCACCCCCGACCCGGAGTTCGGGTGCCGGGTCGCCCGGGTTCTTCTCCTCCCCGAAGATGACGAGGGCGAAATCCTCCCACCGGCGGATCGGCGCGACGACCGCCTCCGGGTTCCGGCCGTTGATGGTGTGCACGTACAGGGCATTCGCGTCCTCGTCGTAGTCCATGGTCAAGGTCCCCGGTGTCAGTGTGATCGAGTTCGCGATGGTCGAGATGGCCGTGGGGCGCTCGACGCGGAGCGGGATGTAGAGGACCGCCGGCTCGATGGGCATGCTTGGGGCGACCACGCGATACGCGACGTCGAAGTTCGCGACGACCAGCTCCTTCAGGAACACGGCGATATAGATGATGGCGTACGGCGTGGCCCGGATCCCGTACGAGAGGTTCGCCCGCCCGGTATAGAGCCGCCTGAACGTGTAGGCGATGATCCCGCCGAAGACCAGGCCCAGGAGGAGCTCCCCGACGATGATGCGGGCATCGATCGGCACTCCCCGGACGAAAAGCCAGATGACGGCGAGTGATAGCATCGCAAGACCCCACCGACGCATCTTCATGGGTGGCCACCTCCCGTGGCGGCCTCGACCGTATGAAGATCGACCGCGTCGATGTACGCTCCCCGCGCGAGTGCCGCATCGCTCGCGGCCCGTGCGAGGTGAAGCACCGGGTCGAACCCGATCCCGACAGCGACGATCCCCAGCGCAAGAAGCGCGAGGACTGCCAGCTCGACAGTATCGGGCTGGAACTCCTCGACGGCCGGTGATCGCTCCCCCCAGAATCCCCGGTTCCAGGCCCGAGAGACGTACGCGATGGTGAATACCGCACCGAGGAGCGCGACGCCCAGCGGCACCGTGTTGACACCCCCGAGGGCAGTCTGGAAGACGAGGAGCTTCGCGAAGAACCCGGAAAGCGGCGGGATTCCGACGAGGGCGAGCCCGCCCACCAGGAAGGTCCCGGCGAGGAGGGGGGACACGGTGCTCAACCCACTCACCGTATGGAGATCCGTCGATCCTGCACCGGACCGTATCGTCCCCGCCACCAGAAAGAGCAATCCCTTCGCCAGGGCGTGATTGAGCGCGTAAATCAGCACCGCCACGATGGCGAGGCTGCGGAGGTCCGGTATCGTCGCCGCGATCGCAAGTGGGAGAACGATGAACCCGACCTGGCCGATGCTCGAGTACGCAAGCAGGTCGTCGAGGTCGTCTCTGGCGATGGCACTGATTCCACCGAAGACGATACTAGACGTGGCCATCACGAACAGGACCGGCCCGTAGAACGCAAGCACCGAGTGGCCGCCGATGCCCGGCAGGGACACTGGGAGTGTCGCGGCGGCGAATACCTCGAAGTAGAGCCTGACGATGGCGTAGACACCGACCTTCTTCACCACCCCAGCGAGCATCGCCGAGACCGGAGCCGGGGCCGCCCGGTAGGCGCCCGGGACCCAGAATTGGAAGGGGACGATCCCGGCCTTGAGGGCGAACACGGCGAACAGGAGGGCGGAGAGGCCCAAGACCGGAGCGGGGTCGAAGCCATACGCGGCCGGGTCGGCCAATCTGCGGGCTAGATCGGCCATATTGAGCGTCCCAACCGTCGCGTAGATGCCACCGATCGAGAGGAGCATCACGGCGCTCCCCACCAGGTTGAGGACGACGTACTGGAGTGCAGCCCGCGTCTGCTCTGGCCCACTGTAGAAGACCACCAGGACGTAAGACGCCATGAGCATGACCTCGAACCACACGAAGAGGTTGAAGATGTCCCCGGTGAGGAAGGAGCCGGTGACCCCCACGAGCATGAAGTGAAAGAGCGGGTGATAGGACACCTGCTGGCCGAACTCGTCGACGTTGACGAGCGAGAAGACCAGCGCCGGGACGGCGACGGCAGCCGTGAGCCCGAGCATGAACCCAGAGAGCGGGTCCGCGACGATGGTGATCCCGAAGGGTGCCGGCCACCCTCCGAGCTGGTAGGTCAGGATTGTCGCGGGGTACACAGACCGGATGAGTGCGCCCACGGCCACCGCGTATCCCAGGATGCCAACCAGGCTCACCCCCTTCTGCAGCCGGGGTGCTCCCCGGACGAGCAACGCGAGGATCGCCGTCGCCAGCGCCACGACCATCGGGGCGATGGCGACCTGTGACGGTGTCATGGCGACCCCCTCCCCAGCTCGAAGCTATCGATGGTCCCGTGTTCCTCGTAGACGCGGAAGGTGAGTACCAGCGCGAAGGCCGTCGTCCCGAACCCGATGACGATGGCGGTGAGGACCAGCGCCTGGACAAGTGGGTCCGTGGGGGTCGCATGCCCGCCGCCTCCGTGGGCGACGATCGGAACCCCGCCCTTGATGCGGCCCATGGTGACGAGATAGACGTTCGCCGCCTGGCTCAGGATGGAAACACCCCAGACGATCCGTACCACGTCCCGCCTGAGGACGAGGAACGTCCCCAGGGCGAACAGGAGACCGAGGACCACCGCGAGGACGGTCTCCGGGGTGACGGCAGCCTCGGTCATTCGGCACCCACCACCGAGATGATCGTGAGCAGGCCGCCCACCACGACACCGTAGACGCCGAGGTCGAAGGCGACCGCGCTCGCGAGTTCCACCTCACCGTACAGCGGGAGGTGCTCGACGATGACGTACCCGTGACTCAGGAATGGATGCCCCAGGCCGATCGCCACGAGCCCACTGCCGGCGGCGAGCGCAAGGCCGAGCGCGAAGACCCGTCTATAGTAGGTGACGACCCCGTGTCGCAGGTGCGCGACCGCATCACCCGGCTCCCGACCCAGGATCCGCTCCTCGAGGAAGTCGAGCCCGTAGGCGATATAGATGAGGGCGAACCCGCTCGTCGTGAGCACCCCGGCGATGAATCCACCGCCCGGGTGGTTGTGACCCTGGAGGAAGAGCGCCACCGATACCAAAAGGACGAGTGGAACGGTCAACCTCGTGACCGTCCGGAAGATGACGGTGGTCACGATCGCTCACCTCGCTCTCGAAGGGCCACGAGCGTGAGCACAGACACCGCCGCCATGGCGATGACGGATATCTCCCCCATGGTGTCGAACCCCCGGAAATCGACGAGGATCACGTTGACGATGTTGCTCCCGCCACCCATGGGGACCGACGTCTCGACGAAGTACTCGGCGATCCCATCACTCGGGGCGTCCTTCGTCGAGAGCAACACGGTGGCCATCACGGTCACCCCGACCACGATGGAGAGAGCGCCGTCCCGGGCTGCCCGGGCGCGGTCGATGGTCCCGTAGAACGCCGGTAACCGATCCAGCACGAGGAGGAAGATGACGAGGGCGAGGGTCTCGACGACGAGTTGCGTGAGCGCGAGATCCGGGGCGCTCGCGAGGATATAGAAGATGGCGACCATGAACCCGAGGATGGAGAGGGTGAGGACGCCGGCCACATGCGACGGTGCGATGGTGATGGCCACCGCGGCGACCACCGCCACCATCAACACGATGACGATCGGCGCGGGAAGCGTGATCGGTGGATTCGCGGGGAGAGCGGCCCCGGTGGCCACATACCCACCAAGGGTGAGACTGGAGACGCCGATGAAGACCCATGTCGCGTAGGTCCGGAGCAGGCCATTCTGGACGACGCGAGCGAGGTGTCGCCCGGCCCGATTCAGCCCGAAGACCGTCCCGTCGTACCACCAGTCGACGGTGATCGGTGGGGCGACCTCGAAGCTCCGTCGGAGTCCCTGGTGGAGTCGGCCGTAGAACGGGAAGGTGAGGGCCCCCACTCCGAGGACGGTGCCACTCATGAGGAGGGCAGGCGTCACCTCCGTCGGAAGCCCGACGTGGAAGGCGTGCCCATGGCCTCCCACGGCACTCTCGTAGACCGACTGCACGATGGCGTCGATGGCGACCTGTGGCATCGCACCCACCAGCGCGGCGAGGATGGCAAGGAGCACCGCTGGGGCGAGCATCGACGCCGGCGGGCTGTGTACCGTTTCGAGTCCCTCGGGCCTCTCGCCGAAGAAGAGCATCAGGAACCGGATGGAGTAGAGGAAGGTGAACACGCTCCCGAATACCGCGATCGCGGGGTAGAGCCAGGTCCAGCCGCCGGTGTGGACCGCCGTCTCGTATGCCGCCTCGAAGAGGAGCTCTTTCGAGTAGAAGCCATTGAAAGGGGGAACTCCAGCCATCCCCAGGGCGGCGATGACCGTCACTGCGGCGGTGACCGGGAGGTCGCGCCACAACCCCCCGAGTTCGTGAAGATTCCTGGTTCCGGCCTCGTGGGCGACGATACCCGCGACGAGGAAGAGTGCGGCTTTGAAGAGCGCGTGATTGAGGATGTGGAACGACCCTGTCTCGGCCCCGAGGGCGTTCTGGAACCCGAAACCGGCGATGATGAGCCCCAGGTGGGAGGCGGTGGAGTACGCGAGCAGCTCCTTGATGTCCGTCGCGGCCACCGCGAGGACGGCAGTGACGGTCATCGTCACGAGGCCCATCGCGGCGAAGACGAGCATCCACTCGTCGGTGAGGAGCAAGGGTCTGAACCGGCCGACGAGATACACGCCCGCCTTCACCATGGTCGCGGAGTGGAGGAAGGCGGAGACCGGTGTCGGGGCCTCCATGGCGTTCGGGAGCCAGATATGAAGCGGAACCTGGGCCGATTTGGCCGCGGCCCCGATGCCCAGGAGCGCGATCACCGGAATCAGCAGGCCCGCGTCGCGCAACGAGGCCCGCACCTGCGCCCCCTGTTCGAGCATCGCGACCAGGTCGAAGGTCCCGGTGACGGAGGCCAGCATGAGGAACCCGACCAGCATGAAGAGCCCGCCCCCCACCGTGATGAGCATCGCTTTCCGGGCCGCGTATCGAGAGGAGCGCTCCCCGGTGTAATGGCCGATGAGGACGAACGAGGAGAGACTCGTCAGCTCCCAGAAGACGAAGAGGGCGATGAGGTCGGCAGCGAACGCGACACCGAGCATCGACCCCATGAATACCAGAAGCGTCGTATAGTACT
>JBDGRH010000186.1:2244-8374 GCA_042218225.1 Halodesulfurarchaeum sp. | reverse complement strand
TCGGGATTGTTCTCACTCCAGCAGCCGGCCGAGGGCTTTCAACTCGTGGCGGTCGCGGTTTCGGCTGTCATTGCAGTCGGCCGAAGTCGTTCAACTGATAGTGAGTGGGGGTCCAGCGTGCTTCCGTGCGTGGTCCCGATCGCTACCCGAGGCCAGTTGACCCGTACCTGATTCCGTTATACCTCCTCCAAGAGCCTCCCCAGGTCCCCGGAGAAACCTTAAACCGGACGAGCGGGTATCGGAGCACATGCAGCACGTGAAGATTCCGCAGGAACGGATCGGGGTGTTGATCGGCGAAGGTGGTGAGACCCTCCGGGAGATCGAGACCGCGGCCGAGGTGGACATCGAGGTGGACTCCCAGAACGGTTCGGTCCGGATCGAGCAGGTGGGCGACCCGCTCACCGGGTTGAAGGGCGTGGACATCGTCGAGGCCATCGGCCGGGGATTTCCCCCCGAGGAGGCCCTCACGCTCCTGGATGGCGACCTCCGCATGTTCGAGACCATCGATATCGAGCGCGCCGCCCGGAACGACAACGACCTCCGGCGGAAGAAGGGTCGGCTCATCGGCGAGGACGGCCGGACGCGGGAGCTCATGGAGGAGCTCACCGGCGCGAGCGTGGTCATCTACGGCTCCACGCTCGGCGTCATCGGGAGCCCGAAGGAGGTGGACGTGGTCCGGACCGCCGCGGAGATGATCCTGGACGGGGCGCCCCACGGCGCGGTCTACTCCTTCCTGGAGCGCAAGCGGGTCGAGGAACTCAAGCACCAGGGAATGGAGTATCACGAGTATCCCGGGTGAATCGACGGCCAAACATCTCCCCGGCCGCTGTCGTCTTCATTCGGATTCTGATTCCCTCACCGGTCACTACTCCAGGGAAGGAACCTGCGATGTCGGTGCGTGAGACCGTTCCACGGCCCACGTCAGAAGCCGAACCCTCCAGCCGGGGCCCCCTACGGGCATTCGATCCTGTGACGGCCCAGAATCCCACTTAAGTAGGCCCTGTGTGTGAATAGCACGCGAAAGAAACCGACCGCCTGCGAGGTCCACGTCGCGGGGGTTCGCAATCCTTATATAGAACGACATTCAATCACCGTTCGACTATGGCTCAGATGGGTAACCAACCCCTGATCGTACTGTCCGAGGAGTCCCAGCGAACCTCGGGCAAGGACGCGCAGTCCATGAACATCACGGCCGGGAAGGCCGTGGCCGAGGCGGTCCGAACCACCCTCGGCCCCAAGGGCATGGACAAGATGCTGGTCGACTCCATGGGCAGCGTGGTCGTCACCAATGACGGGGTGACGATCCTGAAGGAGATGGACATCGAGCACCCGGCGGCGAACATGATCGTCGAGGTCGCCGAGACGCAGGAGAGTGAGGTCGGCGACGGAACGACCACTGCCGTCATCGTGGCGGGCGAGCTGCTCTCCGAGGCCGAGGATCTGCTGGACCAGGACATCCACGCGACGACCCTGGCCCAGGGGTACCGCCAGGCCGCGGAGAGGGCGAAGGACCTGCTCGAGGATATGGCCATCGAGATCACGGCCGACGACACCGACCACCTCGAGCAGATCGCCGCCACCGCGATGACCGGCAAGGGCGCCGAGGCCGCCAAGGACAGCCTGGCGGACCTCGTGGTCAGCGCGGTCCAGTCCGTCGCGGACGAGGAGGGCATCGACACGGACAACGTGAAGGTCGAGAAGGTCGTCGGCGGCTCCATCGAGAACTCGGAGCTCGTCGAGGGCGTCATCGTCGACAAGGAGCGCGTCAACGAGAACATGCCGTACATGGTCGAGGACGCGAACATCGCCCTCGTCGACACCGGCATCGAGGTCGAGGAGACGGAGATCGACACCGAGGTCAACGTCACCGACCCCGACCAGCTCCAGGAGTTCCTCGAGCGAGAGGAGCAACAGCTCCGCGAGCTCGTCGACCACCTCGTCGACGCCGGTGCCGACGTCGTGTTCGCCGACGGCGGCATCGACGACATGGCCCAGCACTTCCTGGCCCAGGAGGGCATCCTGGCCGTCCGGCGGGTCAAATCCGATGACATGACCCGCATCGCCCGGGCGACGGGCGCCACGCCCATCTCGAGCGTCCGCGACATCACCGCTGACGACCTCGGCGAGGCCGGCTCGGTCGCCCAGAAGGACATCGGTGGCGACGAGCGCATCTTCATCGAGGACGTCGAGGAGGCCCGCTCCGTCACGCTCATCCTCCGTGGCGGCACCGAGCACGTCGTCGACGAGGTCGAGCGGGCGATCGAGGACGCGCTGCACGTCGTCCGCGTCACCATCGAGGACGGGAAGGTCGTCCCCGGCGGCGGCGCGCCCGAGACGGAACTCGCGCTCCAGCTCCGGGATTTCGCCGATTCCGTCGGCGGCCGCGAGCAGCTGGCCGTCGAGGCCTTCGCCGAGACCCTGGACGTGGTCCCGCGCACGCTCGCCGAGAACGCGGGCCACGACCCGATCGACTCGCTGGTCGACCTCCGCAGTCAGCACGATGCCGGCGACGTGAACTTCGGGCTCGACGCCTACACCGGCGAGCTCGTGAATATGGAGGACGAGGGCGTCGTCGAGCCGCTCCGCGTGAAGACCCAGGCCATCGAGTCCGCCACCGAGGCCGCGGTCATGATCCTCCGCATCGACGACGTCATCGCCGCCGGCGACCTGAAGGGCGGCGGTAGCGACGACGAGGACGAGGACATGCCGGCCGGCGGCCCCGGCGGCGCCGGTGGCATGGGCGGCATGGGCGGCATGGGCGGCATGGGTGGCATGGGCGGCGCCATGTAAACGCACCTTTTTGCTCGTCGGGTGCGCTTGCGCGCACCACTCCTCGCAAAAATCTGCACCAAAAACCCTCCTCGCGTCCGGCGCGGGTCCTCCGGACCACGCGCCGGCCGCTCGTCGGGCCGCGAGCGCGTCCGCGCTCGCGGTGAACCGCCTCGGTCGGGTCCTTCGGACCGCTCCCTCGGCGGATGCTGGAAACGGTTGGCCGGGTCGAGACCGGTGGTTTCTTTCGCATCCGATTGCGTCGAACTGGACCGATTCTGCCCCGGACCGAAAAGCGTGGGATTTCTGGCAGATTACACAGTCGAGGGGTTTCAGTGGGCGGCGGGTTTCCCCGGCTGGCCGTATTGAAAGACGGGACGGCCAATATACCCGCAAGCCGAAAACCCCCCCCGCGACTGCCCAGGCTCGAGGGGTCGCATCCCGTTCTCCGATAGGAGTCCTCTAGAAGCCAGTGACCAGCCGCCCCATCTGGCGTTCACGCCACGCTCGATCGGGCGCACTATTTTCTCATTTCGGTCCGATTCCCGAACCCCTCCGTGCGCCGCTCCACCGTTTCAGACCCGTAGTCGAGTACCGCTCACTCCTCTGCCGAACCACCCCGGCCAAGCGTGTAGAACTCCTCGTTCGGCCGCATATCGACGACCTGCGCCATCCGGTTCGAGAGGTTGAACACCGCCACCACGCTCGCGATGTCCCAGATCTCCTCCTGGGAGAAGCCCGCCTCCCGGAGGGCGTCGAGGTCCGCGTCCTCGATCTGGCCGGGTTCGCGGGTGAGCTTCTCGGCGAACTCGAGCATGGCCCGATGGCGGTCGGAGAGATCGGCCGCCCGATAGTTCGTGGCCAGCTGGTCGGCGAGCTGTGGATCACCCGCGTAGATCCGGCACAGGGCCCCGTGGGCCACGACGCAGTACAGGCAGTCGTTGATCCCGCTGACCGTGACGACGAGCATCTCGACCTCGGCGCGGTCGAGGGGCGTCTCCTCGACGAGTGCGTCGTGATACTGGAAGAAGGGTCTGAAGTGCTCGGGCTTGTACGCGAAGGCCTCGAACACGTTGGGCGTGAAGCCCGCCTCCTCGGTCTCGGTTTCGATGCGCTCGCGGACGTCGTCGGGCAGGTCCTCCCGGTCCGGGACCGGGAACCGGCCCATGGCTGGTTCGCTCACACCGGGCGTTCGCCGGTGGCGAAGATGGGTGTTTGGGTCCGGTCCGGCGACCTGACGGATCGGTACCGGGATGTGGTGGATGGCCAGGAGAGTACTCCTCGACGGTGGGCACTGGATCGTCGGTCCGCTACCGGCGAAACCACTAACCACTTTCCACTAGCTCACCCACTGTCGACGTGAATGGCCGCCACCGTTCGACGTTGGGTCAGGTCCGCCACAGCCGCCTACCGGCCTCACGGTGCCCCGGTCACGTTCGGTGTACTCGGCATCATCATCGGTATCTTCGCGATGGAAGTGGCCTATACCGCGCAGACCGGGGTCCCCGGCACCGACGTCTTCGCGACGGGTCTGTTTGGCGTCGCCCCGTGGGTCGCCTGGCCCCTCGCGCCAGTCCTTCATCGGGGGTTGCTGCACGTCATTTCTAGTGTGGTCGGCGTCTGGCTCCTCGGCACCCCGGTCGAGCGATCCCTCGAGCGGTGGCAGTACGCCGGATTGCTTGTGGCGAGTGGGTACCTCGCGACCGGCACCGGAGCGGTGGTACTCCTGATGTTGGGTGACCGGCCCGTCGCCTTCTACGGATCGAGCGGGATCGTCTACGCGCTGGGGGGATTCAGCCTGGCGTTCTTCCCCCGCGCGACGGACCCGGTCGGCCCGGCGGAATGGCTGGCAGCGACCATGGGCGGGCTCGCGTTCCTCACCCTCGCGGTCGATCCATTCACCGGCGTGTTCCTCCAGCCACACTGGCTCAATGGCGGCCATCTTGGGGGCTTCGCATTCGGTGGGGCCGTCGGTCTGTGGCGCCGTTGGTCCGGGCGTCCGTCGGTCAGTGGCGCCGGCGGTCCGTAACGACGGCTGTCGAGGCGGCGGAAGCTAATTACATGTAATTAAATATTTAAAGCTGGGCCCGGAATCCCCGCCCGTCGTGACCGAGTACACCACCATCTCCCTGCGCAAGGAGTTCGTCGAGGACGTCGAGGCGTACATCGAGGACGAGCCGTTCGGCTCGGTGAAGGAGTTCATCAAGCACCTCGTACTGCGGGAGATGGAGTCGGACGCCGAGATCTCGGAGGTGGAGGCGCGCCAGATCGGACAGAAGCTCAAGGACCTCGGCTACATGGAGTGAGCGATGAGGCGTCTCTCCCACATTCGCACCGCGTTCGAGGGATGTTCGAG
The DNA here is from genome assembly GCA_042218225.1 of Halodesulfurarchaeum sp. Classification (GTDB taxonomy): domain Archaea; phylum Halobacteriota; class Halobacteria; order Halobacteriales; family Halobacteriaceae; genus Halodesulfurarchaeum. The sequence goes on along the minus strand of JBDGRH010000186.1, from coordinate 3,249 downwards.
ATGGGATCTCATCCTCGTAACCGTCCCGGTCGCCTTCCTTTTCACCTACATCGTGGGCCACCACCTGCTCGCCTCCCGGGCAGTCGCGATCGCCTCGGCGACGGTGGTGAGTGGGGCCCCGGTCGTGGATGGGCTCTTCGTTCACCCACCCAGGGACCAGCGAGACGAGTGACCCGACAGCCCAGGAGCATCATCTCGCACTCGTTTTCGGAAGCTGTCGGTGCGCTATCCGACCGAGGGACCTTCGCTCGGCCGTTGCGGGACCGCAGAGGGTCCTGGATCCCCTGTGCATCGGCGTTCGATAGACGATCCTTCGATTCCCCTTGCCAGACGCTTGCCCACTGCCGTTCGGGGGTGTAATCGACCGATGGGTGGAGAAGGGAGAGGACAGACGCTTTATTCCGTCCGGCCCAACCCGATTCCATGGCCGAGTTCGGCACGGAGGTCGAGTTGCGCGACATCGTCGTCCGGGACACCGACGTCTCCGCGGCGGTCGACGAGCCCGCCCGCGCGATGATCCTGGACATGCTCGCGGAGTCCGAGATGCGCGTCGCCGAGGTCCACGAGGCGCTCGCGGACCGGGGCTACGAGCGCACGGAGAATACGGTCCGCCACCACCTGAACGAGCTCCGGGACGCGGGGCTCGTCGAGGTCTCCCGGCTGGAGGAACACCGCGGGGGGACGACCAAGTTCTACCGGGCGAATACGATCGTCCTCTCCTATGCCGTCCCGGAGACCGCCGAAGACACCCTCGATGACCTGGCGGGTGCGATCCAGGACTCGGTGGGCGGGCTGATCGAGGATTTGCGGGCGGAGCACGGGGAAGACCTCGAGGAGATCGCCGCCGAGATGGCTCCCTGTCCGCACTGCCGGACGCAGAAATACGAGACGTATCTGCTCCTCACGGTGCTCCGACGGGCGTTCGTCAGAGCCCAGGTGTCCTCCGGCACGGCGCTCACGTGAGAACCCGGGCGGTCCCAGGGGCACCACCCGCACCGTCCGCGA
>JBDGRH010000186.1:0-2144 GCA_042218225.1 Halodesulfurarchaeum sp. | reverse complement strand
GGCGCTCACGTGAGAACCCGGGCGGTCCCAGGGGCACCACCCGCACCGTCCGCGAGGGACCGGCTGGTCCGCCGGTCGCTCACTCCAGGTGCTCTCGCCACTGCTCGACGGTGTCGTCGCTGAAGTCCTCGGGGAGCTCGACGACCTTGTAGAGGACCGACTGGATCTGGTCTTCCGCCTGCCGCTCCGCCGACCACTCGTCCGCCATATCGGGGTCCTTGAAGACATTGACGTACACCTGGTCGGTCTTCGCGTTGTAGTGGGCGACGATGTGAAGTGTCGTCTCCTCCATACCCGGAGGTATCGGCCCACCCCCCTTGAAACCCGACGAGACGTCCTCGTCGCGTGCTCCAACACCCGTCGGACCCCTCCCGACCCGCCCCCGTTTCGCACCCGACGAGGGTTTAAACCGCTGGACACGTAACCGACGCCCATGGCGACCGAGTCGCCCGGAGACGCCCCGTCGCCGGACGCATTCAATGCGGTGTTCCAGGTCTACGAGGTCCGCCGGGAGGGTGATACGCTTCTTTACTTCGGCGACCCACTCGTCGACCGGCAGACACTCATGCGGGAGGTCTGGCCACGCTTCCGGGAGGCCGGCTACGAGGTGGATGTCACCCACCGGACGGGGGAGTTCGTCCTCGTCGCCGAGCCCCACCGGATCGGCATCGACGGCATCCCCTGGACCAACCTCGTCCTCGCGATTGCCACCGTGCTCTCGACCCTCCTCGTGGGGGCGCAGTGGTACTACGTGCGGGATGTCCTGTCCCCAGCCATCTTGAACGCCCTCCCGTTCACCCTCGCCGTCATGGGGGTGCTGGGCACGCACGAGCTCGGTCACTACGTGATGAGTCGATACCACCAGGTGGACGCCACCCTCCCGTACTTCATCCCCTTTCCCACCATCGTCGGGACGATGGGGGCCGTCATCCGGATGCGGGGCCAGATCCCCGACCGGAAGGCGCTCTTCGACATCGGTGTCGCGGGACCGCTGGCGGGCCTGCTCGCGACGGTCGTCGTGACCGCCATCGGCCTCTCGCTGCCCCCGGTGGACGTGCCCCCGTGGGTCCTGAACGCCGACACGGCCATCAGGGTCCAGTTCAACTACCCGCCGCTCCTCTATGGCATCGCCATGGCTCTGGGCCAGCCGCTCGCCTACCCGGACCCGACGAAGGTCGTGAACCCCGTCGTCATCGGGGGCTGGGTGGGGATGTTCATCACCTTCCTGAATCTCATCCCGGCGGGACAGCTCGACGGGGGACACATCCTCCGGGCGATCCTCGGCCCGGCCCAGGAGCGCCTGGCGCCCTTCGTCCCGACACTCCTCTTCGGCCTGGCGGCCTACCTCTACTTCTTCGCCGACGCCGGCCAGATGGTGGGCCTCTGGATCCTCTGGGGGGTTCTCGCCATGATCGCGGCGACCTTCGGTTCGGCTTCGCCAATCGAGGATTCGCCACTCGATAGGGGCCGGATCGCGGTGGGGGTGTTCACCTTCGTCCTCGGGCTGCTTTGCTTCACGCCCGTTCCGATCCAGGTCGCGCCTGCCTGAGCTGAATTGTATCCCGGCGGTTTTGGCCGAGTGAATTCGCTCTGGGTGGTGTTGTCCCTGAATCGAGCCCGTCTTCAATGCCCGGTCTGCGCTGTTCGATGAGGCGTCGCCTGAAACCCAGTCGACAGACGTAGGCTTCTAGAATTGGTCCGTCGCTTCGTCCCCCTTTTCATGTATGGGTGATCGGCATGCGTTGAAGGCCCTCGGCCGCCTGAAGTAGGGAGCGCTGGAAACGGAATCGTCACGATTCGAAAGCCCTCGGCCGGCTGCAGTAGGGGCCCCAGTAGCCAGGACCGTCACGAAATGAAAGCCCTCGGCCGGCTGCTGGAGTGAGAACGATCCCGACCGCCACCAGTTGAAAGCCCTCGGCCGGCTCGGGTCGGGGGGCTCGTTGCGCGCTTCGCCTCGCTCCTCGCTCCGCTCGTCGCTCGACGAAGTGCTTACGTCGCCCGCCTTCCCCGAGCCGGCCTCGCCCTTTCGATCCGCCAGGGAGTCGGAATCTCGTCCGGCCGATATTTCTAATAGGGGGAGAATCGATTTGGGTGGGAATTCGAAAGGGGCCGGGGGCGTGGGGCCGACCGGAGGGAGGTCCCAC
>JBDGRH010000297.1:3503-8381 GCA_042218225.1 Halodesulfurarchaeum sp. | reverse complement strand
AGGCGAGGAGGTTTTGAATGAGAGGAGGCGGCATTCCCGGTAAGGTGGAGGGTTGTCGGGTATTTTGGAATCGGCCAGTATCCCGATTTCCCCTCAAACCCGGGTTGAGAAGCGCTGGAATGGGTAGAAACGCCTTTATGATTTCCATTCAGACCCACTCGCTCGGCTCCGGATCGGCAGGCACCTCACGCCCCACGGATGAGATGGGTGTATCCGACGGTCTCCGCCACGATCCACCCGACGAAGAGGACGTAGGTCGCCAAAAGGGCGTACGCCTCGATGCCCGAAAGCGTCAGATCGGTCCGTAACGTCGCGAACAGGAGGATCGTTGCCAGGGTCAGGACACCCATCATCGGAACCGCCACCGAGAAGTTGATCGGGGCGCTCCCCACGATGAGCACCCCGATTGGAATCGCCACCAACAGGTCGAAGGTGTTCGATCCGAGGACGTTCCCCAGGCTCGTCACGTCCTTATCTGCTCGAGCAGCCCGCACGCTCACCAACGTATCCGGGAGGCTCGTCGCGGCGGCGATTATCGTGACTCCAGCGAGGAATTGCGGGATTCCGAAGGTGTGATTCAGGCTCTCGACAGACCCGACGAGTTGCTCGACTCCAACCAGGATGACGACCAACCCCACCACCAGTTTGCCCCACTGACGGAGCACGTTGATCGAGGACCCCTCACCCTCGGGCTGGTGCTCGCTCACGTCCTGCCACTGGATGAACAGATACAGAGCGTAGAGCAGGAGGGGAATAAGGGCGAGCGAGCGGGTTACCCGGCCGCCCAGGGCGGCACCACCCGAAGTCGGGAAGTAGATGACGGCCATCGCGAAGGTGACCACGACCGCGGAGACGGCGATCATGTAGAACTGTGCCTCCTTGAAGACGACCGTGCGATTGGAATCGACCGGGTCGTCGCTGGCGATGCCAGAGGCTGCCGGGATCACGAGGATATTGAATATGGCCGAACCGACGATTGCACCCACCCCCATATCGAAGGCGCCAGCGAGAGCGGTGAAAACGACACTCGAGAGCTCGGGAAAGCTCGAACCCACCGCGACAACGACCGATCCCTGGATGACCGCGGGCAGCCCGTAATACGTGGAGAGGTTCTCCGCCGAGGATTCCAGCCATCCACTTCCCCACCAGATGAATCCCGTCGCTAGTACAATGACGAGGACGTGGATGACGGGGGAGTCCGGAAGGACACCGAATATCATCGTCGAGAGCGCACGTATGTGGTCTTGCGTTTGAACATCGTGTGACGGAGACCGGTATCCAGGGCCGACAATTAAAGGATGGGGTAATCGAGACATCTTCGGCTACCCCCCAGGACATCGACCCCAATAGCAGCAACCGTCCACCCTGTCGGTCAGTCACTCCGATCGGGGAGAATCCTCGGGACGGACCCGATCCGTGAAACGAGAAGAATCTGGCAGACCTCCCACCGGACAGTTTCCGGGAGGAGAGAGCAGAACAAGTGTAATAATACGGAGAGTTATAGGGAATATCCAGGGTGATCTGTGTGCGGAATATCGTGATTATGCGTCCTACCTTTCGTATTCAAGGCGGTTATAGGGGGCGTGGAGATCACTGCACGAAATATCAGAAAACGTATGAACCTGCTGAAAGTGGTATATCGGCGATTTCCCGATCCATTTATATAAACAAGCCTTGTGTATTCAATATCTTGAAATAGAATAACTAATATCAGTTTTTATATCTATATCGTCATCGACTCCTCTAATTTTCCATTATTCTCCCATAATAGGGGTTAAAACCCGCATATGAGGCCAACAGCGAAATTTTCAATATATTTGTATATATTTTAAACTTCCTCTTAACTATAAATTTACAAATAGGTTTATTCGCTCTGGTCCCCAATCACCACACGAGGCGAAGGCCAGTGCCAAGACCCAGATACCAACGGCTCATCCGCGAGATGGCCGACAGTCCACAGCTGGGGGATCAGTCGGTGGAGTACGGCGCCGAGATCGTCACTGGGGGTGAGGCCGGGGTCGCGGATACGGTCATCCTCGTGACGGACGAGGCGATCTACGCCCGCCCGATGCAGGGGAAAGAAAACGCGTCGACCCTCGACCTCACCATCCCGCTCTCGGCGGTCACCCAGATGGAATGCGCGAGCATCTTCGCGGATCACATCCCCATCGAGACCGCGAACGGTCGGTACTCCATCCCGACGAGCGGCCTGGACACCGTGAAGTTCACCTCCAGCGTCGTGGAGAACAGTCAGCTCACCAACGGGTGTGAGCGGTTCGGGTTCGGGAGCACGCGGTTCACCGTGACCAAATGGTCACTGGCCCTCGGCAGTGCCCTGGTCCTGGTCGGGATCGCGTTCTGTGTCACCGTGATCGGGATCCTGGTGGGCCTGCCGTTCATCGGGGTCGGGGCACTCATGCTCCTGTTCGCCCTCGTGTACACGAAGGCCGGTGACTGGATGGGCGACACCGTGTGGGTCCTCCCGGAGGCGGGCGTGGAGACTGCCTGATCGGTCGCGTGAGATGGCCTCCGGAAGCACCCAGCGATTCGCCACCCGTTCGCGTCCACCCCGCGTCATCACCGACGGGAACGGTCGAGCGATCCGGATCGAGGCGTTCGAGGGAGACATCGACGAGCTCGCCGCAATGTATGACGATTTCGACGCCTCCCAGCGGGCCCAGGGTCTTCCACCGTTCGGACAGAGCGCCATCCAGGAGTGGCTCGACTCGCTCGTGGGGCCGGACTGTCACAACCTCGTCGCCCGACACGACGGGTGTGTCGTCGGGCATGCGGCTTTGGTTCCCGACGAGGAGACACGACACGAGCTCGCCATCTTCGTCCACCAGGACTATCAACGGGCCGGGATCGGCGAGGCATTGCTCACTACCACGCTGGCACAGGGCCGAACCCACGGCGTCGAACGGGTCTGGCTCGTCGTCGAGCGCCGGAACCGCGCGGCCATCAATCTGTACGAGAAGCTCGGATTCGAGACGCTGCAGGAGCGATCCTGCGAGCGAGAGATGGAACTCCGCCTGCATCCCGGGAACGGGTCCATCGACCCCGGGTAGCAGCGGGATGCCGGTATGGTAACAATATACAAACACCTCCGATAACCGATAATAGGGGATACGATGAAAACAGACGCAAAAGGACCTCATACGTGCATATACAAGTATTCAGGAAGTATAATATCAAAAATAAGTAACACACTATATGCACGGTTGTCGGTTATGGGCTGGCCGCACCTACCAACGAGATAGGGGGACGCCCGATGGGAATCAGGAACATCGACATCATCGGCGCAACGGACCTGAGTCCGGGCCGGACCACCGTCGCCGCCCTGCTCTCGGCTATCGGCACTGTCGGGCTGTTCTGGTCCGTCCTCCAGCTCAAGCTGGTCAGTGGAACCTGGACGCTGACCGGCGGCTACGTGACGGTTCACTTCCCCTTCCGTGTGTACGACGTCCTCTGGCTCGCCGCACGGATCATCCTGGGGCTGTATATCTCGTTCGTCGTCCTGGTGATCGCCCTCCAGCTCCTCGGCTCGTGGCGGCGGATGCTCACCGATGACGAGTCCGAGAACGAGGCCGGGAACGAGGGCGAGATCGAAACCGAGACCGCGGATGAGCAGGGAACCAGGCCTGCTGATGAGGGGTCGTCCACCGTCCTCGCTCGCTTCAACGATATCCAGGTGTACTCCCACGGCATCATCGCGCTCTCCATCATGCTCCTTTGGGTGACGGGCCTACCGTTGACGTTCAACGACGCGCTCGGTTGGGTCTACACCGTCCTCGGCGGTCGGACCGCCATCATCCTCCACGGGGTCATCGGCGGCGTCCTCATCCTGACAGTCATGTTCTATCTCATCTATGGCTTCATGGGGGTGATCACCGGGGAGACGACCCTGCGACATATCCGCCCCGGGCTGGATGACCTCCGCGAGGGATTCCAGCAGGTACGATATCTTCTCGGGCGCGGCGAGGAGCCCGAGTCGGGGAAGTACACCGTCCTCCAGAAGGCAGAGTCCTGGATCATCGTCTTCGAGTCCGTGGTGATGATGTGGACCGGGCTCATGCTCTGGAGTGCCACCTTCACCACCCGGTCACCCTTCCCGTTTGATACCCTCATGACCCAGTGGCCGGCCCCGTTCATGCTGATCCTCCGGGACGTTCACGCCATCGTCGGGGTGACGATGCTCGCGGGGATCACCTTCCACCTGTTCATGACCCACGTCAAGGAGTGGCCCCTCGATACCTCGATCTTCACGGGAGCCGTCGGCCTCGGCCGAGCGAGCGAAGAGTGGAAGACGTGGGCCGAGGAGCGGATGGGCCGTTCGGACTTTCACCCGGAGGAATACACCTGGCGCCCTGCCCTCACGCTCGGCGCCATCGTCGGTATGGGTGTGTTCCTGTTCGTCTGGCTCGGTGCAGTGCTGCAATACACCCTGGCCCCGCTCCCGACCGGAGGACTCAGCATCTTCACGGACATCCGACCGGCCGGCCTCCCCGGAGGCCCGATCGGCACGGTCTTCTCCGCCGGCCTCAACCTCGCCTTCCTCATCGTCCTGCTTGCCATCGCGGCCCTTGGCTGGGGGTTCTGGATCAGGTGGCACAGTCGGGGTATCTAATATGTGTGATCCACGGTACCCACGCGATCGGAGGGGTATTCCCCAAACCATCAGGGGACGGCCACGCTGTCACGCTCCGATCCCGCTGAAAAGCACCCGGCTGCAGCCCCCCGACCCCCAGACGCCAGCATCAACCAACGGGTTGGCCGCCCCCAACCAACCCACCAACGGGTCGGCCGCCCGAAAACGACCCACAAACTGGTCGACCGCCCGGAAACGACCCACAAACTGGTCCACCCCTCGGAAACAAT
>JBDGRH010000297.1:0-3403 GCA_042218225.1 Halodesulfurarchaeum sp. | reverse complement strand
AACTGGTCGACCGCCCGGAAACGACCCACAAACTGGTCCACCCCTCGGAAACAATGACGGACTCAGGCCCGGAACCACTGTCCCTCGAGCGTCGAACCATCCAGGTCCAGTTCGAGATCGAGCAACCGCCCGGGTGTCCACTGTCGGAGGTCAAAACGGACATCGGCAAGGTGATCGTGGACAGGGAGGGGACCACCTGTCGCTGCGACCTCGTCCTCTCCGTCCAGATCGGCGAGGAGATCGGCACCCTGGTCGGCCACCTCTCCTCGGACGTCGAGCGGTGTGCGTGTACGGTCTTCGACGAGTTCAACTGCGTGCCGGAGATCGTCGAGGTGACGGATTCGCACTTCGTCGTCCGGACGTTCGTGGACGAGGACACGAACATCGACACACTCCTGAAGGCACTTCAGGACGTCTGCAAGCGTGTCACGCTCAAGCGGGTGACCACGGATTTCGACGACTCCGTGGGCCGCACGGTGAAGGACATCGACGTCAGCGATCTGACGGAGAAGCAACGCGAGGCGATGGAGCTGGCAATCGAGAAGGGCTACTACGCGAGACCGAGACGGATCTCCCTGAAGGAGCTGGCCCGTGAGTTTGACATCTCCGAGCAGGCGCTGGCGCAGCGCCTCGCCAGGGCGGAGGAGAAGGTGATGGAGCAGCTCATCGCCTGAATCCGCGCCGATTTCCGGCTCCCGAGAATGGGACCAACGGCTTTCTGCCGCGGGACGCCTCGTACGCGTATGGGCATCCTGCGCGAGTGGCTGGGCGTCGGCAAACCGGTGATGGGGGCGGGCCTCGGGACGTTTCATCTCCTCCTCGGTGCCACCTTTCTGACGGGCCGCGGCGACGCCCACTTCGGCCTGGGAACGGGAATCCTCCTGCTGATCGTCGGGACGGGGATGCTCCTCTGGGGATTCCAGCAGTACCGGACCGCCTGAGCGATCGGGTGTTAGACCGCCGTACACCACCCGCACTCAGTTCTCGACACGTCGCCTGGCGAGCCGGCGGAGCAGACCAGCCATCGCGTCGACCACCGACGGGACCGCCTCCGCAACGTGCATGCCAGTGGCGTACGCGGCGTATCCTCGATAGACCGCTTCGACCGAACCGTCTGGGCCTCCGACGTACCGGTCCCCTTCGCCGATATGTGACCGCGGCCGGCGGGCGAGAAGCGCGGCGAACGGTCGAGGGTCGACGGCACGGGCCTCCTCGAGTCGCTGGACGGCCTCCGCTTTCGCCTCCTCGATCGCCGCCGCGGATTCGGGGGGTCGGTAGGCGCCGTCTCTGATCGCGCGGATCATGGGGAGTGCCCCCTCGAGATAGACCCAATGCACCGCGCGTTGGCGGACGGCCGCGGCCCACCGCTCCTTCGACCGTGATTCCCGGGCCATCTCCCGCCACCGTCCGACCGCCTGCTCGAAGGTGACCAGCAGGAATGCCGCCGGCCTCCCCGGCGATCCGATCCGGTCGGGTGCCTCCTCCCCGAGATAATCCGCTATGCGGGCGTACTCCTGGCGATGTGGGTCCTCGAGCTCCGACCCGGCGGTGGCGAATACCGCCCGATACGGCTGCGTATCCCGGCGGGCGTCGAGATACCTGGCCCGGATCGCGCGCGCATCACCCAGGGCGGCTCGGCCGCGTTCGAGGGCGGCTGCAATTTCTCCCAGCCGCAAGGGGGCAGCAGTCGGTTGTCCAGGGATGACCCCGATCCTGGTGGCCGACTCGACACTCCCGACGAGGTCCTCCAGGCGGCCGTGGACCGCCAGGGCCTCGAAGGGGTCGGCGCCCCGATACCCCCAGTGGCGCCGGAACCTCGAAAGTTCCGATCGAAGAGACCCGCGTCGTGTCGCCAGCGTCGAGGGGTCAAGAATCCCCTTGGCTGCGCGATACGCGGTCGCCGCCTCCGCGGCGCTCGACCGCGCGTACCTGGCATTCTCCAGCTGATCCCACCTGGATGCCGAGGGCTCGTCCTCCGTGATGACCGTCCGTGCGCGATGGATCAGCTCTGCCAGGCGAGACGTGACGGCCCCATTGGAGACTGTAGGTTCGGGGGGAAGCGCTGCGAGCAACTCCCTGGCGCGCTCCCGATGCGTTTCGATTCTCCGGCGGGGGACCTGGAGGAGCGGCGGTCGATCGGTGGCTGGAATCGGTCGGTCGGCGATCCGCTGGAGTCTGGCCCGGTCGAAGGATGGGGTACCGCCGAGATCGAAATCCGTCCCCGCACACCCGGCGAGACCCCCGAGGCCAGCCGCGCCACCCAGCAGCACAGAGCGCCTCGAAAGCGGGTATTCACCCGACATCAATCGCCTCCGTTTCCCCCATCCCCACCAGTCGCGTCGACGAGCACCGTCACGTGTCGTCCCTCGGCGGCCCACTGGGGACAGTCCCGGCCGTGGCTGAGGCCGAACGACGAGATTGACTCCGCCACCGGAGGTAGCCTGATGGCGTACCCGAGGGTCGTCCTGGATCCCACCTCGCAGTCGGCGTCGGCAGGACGGAGCTCCCGACAGAATGTCAATTGGATCTCCCCCGACCCGAGGGCGACCGAAACCAGACGGGACCGGTAGCACGCGGACACGTCCTCCTGGAGGAGAAGCAGCGATCGAGCCTCGAGATCCGTTTCTTTCGCGTACCTCGCCAGTTCGGCCCCCGCGCGAACATCGCGATTGAAGGCGACGGCGTCGAGACCGCTCCGGGTCGATACGAACTCGATGGAAAGGGGCTCGCGCTCGTCGGAACTGCCGGTTTCGAACATGAGGGCCACGGGCTCTGCGGCCCTGACCTTCCCGACGGTGTAATCCGAGACCAGTTCCGGGGGCGGTGGGGGAAGGACGAGCGGCTGTGAACCGCCGAGGCCGCTGCACCCGGCCAGCCCCCCGGATGCGAGGGCCCCCATGGAGGCGAGGAGTCGACGTCGACGGATGGGCGGCATGGGCCCTGCTTCCGGTGGTCCGCCCTTAAAGGATGCTCAAAATCTCGTTTGACATTTACCGGGGCGAGATAGCGCGAATGCGCCTGGGTCAGGGCGTTCGGACCACCGCGGTGGCCCGCCCCCGCGATATCGGATGACGCCCGGAACGGTACCGAGACCCCTCGTGGGGCAATACGGTCTCGTGGGAACGTCCGAGTGGCGCTGCTGGCCGCGCTCGAACCCGCCAATCCGGCGAAACTATTTATGTCAGAGGAGTGCAACACCAACGTGGACGACCACGGTGACCGGACATGTCAGAGGAAAAACCCCACCAGAACCTGGCCATCATCGGGCACGTAGACCACGGGAAGAGCACCCTCGTCGGGCGGTTGCTCTTCGAGACGGGAAGCGTGCCGGAGCACGTCATCGAGCAGCACCGCGAGGAGGCCGAGGAGAAGGGCAAGGGCGGCTTCGAGTTCGCCTACGTGA
>JBDGRH010000094.1:0-8529 GCA_042218225.1 Halodesulfurarchaeum sp. | reverse complement strand
CCTCACCACCCCCGTTCCGACCATTGTGATCCGTCCGCTCCCAGTGCAACAGCCCATTATATACCTGCCACATTGCACGGATGGCCGCGCCCCATTGCAGCAGCCAGTACACGGGGGCGGTCACCACGACCGTCACCAGGCGCCGCAATCGGGTCCAGAATCCCTTCCCGGAGGCGAGCCAGTACCCGAGCCCGTAGAACGCGCTCACGAAGACCACGAACGCGAGCCCCACGCTCAGCAACACGCCGAGCCACCCGCCGGGATCGTACCCGGCCGCGTTGGCGATCATGAAGAGGAAGACCACGCCGAAGATGTTGACCGGGCCCAGAAGCGGCAGCCCGGCCTGGAGCGTCGTGTGCATCCGCCCGAGGTACCCGGAGTCCGGGCCGTTGCGATGCTGGAGCAAGGTGTAGAGCTTGCCCTTCTCCCAGCGCGTCCGCTGGCGCACCCAGTTGTCCAGCCGGACGGGCGACTCCACCGACGTGGTCGAATCCAGGTACCCGACCGACTGCTCGTCCTTCCAGAGGAACAGCCCCAGCTCGAAGTCCTCGGTGACGTTCTCCGTGCTCCAGGGCCGCCTGCCGAACAGCCCCTCCCGCCTGGCCCAGAGCTCGTCCGCCTTCTCCCAGGGGTCGCCGAACTGCTCCTCGCGCTTGACCCCCGTCGCGACCAGCGCCGAGCGCCGGAAGAAGCACGTCGTCCCCCCGAGGGGGACCGGATACCCGACCTCCGTGAACGAGGGGAGGACCAGCCCGAACCAGAGGCCGAACTCCGCGCGGAAGATCGTGTTCAGCCACCCGTCGTCCTCGTTGACCATGTCCAGGCGCCCCTGGACGGCGACGTTGCCCTCCTCGTAGATGCCCCGGGCCACCTCGCCGAAGAGGCCGGGGTCCACCACGTCCTCGGCGTCGACCACCCCGACGATGTCCCCGTCGGTCTTCTCGAAGCCGTAATCCAGGGCCCGCGGCTTGGACTGCTGGCCCGGATAGCGCTCCGGGACGACGATGCGCTCGAACGCGTATCGCTCGGCGAGGCGGTCCAGAGCCGCCGGCGTCTCCTCGTCGTCCGGCTCGAGGAGCACGTGCACGTGGAGGTGCTCCTGTGGATACCGGCTCTGCCTGACAGACTCGATGGACTGGTGGACGACCCCGGCCTCCTCGTAGGCGGGGATGAGAACGTCGATGTCCGGGGGCTCCTCACCTGCTCTGCCGAGACCATCCTGCTCTTCAGCGCCTTCCTCATCCGCTTCCGCGGAGGGACCAGGCCCGTCCCCTGACGGCCCGGATTCCGGCACGCTGGCGGACACCGTTCCGCGGTCGACCGACCCCCTGTCCACCGAACCGCGATCCGACGCGCCGGGTCCGGCTGTCCGCCCGAGTCTCCGATCGACGCGCCGGGCAAGACGCTCGGCGGCGGTCTGGGCGAGCGGGTAGAAGCTGTAGAAGTTGACGACCGTCCACACGACACCCAAGAGCAGCGCTACGACCGCAATGAGATCGAACGCGCCGCCCCGAAGGGCGTCGAGTAGGCTTGTGACCATTCCCCTCTCCCGCTCCCCCTGAGCGCTATTGCCTAGCTGGGTGTGCTCCCGCCACTATAATATTGCCCACAGACAGGAGGCCAGCCGGATCGTGTCCACGGACAGGACGACTGACGCTACCCCATCCGTGGCCCTTCATTCCAGCACATCCACCCCTTCGAGCTCGAACCTCGCGCCACCCATCTCCCCATCGGTGATGGACACCGCCCACCCGTGATTCGTCGCGATCCGGTGCACGATCGCGAGGCCGATGCCACCCTCCGAGTCGCCGCCCGATTCCCCCCATTCGAAGAGGCGCTCGCGGTCCGCCTCCGGGATCCCCGGGCCGTCGTCCTCGACGTAGAATCCCTCGCGGTCCCCGGAGAGCGGTCCGACGCGGATGGAGACGTCCTGGCCCACGTGCTCCACCGCGTTCCGGAAGAGGTTCTCGAGGAGGAGGCCGATCTGGTCGTGGTCCGCGCGGAAGGAGAGGTCCGTCTCGACGGTCAATTGGGCGGGCTCGGCCTCGACCCGCTCCCAGGCGAGGTGGGCGTCCGTCTGGAGCGAGCCCGAGGCCATCTGTGCGGGGTCGACCGGCCCCCCGGCCACGGCCGCGGCCTCGTCGGTCACCCGCTCGATGCGATCCAAGGCCTCGTCCACCCGGGCGAAGTTGTCGCCGTCGCCCTGGTCCATGCCGAGGTCGAGGAAGGCCTGGGCGACGTTGACGTGGTTGCGGAGCTCGTGGGCGATGGTCTCGCTGTAGGCCTCGAGCGGCGACAGGCCGGTCTCGGCTGGGGCGGGGGCTGCCGACTCCGGCCCGTCGCCTTCCCGCTCCTCCGCAGCCGGTGGTCCCCCTTCTTCCGGTTCCACACCTTCCTCACCGGGTTCCTCGGGCTCCTCCGCGGCTTCCTCTTCGGGGACTTTCTCCTCCGCGGCTTCCTCTTCGGGGGCTTCCTCCGGGACCTCCTCCGTTGGAGCTTCCTCCTCCGGTTCCACCGCACCGCCGGGTTCTGCCGCCCCCTCGGGCCCCGGTTCGTCCTCGCTCACCTCCCTGATTCGCTCCAATGCCGAGAGGAACGTCCCGACCGTGCGCCCGAGGTCGACGAGCCGGTCCCGTTCGACGCTGGGAAAGCCCCGTCCCCGGCGATACACGTGCACGGTTCCGTGGATGTCCTCGGCAGCCGGCAGCGGGATGATGGCCTCGGTGTGGTCGTGATCCTCGCGGATCACCACCTCGCCCGCCCGGAGGTCGCCCTCGGCGTCCCGGACGTACTCCTCGATGTCCCGTTGCCGGAGCCCGTCCGGGTCCATCCCCGCGGCCTCCTGCGGGACGAGGCGCGCCGCCTCGGCATCGAACCGAGCCACCCACACGACCGCGTACCCGGGGATGTCCACCAGGTTCGAGCAGAGCGCATCCCAGATGACTTCGCGGGTGGTCGCGATGACGCGATCCTTCAGCAGCTCCGAGGAGTCCCGGTAGTTGGTGGCCCGGGAGAGCGTGCTCATGGCGTCACGGAGGATCTGGGCGGTGGCGATCGCCAGCAGGCGGCGGCGGTCCCGGTGCGTGTCCACCGCTTCCTCGAAGGCCGCATCGAGGACCAACTCCACCACATGGCGCGGCCCCATCGCCTCGAGGTCCACGGTGGTGATACCGGCCATCTGGGCCCGGGCGCTTCGGGAGGCACGATCGTTACGCGTCCCAGTTGTTTCCTCACCATCCCTCCCGTCACCGGCATTGCCCTCACGTTCGTTTCCACCACCGGCGCTCCCCTCATTTTCATGTCCGCCACCGCCGTTGCCCTCGCCTTCGTTTCCGCCACCTTCGCCATCCCTTGCGCCACGCTCGTTCCCTCCCGCCGCCTTCTCGTCCCCGTCCAGAAGGAGGAACGTGGGAATATCCCCTCCCCGGCGATTGACGTGCCGGAGCAGCCGGAGGCCACTCCACTCCGGAAGCGCGTCCAGGCTCAAGACGAGATCCGGCTCGAGGTCCTCGAAGGTGGCCAGGGCGCTCGGCGCGTCGGTGGACCGGTCCACGAGAACGTCCTCGTCGCGGAGGGCGGCGACGAGTTGGTCGACATCGGACCGCTCCGGGCCCACCACGAGGGCGTGGGTCATGGCGGCTGGGCGCGTCTATCGCCCGGTGCAGGGTGGTATAACCCCCCTCCCCGCACCGGCAAGCCACGGCGCAAGCGCCGGATTCCGTGGCCGGCACTGGACAGGCGATCCCCCCGAAAACGCTCGCGAGAGCGCGGAGCAGTGGCTCCCGCGGTGACGGCTCGACCCACTCCTCGTCGCGTGGCGGCACTCCCCCCGTACCGCATCACGCATCGGATTAGACGCCAATGGTATATAGTAGTAGCGGTGATATGTGGGACCGTCGAGAGAAAACCCTCCGATCGCTGGGATGGAAGCCCAAGCGGTGTATCCGGTCGTGGGAGACTGGAGCAGGCACAGACACGCCGTCACACGTCAAATACCCGCACCGCCATCCGTCCTGCCCTGGAGCCCTGTCATAGCGGAACTGTTATTATTAATAATGAGGTTTTATCGACCATGGCGGGGGTGGAGCACCCGGATCGCTGTCCGATCTGTGGGGAATCGTACTCGCGAACGCTGAAGGAGCACTACTACCAGCACCGGAAATCCGAGGTGATCGACCGGCTCCTGGAGCACGAGGTGGAGGAGCTCCGCGCCTGATCGCCCGGGTTGGCCGGAATCCGGCAGGCAGCGACGAGTTGAGAGTCCGACGGGAACCGGCGAATAGCGATGCGGACCGGCGAGTAGCGATTGGACCAGCGTATGGCGATTGGACCGGCGAATTGCGATGTAAACCGGCGAATAGCGATTGGACCAGCGAATGGCGATGTGGACCGGCGAATGGCGATGTGAACCGACGAATAGCGATGCTGACCGGTGGAGAGGAATATGGACTTCTCAGCCACCGAGACGTCCTGTTTCACTTTCACCGAGCTAGGCAGGGGCCTTTATGCATGGACGTGCAATCTGCAGGTAACGGGCCCGAACGGGCTCGAAGGGCCCGCATCGGACAGCAAACCGAATCGCCGCCCGAACCCACACGCCAATGCCCGCACAGAAACCCCAACTCGGCCGCTGCCCGCTCTGCGGGGCGGAGATCGCCACCCTCGAGGCCACCATCCGGTACGAACCGCCGGACGACCAGCCGGCGATGTACGCGGAATGCCCCGGGTGTGGCGAGATCGTCCATCCCGAGTGACCCCCTCCCCCGGGATACCGGTCGGAACAGGCCGGGTATCCGCTCCCTCTATGTACACCACCGATTTAGGCTCGACCATCAGGTCCGCCGCGCCCTGGACGTGACGAAGATCCCGGTGAGGACGATGGCCCCACCGACGATGGTCGCCAGTCCCGGCACCTCCACGAAGATCACCAGGGCCAGGAGCGCGCTTCCCAGGGGCTCACCCAACAGCGACACGCTCACGACGGTGGATTCGACGTACTTCAGCGCCCAGTTGATGACCGTGTGGCCGAGGATGCCCGGCCCCAGCGCCATTGCCAGGAAGAGCACCCACTCCCGCGGCGGATAGCCGAGAAACGGCTGGCCCTGGCTGATCACGATGGCGCCCAGAACGAGGGTCGCCGCGCTGTAGACGAGCAAGACGTACGGGACGAGCGGCAGGCGCTGTCGGATCGAGCGCCCCGCGAGCACGTACCCGCCAGCCATCACCGCCCCGACGAGCGCGAGCGCGTTCCCATAGAAGGGGTCTGCACCCACGACGCCCTCCCCGAGCAACCCGGCCCCGGACATGAGCGCGGACCCGGAGAGGGCGACCAGGATGCCGCCCACCATCCGCCCGTTGAGCCGCTCGTCGAGGAGGAGCCACGCCCCGATGACCACGAAGATGGGCTGGGTCTGCACGAGCGTCACCGAGGCGGCCACGCTGGTCCATTCGAGTGACTCGAACCAGACCGCGAAGTGAAGCGCCAGCGCGATCCCCGCGAGGAGCGCGAATCCGAGGTCCCGTCGCGAGATGCGCCGGAAGGAATCCCGGTACTCGTACCCGAACGGGGCGACGAGCGCGGTCATGAAGAGCACCCGGTAGAACGCCTTCACGATGCTGGGGGCGTGGCTCAGCCGGATGAGGATGGCGCTGGTGCTGACCGCGACGATGGCGACGGCGATGCCCGCCATCGGGGGGACGTGCTCGTCGGCCCAGGCCCGCGGCGCGTCCAACACGGCCGCCCGGAGTCCCGGACGCCGGAAAGTCGTTTCTATCGAGGAGATTCCAGCAGGGGTGTTAGGCGGTCTCCGCTCCGCACGCCCTCACCCATCACTCGATCCGGCTTCAGGCGTCGGCGGGCGTGTCGAAGTCGTGGAAGTGCTCGCCGTGCTCCTTCGAGAGGATATTGAGCGCCGCGGCCGCCCCGTCCCCGGCCGAGATGATGGCCTGCCACTCCTCGACCCGGACCATCGCACCCGTCGCGTAGGCGTCCTCGACACTCGTCTCCATGGACACGTTCACGTCGACGACCCCGTCGTCCGTGAACGCGCAGCCGAGGTCGTCCGCCAGCTCGCGGTCGGCCCCGGTCGCGAGCACGAGGTACTGCGACGTATACTCGTCCTCCGCCGTCGTGACCCGGAACCCGCGCGGGGTCGATTCCACCCCTGTCACCTCCTCTCCCTGGTGGCGATCCACGCCGAACTCGTCGACCTGCGCCCGCGCATCCTCGACGAACTGGGAGCCGTCCCGGCTCTCGATGCCCAGGTAGTTGAACAGGTGGGCCTTGTGCAGCCAGGTGTCGTCCGTGTCGAAGCAGATCGTGTCCAGGTCGTTCTTCGCGGTGAACAGTGCCGCACTGAGGCCGGCGGCGCCGCCGCCGACGACGATCACGTCTGTCATGCATTCCGATAGAGGCCCAAGGTGGAGAAAAGGACCGGGTCGGCAGACGGTCTTGCAGGTTCTTGGGAGTATTATAATATCCGTGGAGGGTTCCACATTTCCACTCGTTCCCTGGACGGCACCCTGTCCGCGGAAGACAGTGTGGAGGGCTGTCCGACGATGGGGAATCTTACACACTCCAAACAGAATCCCACACTCCCCAATTGACCCGACCGTCGGACCTTTATAGGTCCCACGCAGACCCATCCAGTACCATGCCCTCGGAGCGAGCGATGGCGACCACGCCATTCGCGGCGATGGACGTGCTCGAGCGGGCGAGCGAGATGGAGGGCGTCGTCCACATGGAGGTGGGCGAGCCCGACTTCGAACCGCCGGCGGCAGCAACGGAGGCAGCCATCGCCTCGCTCCGGGCCGGCGACATCGACTACACGAACTCCCGGGGCAAGCTGGAACTGCGCGAGGAGATCGCCGCGTACTACGACAGTCAGTACGGCGTCGACGTCTCCCCGGAGCGCATCCTCGTCACGCCCGGCTCCTCGCCCGCACTCCTGGTCACGATGCTGGACGTGGTCGACCCGGGCGAGGAGGTCGTCCTCACCGACCCGTACTACGCCCCGTACCCCAACTTCGTCACGCAGGCCGACGGGCAGGTCCGAACCGCCCCGCTTGACCCCGCGGCGAACTTCGAGCCCCGGGTGGAGGACTTCGCGCGGACCGTCGGCGATGACACCGCCGCCATCGTGGTGAACTCGCCACAGAATCCGACCGGGGCGGTCATGTCCGGGGACTCCCTCGCGGAGCTGGCGGACGTTGCCGCGCGGGCCGACGCCCGGCTCGTCTCCGACGAGGTCTATCACGGCCTCGCGTTCGACGCCGAGGCCCACTCCGTCCTCGAGT
This sequence comes from Halodesulfurarchaeum sp., assembly GCA_042218225.1. Classification (GTDB taxonomy): domain Archaea; phylum Halobacteriota; class Halobacteria; order Halobacteriales; family Halobacteriaceae; genus Halodesulfurarchaeum. The sequence goes on along the minus strand of JBDGRH010000094.1, from coordinate 1,233 downwards.
ACACGGACGAGGCCTTCGTCCTCGACGGCGTCTCGAAGCGCTACGGGATGACCGGCTGGCGCCTGGGCTGGGTCGTGGCCCCCGAGTCGGAGGTCGAGGCGATGAACCGCCTCGTCCAGAACGTGCTCATCTGCGCGCCGAACTTCGTCCAGGACGCGGCCACCGCCGCCCTCCGCGAGGGGACGGACTGGCTCGCCGACATCCGGGACACGTATCGGGAGCGCCGCGACCTGCTCCTTTCCGCCGCAGAGGAGTGGGGGATCGACATGGGCTACACGCCATCTGGCGCGTACTACCTTCTGCTCGACGTCAGCGAGCTTCCGGGCGACGCCTTCGAGGTGGCAGACCGGTTCCTCGAGGAGGCGAAGGTGGCCATGACGCCCGGCCCGGACTTCGGGGAGCTGGCCGAGGACACCCTCCGGGCGTCCTTCGCGACGAGCACGGCGGATATCGAGCGGGCCATCGAGCGCCTGGACGAGCACCTGGAGGAGGAGCTGGCCGAAGTTCGGTAGGCCGAGCAGCTTCCTGAGCAGGGTGGAACCCCGCTCACCCCACCTCACCAGCCCGTTTTCTCATTCGGAAGGTATTTTTTCCGGGGAACCAAAGGAACTTCCGTGAGCGCAGAAACGACGGCCCAGCGGATCCTCGAAGTTCTGCAGGAGGACGCCCAGGCCTCCTACGCGGAGATCGCCGACCGGGTGGGCGTCTCCAAGCCGACGGTCCGGAAGTACATCAACCAGCTCGAGGAGGAGGGCGTGATCGTGGGCTACTCGGCCGAGATCGACCCGAAGAAGCTCTCCTCGCAGTCGATCGCGCTCGTCGGCATCGAGGTCGAGAGCGACCGGTACGTGGAGGTCACCCGGGCCCTCCAGGACCTCGACGCGGTCCACGCCCTCTACACGTCGAGCGGCGACCACATGCTCATGGCCGAGGTCCGGGCGCCGGATGGTGACGCCCTCGGGGAGATCATCCAGGAGGGGATCTCCGAGCTCGAAGGTGTCACCGCCGCCCACCCCTCGTTCCTCCAGGAGCGCTTGAAGTAGTGTTTTGATTAGTCGGGTGGTCGGGGGACTTCGGGTTGCCGGCATTCTAGATATAGGTATACGCTCCCCGAAGGCCCCAGACCGCTCTGCGACATGGCCCATCACCGGATGTAGACCTTCGAAAGCCCCCGACCACTCCGGTCGCGCGGCTCGTTGCGCGCTTCGGCTCGCTACGCTCGCCGAAGTGCTT
>JBDGRH010000129.1:0-8595 GCA_042218225.1 Halodesulfurarchaeum sp. | reverse complement strand
TCAAACTCCTCCAGGGCAATCTGTACGCCGCCTGGAAGGAGGCCGAGCTGGGGGTGTCATCGAGCCTGACGCGGACGGCCATCGCGAAGGCGACGGGGATCGACGAGGACCAGATCGAGGACTGGTGGCGGGAGACGGGAGACCTGGGAAGCGCGGCGGCCAAAGCGGTCGAAAAGGACCAACAGAAGACGCTCTTCAGCGAGTCGCTCACCGTCGAGCGAGTGCAGGAGACACTCCGGGAGCTCGCAACCTACGAGGGAGAGGGGAGTCAACAGCGCCGCATCGACGCCCTGGCCGGGCTGATCTCCGACGCGGACCCCGACGAGGCGCGATATATCGTGCGGACGGCGCTCGGCCATCTCCGGATCGGGGTTGGCGAGGGGACCATCCGGGATGCCATCGCGAATGCCTTCCTCGGCGGGACGGAGCGGGGCGTCGAGGCCGTCGAGCGGGCTCACCAGGTGACGACCGATTTCGAGGTGGTGGCACGGGTCGCCGCCGAGTCGGGGATCGAGGGCCTCGACGAGCTCGACATCCAGCTGTTCCGCCCGATCAAGGTGATGCTCGCGGAGAAGGCCGAGAGCATCGAGGACGGGGTCGACAGCGTGGCGGAGCAGGGAGCAGCCGTCTACTGCGAGTACAAATACGATGGGATCCGCGCACAGATCCACGTGGACGGCGATGACATCGTGGTGTTCACCAGGCGCCTGGAGGACGTGACCAGGCAGTTCCCGGACGTCGTCGAGGCGGTCGAGCGACGGGTCGACGCGGAGTCGGCCATCCTCGAGGGGGAGATCGTCGCCTACGAGCCCGAGACACAGGACATGGTCCCCTTCCAGCAGCTCTCGAGGCGGGTGAAGCGGAAGTATGACATCCCGCAGATGCGCGAGGAGATCCCGGTCGTGTGCTTCCTCTTCGACGCCCTCTATGTAAATGGGGTCTCGCTCCTCGAGACGTCGCTCCGGGACCGACTCGAGAGACTGGACGACGTCCTCGAGCCGGAGGACTGGGCCATCGAGCGGGCGGCGAATCGGCGCGTCGAGGATCCCGAGGCGATTCGCTCGTTCTACGACCAGGCGGTCGCGGCCGGCCAGGAGGGTATCATGCTCAAGAATCTGGCCGCCACGTATCAGCCGGGCCGCAGGGTCGGGTACATGATGAAGCTGAAGCCCACGCTCGAGACGCTCGACCTCGTGGTCGTCCGGGCGAAATACAGCGAGGGGCGTCGTCGAAACCAGCTCGGGCGACTCTACCTCGCCTGTCGCCATCCCGAAAGCGAAGAGCTCCTCGAGGTGGGCCGGCTCTCGACGGGCTTCACGGACGAGGAGCTCGCCGAGGTGACGAACCGGCTGGAGCCACTCATCGTCGAGCAGGACGGCCGGGAGGTGTCCTTCACGCCCGAGGTCGTCCTGGAGGTCGAGTTCGAGGAGGTCCAGGAATCGCCCGAGTACGGGTCGGGATACGCCCTCCGCTTCCCCCGGTTCAAGGGGTTCCGGGACGACCTCGCGGTCTCGGACGTCGACACGGTCGACCGCGTCGAGGAGCTCTACGAATCCCAATGACCGTCCGCGTGTCCGATGGCATCGAGATCCACCTCTCCGACGGGAGGCGCATCGTGGCCGACGCCACGGTCCCCGACGGGGACGTCAACCTCCTGAGCCACGCCCACGGCGACCACCTCTACCGGGAGGTCCCCGCGGAAGTGGTCGCCTCCCCTCTCACCCTCGCCCTCGCCGCGGCCCGCCGTCCGGGCCAGACGCGACCCGACTCCACCGACCCACCTTCGGTAACCACCATCGATGCCGGGCACGTCCCCGGGTCGCGGGCGTTCCTGATCGAAGGGAAGCGACGCTACCTGTACACCGGGGACTGCTCGATCCGCGACCGCTTTTACCTCTCCGGGTTCGACCCTCCGTCCGCCGACGTCCTGATCCTCGAGTCGACCTATGGGGCCCAGGGGTACGAGTTCCCGGCTCAACGGCGAGTCGAGGAACAGATCCGGGAGTGGTTGACGGAAACGCGGGACAGACCCGTCCTCCTCTTCGGATACGCGCTGGGTCGCGCCCAGGAGCTCGAGGTGCTCGCCACCTCCGCCGGCCGGGACCGGGTTTTCGTAACGGACGCCATCGCCCGGCTCGACGCCGTCATCGAATCACACCTGGACGTGGACCTCCCGGGAGCGGAATACGACGGGGACGTCGAGCTCGGGGCCGGTGACGCGCTGGTCCTCCCCTCCCAGACCACCAACCTGTCCTTCGTCGAGGGGCTCCGGGATGCGGGTGCGCTCGCTGCCGGATTCACCGGGTGGGCGGTCGATGACTCCTACCGGTTTGCCCGCGACCTCGACGCGGCGTTCCCGCTCTCTGATCACTGCGATCACGAGGAGTTGCTGTCGGTCGTGGACACGGTCGAGCCGGAGCAGGTGTACACCGTCCACGGGTTCGTCGACGAGCTCGCCACGCGGATCGAGTCCGAACTCGGCGTTTCGGCACAGTCCCTCAAGGCGAACCAATCGACGCTCGGAGAGTTCTGAGTGTGTCCAGGAAATGGGGAGGCGAGACCCTCCCTACCAAGAGATGGAGAGGCAGGACCCTCCACTACCTTTCAGCGCACCGGTCGTCTTATGAAGACACCCGGCGAATGACCCGCCGAGGACGCGCCTATGGGGTCCATCGCTCCCCGTCACCTCCTGGCCCTCCTGCTCGGGCTCGCGACCGTTGTCGGTGCGGTAGCCCCGGTACTCGCCGTCGGATCGCCCGAGCGCTCTATCGGGGAACCCGTTCTCGCGCAAGAGGTGAGCGGGTCCCTGAAGGAGAACCCGGTAACCGTGGTCCGGGGCAATACCGCCGAGATCACCTTCGAGCACTCTGGTCCGGCGACACTGCACGTGGGCGGAGAGGACGTGGGCTACAAGCTCGAGGTGGCGGTGAGCGGGTCCGGGACCTCCACCGTCTCCATCAACACCTACCGCTCGACGGCGGCCAACCCGGATACGTACGTATCGGGCGGCGACGCGACACTCCGATATCCGGACGGCGGGTTGCGCGAGGCGCTGGCCCCGGGACGGTACCTGCTCAACGTGACGGTCAACGGCACCGCCGTGGACCTCGGATCGCTCATCATCGAGGAACGGCCACCGACAACCATGACGACGAAGGTCGCCCCGGGGAGTATCTCCCCGAGTGATACCTCCCTGTCGAACCTGCTCTCGAAGGCGACTGCCGGAAGTACCGTGGCCAGGGGCGACCTCGCCGTCCTCGTGTTCAACACCACCGGCCTCCAGGAGGCGGTCAACCCGGATGCGCTCGATGGAAGCGCGGCGGCGAACGGCATCGAGGTCCACGTCGAGGACGTGAACCCACCCCCGAACGCCCCGGAGCACTCCTTCGACGCGACGGAGAGTGACGCCGTCACCGTGTTCTGGAACGAGGAGGCTGGCACCCTCGTGCTCGCCTGGGATACAAGCGGGATAGCGCTCCCGGAGGGGGCCCGGACCTATAACGTCACGTTCCGGATCGAGGCCGATTACAACACCCTCGTCAGCGACGACGTGCTCGAGACGAACAGTACCGTCACCGTGGAGCGCCCGTTCCTCAGACTCGATACAAAGCGCCATCTCACGATCCACCCGTGGGAATCTGGCGTGGTCCCGCTCAAGGGGGAGACGAACCTCGCGCCGGGGACCACCCTCCAGTTCCGGGCGAGCGAGACGGAGCCACGACCGTTCCTGGAAAAGGCGACGGCCTCGGTCACCTCGAACGGCACCTTCGCCACGGAGATGGACCTCGGTGGCGTTCCGAGCGGCATCGAATTCGATCTCTCCATCCTGGGATGGCCGGGACTGGGGGAGTGGCGGGTCACGAAGCGGGCGGCGGTCGGTTCGCTCACCTTCCAGAATCAGACTGCTCCCGAGGGCGAACGTGTCGAGATCCGGAACGTCTCCCTGTCCGTCGGGGGGTTCGTTGTGGTGACGGATGGAGGGGGGACGGTCCTGGGGGTCGCCGGACCGTTCGAGCCGAGCCCGGAAAATGCCTCGGTAGCTGTTGCCCTCCACCCACCCCTTTCAGGGACGGAGACGCTCGTCGCGACCGCATACGTGGACTGGAATCAGGATGGTTCCTTCGACAAGGGGGACGACCATCCCTACCGGGACAATGGAGCGGTCGTGTCCGATTCGGCAGTGATCGCGGTGCCGCAACCCGAGGCGACGCCGACGTCCACCCCGACCCCGACCTCGACCCCATCACCGACACCCACGACGATATCGCCCACGCCGACAGCCACTCCCCCCACGTCGGACACTCCCACCAGTCACCCCAGCCCGTCGTCGAATCCCGAACCGACGCCCGCCACCACGCTCTCCGTCCGCGAGCAGCCTCCCTTGACTGGTGCCGCCACGACGAGCACCGACACCCCGCTCTCTCCAGGGCTCGTCCTCCTCGGCCTTCTTGCCGCTGGGGTGCTCGCGGGGAGATGGAAGCGCGGTCCGTAGTGCCGGGCGAGTGGATCCAGCGGACATCGATGGCCATTCACAAGCCAGGCCCTCCCGCCCCCACCGCCCGGGCGCACGGGAGCGAGAGTGCATATTTTAATACCGGTCCGGAACCGAGGTGAGGTCGAGATGGGCGGTCACGGTGGCGTCCTCGGCGGGCACAGGGAGGGACACTGAGCGATGTTCGAGGACATGGGCCCGCGGGAGTTCGTGGGATTCCTCTCGGCACTCTGGGACTCCAGGGGCTGGGAGACGGGGATCCGTGAGCGGGACGAGGGCGTCTTCATGGTGGCCGGCGACCGCCCGGACGGGAGGCGGGGATTGATGCTCGTGGTCCCCGATCCAGACGCGACCATCTCCGGGCAGCTCCTGCAGAAGGTCGTCAGGCTCATGGACGAGAAGGAGGTGGACGTGCGTGTCGCGGCGACGCGCGGCACGTTCTCGGACGATGCCCGGCGGATCGGCGAGGCCAACGGGGTACATCTGCTCGACCCGGATGAGCTCGAGCAGACCGTCGCGGCGGAGGAGGCCTACGACCTCGTCGCGGAGTTCTCCGGGGGAACTGCCGGAGATTCCCTGGTTCCGTCGGTCGGATACTCCCTCCCATCGATTTCCCGCCCCGGCGGGAGGGTTCGATTGGTGGCTCTCCTCGGGGTACTCTTGCTCATCGCACTCGTGGCCGTCCAGGTGACGGGCATCGGAGGGACCGTTCTGGCGGGCCTCCCGGTTCCCGCCCTGCCAGTCCCGGACCTGGGACCGGGACTCGGGGGGCCAGGGGCTGGGGAGATGACCGTCACCGCCGTCTCCCTCAGTGGCGGAAACGGGAGCGTGATCACCGTGGCGTGGGACGCCCGGCGACAATCTGCGCTGATCGCGCCGAACGGGAAGCGATTCGACGCCCCCGACGGGCAGACCTTCCTCGTCGTCCAGTTGAACGTCACAAATCCCTCGAGCCAGCCGATGATCTTCCGGGCGCAGTACCTCGCCCTGGCAACCAACAACACGAGGTATGGCTATCGGCCGCTTCAGGGGGCCTCCGGGCAGCTCCCGGTCCAGGTCGAACCACAGACCACGCGACGGGCCTACGTGGTGTTCACGGTCCCGGCGGACACGCGGGAGGGAACGCTCCTGGCACTTCCCGGACCCGACGTCCCGCCGATCAGATTCGAACACGACCGGGATCTGGCGTTTCAGGCGTCCAGGCCCTGACCGCCGCTCGTCACCCTGCCCCGGAATCATCGCTCCACGTTCCGAAGTCCTTTTTATCGCTCGCGGCGGAGTACCGACATCTCGCTGGCAAGCGGGCGCCAGCGGGCTCCCGTGATGGCCGGATCGGGACGGGATGTGATCCGCTCCGCGCGGATTGAACCACCAACGCCCGCGGGTGAACGCATGACACGAAGCGCCTATTCGTACATCAAGGAGGCCTGGCGGGACCCAGACGACGGGAAACTCGCCGAGGTCCAGTGGCAGCGAAAGCAGGAGTGGCGGAAACAGGGTGCCATCGAGCGCATCGAGCGGCCGACGCGCCTCGATAAGGCGCGCGAGCTCGGCTACAAGGCGAAACAGGGGGTGGTCCTCGCGCGGGTGAGCGTCCGGAAGGGGACCGCCCGGAAATCGCGGTTTCGCGCCGGTCGGCGGTCGAAGCGCCAGGGCGTCAACCGGATCGGGCGCTCGAAGAACCTCCAGCGCATCGCGGAGGAGCGGGCGACCCGGAAGTACCGCAATCTCCGCGTCCTGAACTCCTACTGGGTCGGTGAGGACGGGAGCCAGCGATGGTTCGAGGTGATCCTCATAGATCCCGCGCATCCGGCGATCGAGAGCGACGACGACCTCAACTGGATCTGCGAGGACACCCATCAGGACCGCGCGCTCCGCGGGCTGACCGCTGCCGGTGACCGCGGCCGGGGCCTGCAGAACCGTGGTACCGGGTCCGAGCACACCCGACCGAGTGCCGGTTCCCGGAACCGGGACTGACGCGGGCCGACCACCCCGGGATTGCTTCGTTCTCGCCGGACACTCCGGGGACTGGCTCGGTCTGGATGTCGGATCGCGGGGTGTTCGTCGATCGTTGTATATATCATCCGACAGCTGTGGGAAACCCTCCAACCTCGCCCATTTCTCAGGGTTATTCATGAGAAACGGCGGATGGACCTACCATGAGCACGACACAGCGCTCCGGGGAGGCCCTGGGGGCGGAGCTCGTATCGGCGATCAAGGAGGCAGGGATCGCCGGGGCGGGTGGTGCCGGATTCCCGACCTACGCCAAGTGGGAGCACCTGGACGAGGTCGACTACCTCCTCGTGAACCACCAGGAGAGCGAACCGAACTTCATCAAGGACCGGTGGATCGGGCAGCGCTCGGCGAAACAGCTCGCCTCGCTCTTCGACCGGCTCCTCGAGGATGCTTTGGATCTCGTCGTCATCGGCACGAAACACCACTACCGTGGCGTCTGGCTCGGGAGCCTGGAGGAGCAGACCGACGCGACCGTTTACGGGCCCGAAGATCTCCCCTTGGACCCCGACGAGGAGTCCGGTGTGGTGGTCGCCGGGACGGAGGACCGATACGAGTACGGGATGGAGAGCGTCCTCCTCCGGCTCGTCGGAGATACCGTCATCGGGAGCGACCTGCCAGTGGATCACGGCTGGATCGTCCAGAACACGGAGACCCTGTTCAATATCCACCGGGCCCTCACACACGGCGAGCCGGTGACGCACAAGTACGTGCACGTCGATGGGGACACCCCCCGCCACCGGTTCCTCAAGGTCCCGGTGGGAACCCCTGGCTCCGCGCTCCTCGAGGCCGCTGGCCGACCGGGCGGCCCGGGCGATCGGGAGGTGCTGGCCGATGGTGGCCCCGGCTGGAGCTTCGAGATCGACCGGACCCCCGAGATGTTCGGCGTCCGCAAGCGGACCAACTGCCTGCTCATCATCGACGAGCAGCTGGTCGAGGAGAACAAGCTCGGCGGAGGCCGTATCAACATTCTCGGACCACAGGCCTGGAAGGGACGGGAGTTCGAGAGCGAGCCGACCGCACTCACCCCCGACCGCGTCCGGGTGCCCCTCGTGTGCAATCCGGCGTTCGAGGGGGTGGTCGAGCCGAGCGTCCCGGAGGTCACCCCCGGCGAGATCGTCTCTGTCGGCGACCGCATCGCCCGCCCGGCTGACGAGGGGATCAGCATCCCCCAGCACGCGTCCATCGACGGCGAGGTGACCGCCGTGACCGAGCATCACGTGACGATCGAGCGCGAGTGAGCGGAGGCGCGGTCACCCCATGAGAGGACAGCTGGAATCCGACCACCGACCGACCGATCAGTGAGTCCCCAAGGATGGCCATCGATCCACACTTCGAGAAGACACGGGACATCGTCGCAGAGCACCGGGGACACCCGGTCTGGGAACCGGTCGACGAACCGGAGCGACTCGGGATCCACGGGTCCCACGTCGCGGTCGATTTCGACGTGTGCATCGCCGACGGCGACTGTCTCAAGGACTGTCCGGTCGACGTCTTCGATTGGACGGAGACCCCGGGCCATCCCGAAAGCGCGCGGAAGGCCGATCCCGCTCGGGAGGAGGCCTGTATCGACTGCATGCTCTGTGTGGAGGTCTGTCCAGTGGACGCGATCGACGTGGACAGGACACGGGGATCGTCCGGGTAGCGCCGGCGGAACGGCGGACTGACCACCCTTTTGTGCCAGGGGGGCTGATTGGGTCCCATGGGGCCCATCGAGATGATGACGTCGGCCGTGCTCTCCGGGACGGGACTCACGGTCGATATGGTCGTCGTCCTGGGCATCATCCTCCTGGCACTCCTCCTGTTCGCGACGGAGCGGATCCCCATCGACCTCACCGCCATCCTGGTGATGGTCCTGTTGATGGTGCTGGGGCCGTGGACCCAGATCTCCCCCGAGGAGGGCATCTCCGGATTCGCAAACCGGGCCACGATCACCGTATTGGCGATGCTCGTGTTGAGTGCCGGGGTGGCCCGGACCGGCATCGTCCAGCGGCTGGGCAACCGGATGGCCGCGTTCGCCGGCGACAACCAGTTCCGCCAACTCGCAGCGACGGTCGGGGTGGCCGGCCCGGGGCCGGCCCGGGGACGAG
>JBDGRH010000254.1:1363-8628 GCA_042218225.1 Halodesulfurarchaeum sp. | reverse complement strand
CACCCCACTTCGCCCGAACGTCCGCCATCGCCACTCCCCTCGCCGGCGATTCGGCACGTTTGTAAGGGACAACTCTCCACAGACACATGATGTCCTTCGTCGCGGGTGTGGATATCGGGGCGACGCACGTCCGGGCCGCGATCGCGGACGAGGCGGGGAACTTCCTCGAGCAGACCACGCGTCCGACGCCACAGACGACCGCCGGGATCGAGATCACCGAACAGGTCCTCGAGGCGCTCTCGGCGGTCGCCGCGAGCGCCGACCTCGACCCGACGGACATCGAGGCGGTCGGCATCGGGTCCATCGGTCCGCTGGATCTGGCCGACGGCGTCATCGAGAACCCGGCCAACCTCCCCGACGGGATCGACCGGATCCCCATCGTCGGCCCGGTCCGGAACCTGGTGGGAAGCGACCGTGTCTTCCTCCGGAACGACGCGACGACCGGGGTCGTGGGGGAGCGATTCTACGGGGAGCGCACCCCCGACAACATGGTGTATCTCACCATCTCCTCGGGGATCGGCGGGGGCGTTATCGTGGACGGGACGGTCCTCGAGGGATGGGACGGGAACGCCGCCGAGGTCGGCCACCTGGTCGTCGACCCGGAGGGCCGGCGGACCTGCGGGTGCGGGCACGACGGTCACTGGGAGGCGTACGCCTCCGGTGACAACATCCCGGCGTACACCCGCGATCTGGCGGATCGGCTGGATCTCGACACCGACCTTCCCCTCGAGGGACCCGATTTTTCGGCCGTGGACGTCTTCGAGCGGGCATCCAGTGACCCCCTCGCCGAGGCCGTCATCGACCGGGTCACCCGGTGGAACGTCATCGGCGTCGCGAACGTGATCCACGCCTACGCTCCCTTCGTGGTGGTCATCGGGGGCGCGGTGGCCCTGGAGAACGATGACCGGGTCATCGAGCCACTCAAGGAACAGGTCCCCGACCGCGTGATGATCAACGTCCCGGAGATCCGGGAGACCGCCTTCGGGGACGAGACCGTCCTCCGGGGGGCCGTGGCGCTGGCACTCCGGAACTACGCCCCTGCCGGCGGCTAGGCCCGAATCTCATCCGCGAGGGTCAGACTCGACTCCGCCCGCGTCGTTCTCTTTCCATTCCGTGCAGCCTCCACATCCCCCGCGTCGAACGTTCCCGTCCCCGCACCGCGTGTCGAACCCTTAACCTCCCGGCTCTCGAACGCGGTTCCATGCAGTTCGGCGTCCTCAGCACGGCCGGCATCGCCCGGAATTCGGTCATCCCCGCGATACAGGACTCCTCGCACGACGTCCTGGCGATCGCCTCCCGCGATGCGGATCGGGCCGAGTCGGTGGCCACGGCACTAGATATCCCCCGCGCCTACGGGAGCTACGACGCGCTCCTCCGGGACGATGACCTCGACGCCATCTACAACCCCCTTCCGAACGCCCTCCACGCCGAGTGGACGAAGCGGGCGGCCGACGCGGGTCTCCACGTGCTCTGCGAGAAGCCATTCGCCGTGGATCGCGCCGAGGCGGAGGCGGTCTTCGAGTACTGCGAGGAGCGGGGCGTCACCGTCATGGAGGCGTTCATGTACCGGTTCCACCCGCGGACGGAGCGAGCCATCGAGATCGCAAGGCGGGAGCTCTCGGGTGTCAACGCGGTCACGAGCGAGTTCTCCTTCTCGATGGGCGACCGGGCGGAGGACATCCGCCTTGACCCCGACCTCGCCGGCGGGAGCCTCATGGACGTCGGGTGCTATGCCGTGAGCGCGGCCCGGCTGTTCCTTGGCGAGCCCGATCGCGTCCGGGCCGCATCCGTCGACCGCCGGGAGAGCGGGGTCGACACCGGCCTGGCCGGTATTCTAGAATACGATGACGGGAGCCTCGCCCGGGTCGCCTCGAGCTTCGACACGCCGGTCACGCAGTACTACCGCGTGGAGGCCGAGAACGGCTGGCTCGAGGTGGACCCGGCCTTCGACGTACCCACCGACGAGGCCCTGCCCATCGAGTACGCGAGCGACGGGGAGGTCCATCGGGAGTCGATCGAGGCGGTCGATCAGTACCGTCTGGAGGTCGAGCACTTCGCGGCGGCGGCCGCCGGGGAGACCGAGGCCCGGATCGACATGGACGAGACGCTGGCCAACATGGCGGTCATCGACGCGCTGTACCGGAGCGCAGAGCGGACCGAATCCGTCGCGGTCGAGTCCTGATTCCATCCGCCCGGTACCGCTGCCGTTCGGGGGGTAACGGAGGCGACGATGGGTGGAAGTGCCCCGGACCGGTTCAGGTCCGCAGGCCCTCGGCGAACTGGTCCGAGAACAGGAGATAGATGAGTATCGTGGGGAGCGCGGTCACGAAAGCCCCGGCCATGCGCAGTCCGAAGTCGACGCCCGAGATGGACGCCCCCATCCCGGAGAGGATGAGGGTGAGGGTGGCGGCGGGGCTCGAGGAGCTCCCGATGAGCGTGAGCGAGAACAGGAACTCGTTCCAGATCTGGGTGAACTGGTAGATGAGGACCACGCCGATCATCGGGGTGGAAAGCGGGAGGACGATCCGGAGATAGATGCTGGTGATACTCGCGCCGTCGATCTTCGCGGCCTCGATCAGTTCGTCGGAGATGGTGTGATAGTACGACCGGAACAGGAGCATGCAGATTGGGATCCCGTAGGCGACGTGGGTGATGATGAGCTCGAGGAGCCGGGCGTGGTACACCTTCAACACGGGCAGCGCCCAGATCGGGGCCAGCACCTTCTCCAGCGGGAAGATGTTCACCCAGAAGTCGGCCAGGGGAACGAGGATGGCCTGATACGGGATGAAGATCCCGATGATGAACGTGATGAGGACCGGGATCTGGTACTTCCAATCGACGAGTGTCAGTCCGTACGCCGCCGTGCTCCCGAGGAGGACGTCGAGGAAGGTGGAGGGGATGGCCATCGCGAGACTGTTGATGAATCCCCTGCCGAGGAACCCGATGGCCCCGGCGTAGTTGTTCAATGTGAACCCTTCCGGACCCGGCGGCATCAGTGGGGCGGTCACGGTGACCGCGTGGTCCGTCTTCAGGGAGGTGACCAGGCCGGTCCAGATCGGCGAGAGGAAGAAGGCCGTGAAGAAGAGGACCATCGCGTAGAGGGCGAACCGCCGATAATCGACGCTGCCCAACGCGGTTGCGATGCGATCTCCGGTGGGTGTCTTCGTTTCTGTCATCTCAGAGACTCCCCTGGGTGTATTGATAGTAGAGATACGGTGCGATCACGGCCAGTGCCATCAGGAGGAGTATCGTGGCGATCGCCGAGGCATACGCCCAGTTCTGGAACTTGAACGCCTCGCGGACCATCAGCGTCGCGAGGATGTCCGTCCCCTGGGGGACGCGGTATTGCCCGAACATCGCATAGAGGAAGGTGAACGTCTTCAATGCGAAAATCATGAGGACGACGGCCGCGCTGACGGAGGCGGACTTGAGTTGCGGGATGATGACCCGCCAGTAGGTCTTGAAGATGCTCGCCCCGTCGATCTTGGCCGCCTCGAACTGATCCGTGGGGATGGATTGGAGACCCGCGAGGAATACCACCATCGTATAGCCACTGAACTGCCAGATGAGCGCGAAGATGATCGCGCCGAGAACCAGCTTGGGATTCCCGATGTAGTTGAACGGGCCCAGGTTGAAGAGCCCGAGGACCATGTTTACCATCCCGTTGTCGTAATTGTACATCCAGAGCCAGAACTGCGCGGTGACCACGAAGGAGAGCGCCATCGGCAGGAGGTAGATGGTCTGTATCTTGTCCTTGTACCGGATCTGCCGGTCGAGGAGGATGGCGAGGAAGAGCCCGAACAGAAGCGAGACGACGGTGAACCCCACCAGGAGGACGAAGGTGTTGCGCGCAGTGGTGTAGACCGCCGGGTCGCCGAGGGCCCGGGCGTACATCTCGAAGTCGAGGGACGCAAAGGAGGGCTGATCGAACCCCTCGTAGTCCGTCAGCGAGAGAAGCAGATTCCAGATGATCCCCCCGTACACCGCCACGCCCATGATGAGGAACGGGATGAACCAGTACGGGAGCGACCGAACGAAGTCGCTCTTCCAGAACCGCCGGAGGCGCCGCTCGAGCGGGGAGCGCGTCCCTGGCTCGGTGCCTGTACCACTCCCTGTTCCGAAGTCGGGGAGGCCTTGCATAGGAATCGGATTCCGATATCGACCGGGACGACGCCGTTAGCCCGATACCGCGTCCATCAGGGCCTGGGCCGTGGCGTCGACGTTGAACGGCCCCATGAAGTTGTTCCCGATCGCGGACTTGCACCTGCCCAGCTTCTCCGGCGGCACGGCCAGCCCGTGGGCCAGGGTCGGGGGCTGCTTCGGCTTCTCGGTGAGGTGCTTCCAGGTCATCTGGAGGAAGTCCGTGAGTCGGTTCCCGTCCACGTCCATCCGGAGCGGGACCGAGCCCTTCCGGTTGTTGAACGCGACCTGCGGGTCCTTCTGCCCCAGGAACTTCGCCCAGGTGTCCTTCTTCACCGGCGTCGGGTTGTTCGACGGGAAGGTGAACGCGTCGATGTGGAGGACGTACATGTCCTCCGTGCCGGGGAAGTGGATCCAGTCCCAGTCTTCGGTGTAGTTGAACTGATCGTCCGAGCGGTACATGCCGTAGACCCAGTTGCCCTGGTGGATCACGCCGGCGTTCCCGCTCATGAGCTTCTGGTTGGCCTCCGTGAAGCTGATGGTGGAGGCGTCCTGGTTGATGTAGCCCTTCAGCATCTCCTTCGTGGTCTGCAGGGCGCTCGCGACCTTCGCTTTGTCACCCTCGCCCTCGATCCAGTTCATGTAGGCGTCCATGCCCTCCTGGCCCAGCATGACCTCGACCCAGAGCTGGAGGTTCGTCCACGGGGCCTTCATGGCGTGGGCCATCGGGACGGCGTCAGTCTCGGACTGAATCGTGGAGAGGGCGTCGATGAGCGCGCTCGGGCTATTGATCCCCTTGGGGTCCACCCCGGCGTCTTCGAGCACCTGGATGTTGTAAAAGAGGTTGTTCATCCGGTGGGAGCCGAGCGGGATGGACCGGTACTGGCCGTTCTGTTTGCACAGCTCGGCGGCCGTCTGGTTCATCGTGTCGACGTACCCGTTCTCCTCCCACACGGGCGTGATGTTGGCCAGGTTTCCCTCGTACTTCTTGATGTTGTCTCCCGGCCAGGCCTGGAAGGAGCTCGGCGGGTTGTTGTTCGCCAGCCGACGGGCCACCACCGAATTCAAGTTGACGTTCCCCGTCCCGCCAACCGGTTTGAAGTTGGTGGGCATGTCCGGGTACTGGTTCTTGAACATACTCGTCAGCTTGTTGACGGCGACCGCGCCGTCGCCCCCGGTCCAGGCGTGGAGGACCTCGAGCGGTTTGTCGTTCGCTTGCTGCTGACCCTGCGTCTCCGTCGGGGTGGCGCCACCATCGCCACCGCCGGTACAGCCAGCCAGGAGTGCCGTCGCGGCGCCACCAGCTGTTGCGCCGAGCAATTTCCGCCGGGTCAGAGTCGCGGAGCCGGTTTTGCTATCGTCTGCCATACGAATCTCGAATTGTGAACATACACCTATATTAATTACGATTTTTACTACGGATAGAATTACGATCCCAGTCGTTCGCCGCCTGACGCATCGATTCGGGGCAACCTCCGGCTCGTTTGCCGGTGGAGGGTTGTAGAGAGGCCACCGACGCCGGGGCCCCGCTCCCCGCCGATCACACCACGCCGATCACATCGCCCCGCTCACGTCGCGTCGATCACATCGCGCCGCTCACATCGCGTCACCCACATCGCGCCGCTCACATCGCGTCACCCACATCGCGCCGCTCACATCGCGCCGATCTCGTCGAGCCGCTCGACGTCCTCGAGCTGCCGGTTGTGGACCGCCTCGCCAGTTTCCGCCTCGAAGAGGTGGATGGCTTCCGGGGGGATCCGGATGACGACGTCCTGTCCCATGTCCAGATTGCGCATCCCGCCGGTCGTGGCGGTCAGGTACGACTCGTCCTCGGCCGGCTGGTCGCCGAACCGGAGGTGGACCGTGTTCTCGTCGCCCTGCGGCTCGACGACCTCCACGATCCCGGGGAAGTCGTGGTCGTTCTCGACGGCGTCGACGATCTGGATGTCCTCTGGCCGGATGCCCAGGATGAGGTCGTCCGCTCCATAGAGCGATTGATCGAGCGCGCCGGAGATCGGGTACTCGAAGTACTCCCCCACGAGTGTGTCGTCCCGCCGGGTCACGTCCAGGAAGTTCATAGCCGGCTCCCCGATGAAGCCGGCGACGAACGTGTTCGCGGGCTCGTGATAGCACTCGAGCGGCGCCCCCACCTGCTGGAGCTCGCCGTCGTCGAGGATGGCGATGCGGTTGCCCATCGTCATGGCCTCGGTCTGGTCGTGGGTGACGTAGATGGTCGTGGTCCCGATGTCCTCGTGGAGCTGCTGGAGCTCCGTGCGCATCTCGGCGCGGAGCTTCGCGTCGAGGTTGGCGAGGGGCTCGTCCAGCAAGAATGCGTCCGGCTCCCGGACCAGGGAGCGGCCAAGCGCCACCCGCTGTTGCTGGCCGCCCGAGAGCTCGTTCGGATCCCGATCGAGGAGGTCCTCGATGTCCAGCATCCGGGCGGTCTCCGTCACCCGCCGGTCGATCTCGTCCTCGGAGAGGTCGGTGGCCTCCTCCAGCCCGAAGGACATGTTCCCCCGGACAGTCATGTGGGGGTAGAGCGCGTAGGACTGGAAGACCATCGCGATGTTTCGCTCCTGCGGCGTGAGGTCAGTGATGTCCCGGTCGTCGATCCTGATGGTGCCCTCCGTCGGGGTCTCGAGTCCGGCGATCATCCGGAGCGTGGTCGACTTTCCACACCCGGAGGGGCCGACCAGGACGAGGAACTCCTCGTCCTCGATGTCGAGCGACAGGTCCTCGACGGCGACGATCTCGTCGTCCCCGTCGTCGAAGATCTTCGTCACCCCCTCGAGCGAGACGCTTCCCATGGGGGCCACCTATTTCTCTATCCAATATAGGTTTTGCTACCTCATCTGTAGTTAGTTTTCGATCGCGTCGGCCGGGCGATATTTGTTGGAGCACTCGCCCGACCTGTTATCAGCCTGTCGTGACACATTTTCTATGTCCGGGCCGTTGGCGGGTCCCGATGCCCTCGTCCTTTGAATGGGGGGAATCCGACCGCCCGATATTACTAGGGTGTGCGACCTATTACGGGAGGGATTCCGAAGGGGCCAGGAGCGTGGGGCCGAGCGGAGGGAGTTTTCGAACTGTCGAACGGGGAGGGAAGGCAACCGAGCGAAGCGAGG
>JBDGRH010000254.1:0-1263 GCA_042218225.1 Halodesulfurarchaeum sp. | reverse complement strand
CTTTCGACGGTCTGCATTCCTCCCACCTGCCATCCCTTCCTCGAGTGGCCCCGATCGGTGCTGTGCCGCATCCAGAATCCTCATCCTCCACATCGCACGAACGATTATAGGGTGACCGGGAGAGTGCCAAGTCGATGCGCGCACCCGAACCGCATCCGACGGCGCAGGAGCTCCTGGAGCAGATCGAGGCGCTCGACATCCTCCCCCTGCGGCAGTACGGCGCCGAGGGCGCCCGGGAGGTCTCTCGACAGCTCCGCCCGGACGTGGAGGGGCCGGCGGTGGGCGACGTGACCGACCGGGAGGTACCGGGGTTCGACGACGGACCGGCGGTGCCCGTGCGGATCTACGAGCCGGATACCGAGGGTCCGGCGCCGACCGTGGTGTTCTTCCACGGCGGCGGCTTCGTCATCGGCGACCTGGAGAGTCACGACGTCCTGTGTCGCCACCTGGTCCGGGAGAGCGACGCGATCGTGGTGTCGGTGGACTACCGCCGGGCGCCGGAACACCCGTTCCCGGCCGCTCTCGAAGACGCCTACGCGGCTGCGGAGTGGGTGGCCGACGATCCGGACGCGCTCCACAGCGACGGACACCTCGCCGTCATGGGTGACAGCGCAGGCGCGACGCTCGCCGCCGGGGTGTCTCGCATGGCCCGTGACTGGGGTGGCCCGGCGATCGACCGCCAGGTGCTCGTTTATCCATCGGTGAGCCCGGCCGAGGACTGGGATTCCCGCCAGGAGAACGCCGAGGGGTACTATCTCGAGGAGGGGGACATCGAGTGGTTCTTCGAGTGCTACTACGGGAGCCGGGTCCACACAGCCAACCCGTACGGCTTCCCCCTCGTGGCCGACGAGCACGCCGGGTTGCCCGAAACGACGGTGGTGACGGCGGGGTTCGACCCGCTCCGGGACGAGGGTATCGCGTACGTCGAGGCGCTTCGCGAGGACGGCGTCGACGTCACCCATCACCACTACGAGGACATGATCCACGGGTTCGTGACGATGCTCGCGGAGCCCGCGGAGATCGAGACGGCCCACGAGGCCGTGGCGACGATCGGCGAGGAATTGGCTGCGCTTTGACAGACGGTGGATTGGGTGGTGGTCTGGATCGCGCTGGTTGGTTGTTTTCGGGCGGGTTGCAGCGAACGCAGGAACCGTGACCGCCACGAGATGAAAGCCCTCGGCCGTCTGCAGTACACGCGGTAAGTGCAACCCCGACCGCCACGAGTTGAAAGCCCTCGGCCGGCTCGGGTCGGGGGGTGCTCAC
>JBDGRH010000199.1:0-8821 GCA_042218225.1 Halodesulfurarchaeum sp. | reverse complement strand
CGTCACCCAGATCGGCCGGGCCTACCGCAACGAGATCAGCCCCCGGAACGCCCTCGTCCGCGTCCGGGAGTTCACGCAGGCCGAACTCGAACTCTTCTACGACCCCGAGACGGACGAGCCGGACCTCGCGGAGGTCGCCGACACCACGCTCCGCCTCTATCCGGTCAGCGAGCAGCAGGCCGATGACGGCGGGTATCGCGACGTCACGGTCGCCGAGGCCGTCGAGGACGGGATCATCGAGTCGGCGTGGATCGCCTACTACCTCGGCATCGCCCAGCCGTGGTTCGAGCGGGTGGGTGTCGACATGGAGCGCTTCCGGTTCCGCCAGCACCTCCCGGGCGAGCGGGCCCACTACGCCGCCGACTGCTGGGACGCGGAGGCGGACGTGAGCGGTCCCGACGAGGACCCCGAGTGGATCGAGCTCGCGGGCATCGCGACCCGTGCCGATTACGACCTCAAAAAGCACGGGGCGCACTCCGATGAGGACTTCACACTCTTCAAGCGGTTCGCGGAACCACGGACGGTCGAGCGGGCCACCGTCGACCCCGACATGTCGGCGCTGGGCCCGGAGTACGGCGAGACCGCCGCGGACATCGCAGCGGCCCTCGAGGACGTGGCCGAGCGCGATCGCTCCGCCTTCGAGGGGGAGACGGTGACGGTCACGGTCGACGACGAGGACTACGAGATCCCCATCGAGTGGACCGGCTTCGCCGTCGAGGAGGTCACCGAGACCGGCCGGCAGATCACGCCACACGTCGTCGAGCCGTCCTTCGGCGTGGGGCGAGCCGTGTTCGCTGCACTCGTCCACGGCTATGACGAGGACGAGGTGGATGGCGAGCCCCGGACGGTGCTTCGGCTCCCCCCGGCCGTCGCCCCCACCTTCGTGGGCGTGTTCCCCCTCATGGACAAGGACGGGATGGGCGAGCGCGCCAGGGACCTCGCCGCCGACCTCCGCACGGCAGGGTTCGAGGTCGCCTACGACGACTCGGGGGCCATCGGCCGCCGGTACCGCCGCCAGGACGAGATCGGGACGCCATTCTGTGTCACGGTGGATTATGACACCCTCGAGGACGACACGGTGACGCTCCGCGACCGGGACTCGACCGAGCAGGTCCGCGTCCACACGGACGACCTGGCAGCCACGCTCGCCGACCTCCGGGCGGGCGAGCGGACCTTCGGGGACCTGTGAGCGAGCCCGGCCGGCGGCTGGTGCACGCCTCGGGCAGCCTCGTCCCGGGGGCTTATCTCGCCGGACTCCTCACCTGGGAGGCCGTCAGGTGGCTGTTGCTCGCCGGCCTCGTCCTCGCCGCCGTGCTGGAGGCCCTCCGCCTGCGCGACCGCCTGGACTGGTGGATCTACCGGCGGCTCACCCGGGAGTACGAGGACGAGGCCGTCGCCGGGTACGCCCTGGCGGTGTTCGGGGCTGCGGTGACCGGGTGGCTCTTCCCGCCCGGCGTGGCGGTCCCGGCCCTGTTGATGCTCACCCTGGCCGATCCGGCCAGCGGCCTGCTCTCCCGGGACGAGCTCGGCATCAAGCGGTCGTACGTCCTGCTCGCGATGTTCGGCCTGTGTCTGGCGATCGCCTCCCTGCTCCTGGTGCCGTTCTGGCCGGCCGTGGCGGGGGCGGCCGCGGCGACGGCCGCGGATGGCGTAAAGCCCACCGTGGGCGAGTGGGTCATCGACGACAACCTCACCATCCCGACCGTGGCCGCCGCGGCGATGCACGTCGGTCTGCTCGTGGTCTGACCCGACCGAGCCGCGATTGCCCGATCCTCGTATATAAACGTCCGCCTGTGCGGGTCCGCCACGTCAGATCGAAGACGACTACCTCGGGGGACCACCGGAGCGACCGGGCAGGGCCGAGCAGGCAGCGGCCCCAGGTTGACAGACGATTTCAGGCAACCGAAACTCGACGGACAGCCACGCGAACCCTTAACCGGGAGAGCGACCAAGCCAGGAACGAATGCCGGAGGGAACGCCGACGTACGTCGAACACCCGCTCCTCGAGCCGGGTGTGATCGAGGACCGCCCGTACCAGACCGCGCTGGTCGAGGAGGCGCGGGACGAGCACACGCTGGTCTCCCTCCCCACGGGCCTGGGCAAAACCACGGTCAGCCTCCGGGTCACGGCCGACCGGCTGTACGACCGCGAGAACGGTCGGGCGCTCCTCCTCGCCCCGACCAAGCCCCTCGTCGAGCAGCACGCCGCGTTCTACCGGCGGGCGCTCGCCATCCCGGACGAGGAGATCGTGGTGTTCACCGGGGAGACCCGCCCCGACGAGCGCGCCGCGCTCTGGGCGGGTGCACGCGTCGTCGTGGCCACTCCGCAGGTCATCGAGAACGACCTGGTGGGAAACCGCATCGGCCTCGCTGACGTGATCCACTGCACGTTCGACGAATGCCACCGGGCCTCGGGGGATTACCCCTATACATACATCGCCGAGCGGTACCACGCGGACGCGACCGACCCGCTCGTCACCGGCATGAGCGCCTCGCCGGGGGACGACGCGGAGTCCATCCTCCAGGTCTGTCGGAACCTCGGGATCCAGAACGTGGCGGTGCGGACCGAGGACGATCCCGCGGTGGCCGCGTACACCTACGATACGGACGTCGAGTGGCGGTCGGTGGAGCTCCCGGAGACCGTCCTCGACATCCGCGACGCGCTCACGGAGGTGATCGAGGACCGCCTCGAGACGCTCGCGGAGCTGGGCGTGACAAACAGAACCAGTCCCGACCTCTCCCAGCAGGAGCTCAATACCATTCGCGCCAGGCTTCAGCGCCTCATCGACGACGGGGAGAGCGAGGGTTTCGAGGGCATGTCCGTCCACGCGGAGGTGATGAAGCTCCGTCGGGCAGTCGAGCTGGTCGAGACCCAGAGCGTCGACGCCCTCCGGCGGTACTTCGAGCGCCAGGAGAACGCGGCCCGCTCCTCCGGGGCCTCGAAGGCGACCCAGCGGTTCGTCTCCGATCCCCGGGTCAAGCGGGCGAGGCGGCTCGCCGCGGACTACGACGACCTCCACCCCAAGTTCCGCCACACGCGGATGCTCCTCGCGGAGACCCTGGGCATCGAGGACGGCGAGCGGGTCATCGTCTTCACCGAGTCGCGGGACACCGCCGAGGCGCTCACGGACTTCCTCGGAGAGCACTTCGACACCCGGCGGTTCGTCGGCCAGGGCGACCGCGAGGGGTCCTCGGGGATGACCCAGCGCGAGCAGCAGGAGGTCCTGGAGGCGTTCCGCGAGGGCGCGTTCGAGGTCCTCGTCTCGACGTCCGTGGCCGAGGAGGGGCTCGATGTCCCCGAGGTCGACCTCGTCCTCTTCTTCGAGCCCGTCCCGACCGCCATCCGCTCGGTCCAGCGCAAGGGGCGGACGGGACGGCAGACCGAGGGGCGGGTGGTCGTCCTCATGGCCGAGGACACCCGCGACGAGGCCTACTTCTGGATCTCCCGCCGTCGCGAGCGGGAGATGGAGGCGGAGCTCGAGACCCTCCAGGCCGTCGCCGAGGACCTCGAGGCGGCCCTGGGCGGCACGCAAGAGGACGTCGAAGCGTTCCTCGCGGAGGCCGACGGGCGGGACGACGGGGCGAAGGAGGCTCAAGACACGGTCGACGGGA
Organism: Halodesulfurarchaeum sp.; assembly: GCA_042218225.1. Lineage (GTDB taxonomy): Archaea > Halobacteriota > Halobacteria > Halobacteriales > Halobacteriaceae > Halodesulfurarchaeum. The sequence continues at coordinate 5,210 of JBDGRH010000199.1, read as the reverse complement.
CCGACCGGGGGGAGGGGGACGGTGGCACATCGACCCCGGGACAGTCCAGCCAGGGCTCCCGGACGAGCGCCGATGGTCGGGGACAGGCTGACCGGGGGCAGGCTGGCCAGGGGCAGGCTGACCGGGGGCAGGCTGACCGGGGGCAGGCTGGCCAGGGGCAGGCTGGCCTGGGCGACTTCGGGGGAGACGCCGGAGACGGGCCCGAAGCGGACGCTGGAACGGATGGGAACGAGAGTCCCGCCGAAACCCGCGATGACGAGCCGACCGGCGAGGATCTGCCGAGCCCCGAGCCGGGCGAGGAGACCGTCGAGATCGTGGTGGACCAGCGCGAGCTCGACTCTCCCATCGCCCGCGACCTCTCGACCCGGGACGGGATCGAGACGCGCCTCGAGACGCTCGCGGTGGGCGATTACGTGCTCAGCGACCGGGTGGCCGTCGAGCGGAAGACACACGAGGACTTTCTCGATAGTCTCCTCGAAGGGGAGCGATCGCTCTTCGAGCAGGCCCGCGACCTCACCCGCCATTACCCCCGCTCGGTGCTGGTTCTCGAGGGGGAGGGGGACCTCTACGCGGAGCGCGACGTCCACCCGAACGCGATCCGCGGGGCGCTTGCGAGCCTTGCCGTCGACTTCGGCCTCTCGGTGCTTTTCACCCGCGACGCGGGCGATACGGCCGACCTCCTCGAGACCATCGCCACGCGGGAGCAGACCGCCTCGGCACGGGAGGTCCGTGTTCACGGGGAGAAAGCCGCGAAGACGCTCGCCGAGCAGCAGGAGTACGTCGTGGCCTCGATCGCCGACATCGGGCCGGTGACCGCGCGGTCCCTGCTCTCGGCGCTGGGGAGCGTCGAGGCGGTGTTGACCGCCGACGAGGAGGAGCTCCTGGAGGTCGAGGGCGTCGGCGAGGTGACCGCCGAGCGCATCCGGGAGGTGGCGGGGAGCGAGTACGACCCGTGAGACGGTGACAGCGCCAATCAGGGGACGACCGTGGCCGGCACCCGCTCCGCGCGGAGGACCGTCTCCGCCGCGCTTCCGATGATGGCCCGCTCCACCGTGCCCGAGCCCTGATGGCCCATCACGACGTGGTCGTACCCGCGGGATTCGACCAGCTCGAGGATGTCCTCCCCGATGGCGTCGGCCGGCCGGAAGTCGAGGTCCATGTCCGTCGAGACCTCCGGGGTGACGTCCATCCCCCCGGCCTCGAGGACGGTCTCAGCCCGGGAGAGGATCTCCGCGGAGGCCTCGCTCTCCTCGTCGGTGATGTGGACGACGTCGAGGTCGGCCTCGAAGCGCTCGGCGAGCTCGACGGCGAACTCGAGCGCCCGGAAGCTCGGGTCGGTCCCGTCGATGGGTGCCAGGATGTGCGAGACCGACATCGCTCAGCTTCCCCGAAGGGCCTCGAGGGCCGATGCGGCCTCCCTGGCAGCGCCGAGGAGCTCCCGGGCGCGCCGAGGATCGTCTGTCGCTTCGGCCTCGCGCGCCAGGTTCGTTACCGTCCGGATCAGCGAGGCCCGGGCCGCATCGAGGGATCGGGGAGCCGACCCGCCTGGATCCGACTGGGCTGAAGGGGAGGGGTGCTGGGCCGAGGCGGCTCCCGCCGATGGGTCTGGAGCATCCCGGTCCGCCGAATCGTCCGCTCCCACCTCTCGCTCGGTGCCGGGGGTCTGGATTCCGGGTTCCTGAACCCCCTCGGGCTCCTGGGCCCCCTCGGTCTCCTGGGCCCGGGGCGTTTCCTGGCCTGTCTGGTTGCTTCGGGCCCCCTGGGCATCCCCGGCCTCCCGGCGTGTCTGGTTCCCTCCGGCTTCCTGGGCCTCCTCTGCCCGTTGCGCTTCCTGGGGTTCCTCGCCCGCTTGCCCTGCCTGCTCCGCCTGGTTCCCCCTGGCCGCCTGACAGGTGGGACAGAACGCCTGTCCCTGATAGCGGAAGATCGGGGTGCCACACTGGTCGCAGTGCGTGTTGGTCATCGTGGCACCCTGGAGGAGGAGCTCGCTCATGCGCTCGGTGACCTGCCGGTCCTCGCGGTCCGCCTCGTACTTCTCCCGGAGGCGACGGCGCTCCGCCTCCTTGTCGAAGTCCTCGGTCATGTCCGAGGACAGGTGCTCAGGCGTCAAAAATCGACCGGCGTGCGGCCGGTGGGCCGAGCCGACGAGCCGGATTCCGGCCCGCTCGGACGCGTCCGGGGTACGTGTCCGCTCGGATGCATCCGGGGTACGTGTCCGCTCGGACGCATCGGGTGTCCGTGCCCGCCCGGACGCGTCTTGTATATTGTCCCACTCAGGTGATCTTTGTCCACTCAGGTGATCTTTGTCCACTCAGGTGATCTTCTCGTACTGGTCGGCGAGCTTCTCCGCGGCCTCCTGGAACTGGTCCTGTTCGAACCCGGAGAGGTCCCACTCGATGATCTCCTCGACGCCGTCGGCACCCAGCCGCACGGGCACGCCCAGCCCCACGTCCGAGTAGCCGTACTCGCCATCGAGGACGATCGAACCGGGGATGATCTCGCCGGTGTCCTCGAGGATGGCCTCCACCATGTGGCCGATCCCGGTTGTGGGCCCCCACTCGGTGGCACCCTTGCGTTCGATGACGTTCATGGCGCTCTCCTGGAGGTCGCCCAGGATCTCTTCCTGCTCGTCCTCGGAGAACTCCGGATCCCGACCGTCCACCCGGACCTTGGAGAAGACCGGCACCTGGGAGTCGCCGTGCTCGCCCAGGATGGAGGCCTCGACGTTCTTCACGGGCGTGTCGAAGCGCTCCGAGAGGACGTAGCGGAAGCGGGCGCTGTCGAGGCGGCCACCGAACCCGATCACGTGCTCCCGCGGCCGGTCGCCCACCTCGTAGAGGTGGCGGTTCATCAGGTCCATGGGGTTCGACGTCGTCACGGAGATGAAGTCGTCGGTGTGCTCGGCGAGGGAGGTCTCGATGTCCTCCATCACCGGCGCGTTGTCCTCCCCGAGATCGAGGCGCGTCTGGCCCGGCTCCCGGGGGATTCCAGCGGTGATCACCACGACGTCGGACCCGGCGGTATCCGCGTAGGTGCCCTGTCGCACCCGGGTGTTCGAGTCGTAGGCCCGCCCGTGGTTGACGTCCGCGGCCTCCCCCACGGTGGTGTCCTCGAGGTCGGGGAGGTCGACGAAGACGACCTCGTCGGCGATCTCCCGCATCACGATGTTGTAGCCGGCGGACGAGCCGAGCGTTCCCGCCGCTCCGATGATGCTAACCTTTGCCATAATCCATCTTAAATAATCGATTGGGCGGTCGATAAAGCCTTTGGAATGTCGCCGGAAGCGGGCCTGTACCCATAAAATAGGGGTTTCCGCCGGGGGCGACAACATGTTACACTCACTACCAGTTGCGGATTCCGTCGGTCCCACCGTCGGGGCCGAGGGCGCGATACTGTGGGTCGCATCGGCCGAGAGGATTTGGTACCTTTTTCTACCGGGCCGGTGTGGCCTTACTTGCACACCCAATGTCTAAGGTAAGTATCATCGGGGCGGCGGGTACCGTCGGGGCGGCAGCAGGCTACAGTCTCGCGACCCGCGACGTTGTCGACGAGCTGGTGTTCGTCGACATCCCGGAGAAGGAAGACGAGACGGTCGGGCAGGCGGCCGACGTCAACCACGGCGTGGCCTATGACTCCAACACCAGGGTCGTCCAGGGCGGGTACGCCGCAACTGCGGGGTCGGACGTCGTCATCATCACGGCGGGCATCCCCCGGAAGCCGGGCCAGACGCGCCTGGATCTGGCCGGCGACAACGCGCCCATCATGGAGGACATCCAGGCCTCACTCGCCGAGCACACCGACGACTTCGTCTCCGTGACCACCTCCAACCCGGTGGACATCCTCAACCGCCACCTCTACGAGGTCGGGGAGCGCGAGCGCGGGAGGGTCATCGGGTTCGGCAATCGGCTGGACAGCGCGCGGTTCCGCTACGTCCTGGCCGAGCGCTTCGACGCGCCCGTGCGGAACGTGGAGGCGTCCATCATCGGCGAGCACGGCGACGCACAGGTCCCCGTGTTCTCGAAGGTCCGGGTGAACGGCCGCGACCCCGCGTTCACGGACGACCAGAAGGAGGAGATCCTGGGCGACCTCCAGGAGAGCGCCATGAACGTCATCGAGCGCAAGGGCGCCACCGAGTGGGGTCCGGCAACGGGCGTCGCGCACATGGTCGAGGCCATCCTGAATGACACGGGCGCGGTCATCCCGGGGTCCATCGTGCTGGACGGCGAGTTCGGCCTGGACGACGTCGCGCTGGGGGTTCCCCTCAAGCTCGGCTCGGATGGCGTCGAGGCCGTCATCGAGTGGGATCTGACGGCCTTCGAGCGTGACCAGCTCGACGAGGCGGCGGAGAAGCTCGCCGCTCAGTACCAGCAGATCGCCTGAGTGCGGCGGTGCTGGATACGTGGGTGAGTGCAGCGGTCCGAGAAGACGTGTGAGGCCAGCGGTCCGAGAAGACGTGTGAGGCCAGCGGAACGCTTCACCCGCTCCCGTCGGTCCGGACCAGATCGTGGACGGGGGCGAAGGTCACGTACCGCTCGAGGAGGAGCCAGGGGAGCACGACCGTCGCCCCCCAGGCGTTGGCGTAGGCGTCGTACACGGAGAAGTAGCGCTGTGGGACCTGGCCCTGGGCCAGCTCCACGACGAAGCCGTACGCGACCGTGACGGCGAAGACCGTCGCGGCGAAGCGTGGGCGGCGGTCGAAGCGGTCCGTGAAGGTGTACGAGAGCAGGAGGCCCAGGGCGCCGTAGGCCAGGAGATGGCGCCACTTGTCGAGCGGGACGAGTCCGAAGTACGGAACCACCGGTTGCTCCGGCGGGACCGTGAACACGGACAGGTAGAAGATGAGGCCGGCGAAGAGCAGGGTCAGACTAGCCCGGAGGCCGATGGGGAGCAGCGGAACCCGCAACCGTGTCATCGTCTCTGGTGGTGAGGGGGCGGACAGTAACTGTTTTCGCTTTCGTCTATGGTCTTTGGTTAATGTGGTTCGCTTCCAGCGGTGAATCGGTAGGTGTTGTGTAGTTTCTAGTGGTGTTCCGGGTCAGATCCGCCAGACTTCGGGCTGGAATCGTTTTCGGAGAGGGGGAAACGGAGAGACCCGGTAGCTCAGCTGCAATATTATACAATACCACAGGAGAGCAGACCGCCGGGAGCCTCCGGGCTCCTAGAAAGAGACGACATTAAAACGCAGACGGCCGAAAGCCCCCGGGCGCTCC
>JBDGRH010000051.1:7505-8958 GCA_042218225.1 Halodesulfurarchaeum sp. | reverse complement strand
GCTTTCGGCGGTCTGCCTGCCATGGCAATCTATCTTCCTGGGATTTCTCGGTATTTGCAATTGCTCCCATACACTGCCCCTTCCCCTCCCCCGGCCTCCACTCCCACAGTATAGAAACGGAACCCCCCGAGCGCTCTCGAACCAATCGGGGCACCAACCATCCCCCGACCAAACCGCCGAACGAGCGGGAAGCTGATCCCGGCAAAACACCGAACGGGTCACGCAGCCCCTCGGGGGACAGATTCCCCGTGCCTACTCCGCCCAGTCGGGATTATCCCGGGGTGGGCTGAACACGTCGATGCCCAGGACGGTCTCCTCGCCCCGATTCTCCGCGGCGTGGGGCTCCCCGCCAGGGATGCTGTAGGAGTCACCGGGCCCGACCGGGAGCTCCTCGCCGTCCACCAGGAATACGAGGGTTCCCTGCGTGATGTACCCGAGTTGCTCGTGGTGGTGGCTGTGCTCGGGGACGGTGGCCCCGGGCTCGATGCGGAAGTGCTGGATGTTCATCGATTCCCCGCTCGCAAGGAGCTTCAGGAACACGTCGTCCACGGGCTCTGCGGCCGTCACGTCGGACTCGGAGAGGCGATCCATGTCACCCGGAACGGGGGGAGGGGACCTAAAGGTTCGACCGTGGACCCCCGAGGGAGCACCTAAAGGTTCGACCGTGGACCCCCGAGGGAGCACCTAAAGGTTCAACTGTGAAGCCGAGGGAGGTCCACACATGTACGCGGTGGTCGGCTGTGGCGAGTGCGGAGCCCTGTGGATCGTGGAGGGAAAACCGGAGACCACCCGGTGTCCCCGCTGTGACAGCCGCCACCAGTTCGACCGCCTGAAGAAGTTCGTCCGGACCGAGGACCGGGAGGAGGCCCGCCAGGTCCGGGCCGCGATCCTCGCCGCCGAACAGGGCGAGTCGGCGGCGTTCGAAGCCCTGGATCCCCCCTCCGACCTCGAGGCCGCAGCGGCGGAAGCGGGCATCGAGGACGAGTCCTTCCTCGAGGCCAAGGGGATCGACCCGGCAGCCGTCGAGCGAGCAGGCGAGCGGGCGACGGCGGGACGGGAACGTCTGAGCACCAAGGAGGTGATCCGCTCGTCGCTCGAGCGGCTGGACCGCCCCACCGAGGCCGCGATCATCGAGTACTGCACCGACCGGGGGGTCGAGGAGGAGGCGGTCAGGGCCGGCCTCGAGAAGCTCCGACGGGAGGGAGAGATCACCCGCCGGGACGGACAGTATCGCCTGCTATAACCCGAGGGGAGATCCACAATCCCCTGCAGGCCGGCTGTAGGCACATTATTTTGCCGTCAACCTCACCGCAGCGATATCCCCCTCCGTGAAGGGACCCAACCGGAGACGATATCGCCCCGGGTCTGGGTCCCCCCATGATCGGACCTGGCACACTTGACCTGGCACACTTGACCTGGCACACTTGACCTGGCACACTTGACCTGGCACACT
>JBDGRH010000051.1:4006-7405 GCA_042218225.1 Halodesulfurarchaeum sp. | reverse complement strand
GACCTGGCACACTTGACCTGGCACACTTGACCTGGCACACTTGACCTGGCACACTTTAACTAGGCCCGGCACCCACCTCCGGCCATGGCCGCCCCCGCCGACCGGATCTTCGCGAATGCGACCGTCCATCCCCTCGCCGACCCGGACCAAACAGCCGAAGCAGTGGCCGTCCGGGACGGGGCGATCGTCAGGGTGGACAGCGAGTACGAGGTGAAGTTCCTGGAGGGCACACGGACGGAGTGGATCGACCTCGATGGGGGTGTCGTCCTCCCCGGGTTCATCGACGCTCATACCCACATGCAACAGCTCGGCCAGTACCTCGTCCACGCCGATCTCTCGGCCGCGGAAACCCGGTCGGCGGTCCCCGAGATCCTCGAGCGGGAGGCGGACCCGTCGCACGAGTGGATGCTCGGGTTCGGGTACGACGAGAGCGAGTGGGCGGAGGAGGCACGCTATCCCACCGCCGACCTCCTCGATCAGGCCTCCCGGGACCGGCCGGTCGCCGCGTTCCGCGTCGACATGCACGCGGCCTCGCTCAATTCGGTCGCGCTGGAGCGACTCGAAGATGTGCTCCCGGAGTCGGGACTTAGACAAGCGGGGGGCGAACCGACAGGGGTGGTCGTGGAGGAGGGGGCCGAGGTGGTATGGGACGCGATCGCCCCGGACCGGGCGGAGACCCGGGAGCTCCTGCAGGCCGCGATCGAGTTCGCCCATTCGAAGGGGGTCACGGGCGTCCACGACATGGTCAGGAACTCCGAAGCTCCAGGCGTCTACCGCGAGCTGGCGGTGGCCGGCGAGCTCGACCTCCGGGTCCGGCTGAACTACTGGGCGGACCACCTCGACGCGGTCGAGGAGCTGGGCCTCCGACCCAATCATGGCGGGGCGTACGTCCGGACCGGCGCCATCAAGACCTACACCGACGGGAGCTTCGGCGCCCGGACCGCCAGACTCTCCGACCCCTATGCCGACGACCCCGACGAGACCGGGGAATGGGTCCGCGACCCTGACTCGCTCGCGTCGCTCGCGGAAGCGGTCGCGAATGCCGACCAGCAGCTCAGCGCGCATGCCATCGGGGACGAGGCCATCAGGGCGGTGCTGGACGCCCTAGACGGGATATCGAACAGCGAGCAACCCGACCAGGAAGAGGCCCGTCACCGGATCGAACACGTCGAGCTCCTGGACGACGACCTGCTCGACCGCGTCGCCGCCTCCGGCGCTGTCGCGTCCGTCCAGCCGAACTTCCTGCGGTGGGCCGGCAAGGAGGGCCTGTACGAGCAGCGATTGGGGGCCGAGCGGCGCGCCCGCACCAACCGGTTCCGCGACATGCTGGACGCGGGGATCCCCCTCGCGTTCGGCAGCGACTGCATGCCACTCGACCCACGCTTCGGCATCCACCTCGCGGTCAACGCCCCGGTGGATTCCCAGCGCCTCTCCGTCACCGAGGCGCTCCGGGCGTACACGTCCGGGAGTGCCCACGCGGGATTCGACGAGGACCGACTCGGAACACTCGAACCGGGGAAGCGGGCGGACATGGTCGTCCTCGAGCGGTCTCCATGGGAGCACCCGGAGCGGATCGACGAGATCGACATCCGGATGACGGTCGTGGACGGGGCGATCGTCTACGAGGCCGGCGAGCAATAAGGAGAGAAGTGGAGTGACGTGGGGAGGTATGGATACTCCCGGGTATCGCCTTCAGACCCTACCCTTTGGTCAGTAGCGAGCGGCCCGTCATGATCTCGGGGCGATCCAAGCCCAGAAGGGAAAGGATCGTGGGCGCCACGTCGCGGAGCTCCCCATCCTCGCGGACCGACCGGCCCCCATTCGTCCCCTCGGGGTCGAGGAAGACGAACGGTGCCGGATTGAAGGTGTGAGCGGTGTGGGGATCCGATGGCGTGCCCATGTCGTCCGCGTTTCCGTGGTCGGCGGTCACGAGGACGTGGGCCCCGGCGGTCTGAACGGCCCCCAGAAGGCGTCCGAGCTGTTCGTCGACCGCCTCCACGGCCGCGATGGCGGCGTCGTAGTCGCCGGTGTGTCCCACCATGTCGGGGTTGGCGTAGTTGAGGACCATGACGTCGGGATCGCGGTCCCCGACGAGCTGGATGGCCCGGTCGGTGACCGCCGCGGCGCTCATCTCCGGCTGGCGGTCGTAGGTCGGAACGTCCGGGCTGGGCACGATCTCCCGGATCTCGCCCTCGAACTCGACCTCGCGGCCCCCGTTGAGGAAGTAGGTCACGTGGGGGTACTTCTCCGATTCGGCCAGGCGGAGCTGCGTGAGGCCGGCCTCCTCCAGGACGCTCCCGAGGGTGTCGGTGGGCTCGATCGGGGGAAAGGCCACCGGGAGGTCGAAGGTCCGATCGTACTCGGTCATGGTCGCGACCGCGACGTCGGGCGGGTCCGTGTCGAACGCCCAGACGGGGTCGATGTCCGCGAGCATCCTGACCAGCTGGCGGGCGCGGTCCGCCCGGAAGTTGCAGAAGATCACGGCGTCCCCATCCAGGAGCGGCGGGGCGTCGTCGATGGTGGTGGGTTCGACGAACTCGTCGGTGTCGCCCCGGTCGTACGACTCGCGAACCCCCTCGACCGCGGTGTCGGCGTGGTGGGGGGCCTCCCGATGGACGATGGCCTCGTAGGCCCGCCTGGTCCGGTCCCAGTTCTGGTCCCGGTCCATGGCGTAGTACCGCCCGGTGACGGTCGCGACGTCGCCGGTTCCCACCGTTTTTACGACTGATTCGAGGGTTTCCAGGTAGGTTTCTCCGCCGGTCGGGCTGGTGTCGCGGCCGTCGGTGAAGGCGTGCGTGACGGCCTCGAGCCCGCGGCGTGCGGCACACCGGATGAGGGCGTGGAGGTGCTCCTGGTCCGAGTGGACACCGCCATCACTGACGAGTCCCATGAGATGAACGCGCCCGCCGGTCGCTTCCGCATGCGAGAGAGCGGTCGCGACGGCGTCGTTCTCGCAGAGCGCATCGTCCTCGATGGCCCGATTGATCCGGAGGTAGGGCTGCTCCACCACCCGTCCGGCGCCGATGGTGAGGTGGCCGACCTCGCTGTTGCCCATCTGGTCGTCCGGCAGCCCGACCGCCGTCCCGTAGGTCCGGAGGGTGCCGGTCGCGCCGGTGGCCCAAAGGTCATCGAAAACGGGGGTGTCGGCCGCGGCGACCGCATTGCGCCGGTCGTGCTCGGCCAGACCCCACCCGTCCAATATGATCAGGGCCACCTGCATGGGCGAAGGTGTGGGTGGGCGACGTATGACGGTATCGGCTCCGGGACGCCCCGCGGGACTCCGACGGTATCGGCTCCGGGACGCCCCGCGGGACTCCGACGGTATCGGCTCCGGGGCGCCCCGGGGGGACTCCCTTCGAGGTGAGCGACGCCTCCCTTCACCGAGGTGCCGGAGGATGC
>JBDGRH010000051.1:2006-3906 GCA_042218225.1 Halodesulfurarchaeum sp. | reverse complement strand
GGGGACTCCCTTCGAGGTGAGCGACGCCTCCCTTCACCGAGGTGCCGGAGGATGCCCGCCGGGACGCGTCCCCGTGGGGTAGTGTGGCCGTCTCCGTCCCTCCGACGCCGGCCGCCGGCGACTTACGGTCCAGCCCGCGACGACGCCCATCACGATGCTCGCGACGGCGACGGGCGCGGCCATCGCCGCCACCACGGCCACGGGGAACACGGTGACGATGACCGCGGCCACGAACACGGTCCGGAAGCGATACGACGTTTCGGGGAATCGGTGATCTCGTGTCATCGAGTAGTGGAAGGCGTCCCGGGACCATAAATATAATCTGAATGATATTTCTGTTCGGACGTTTACCGAAGACGTGTTCTGTCTGAAGATTGATTACTCGGCGAGACGGGTCCATCATCCGACGGAGCCAGGAGGACGCTCCGCTCGGGTCGGCACCGAGGGTTCGGGCGATCTTGTGTCCCGGAGGTCGAAACACGCCCCTAACCGGCCGGCGTTCCATGGCATATATTTACGGTACTGGCCACCAATCGGACGGACGAACCTGTATGGTGGTTGACCCGTATGACGGGCGCGTGGACGAGCTGGGGGCCGAGATACGCGAGTTCTACGAGGGGACCTCGAAGGCGGCGACGATCGTCGAATATGGACCCGAAGAAATCGACGACGAGACCCCCTCCCGACAATTCACTGAGCTCACCCAGGTCCCCGACCAGCTGGAGGCCCCGAAGACGGCCCGTGAGGCAGTGAGGCCGATCGTCAGGGCCGAGGCCCGATTCCTGGCCATGCGACTGGAGGCGGCCAGGCGCACGGCGGCGATACACACCGAGTCGCTCGAGGCGCCCGACGCCGACGCCCTCCGTGAGCTCTTCGCCACCATCGTCGCCGCCGGGACACTGATCGTTCCAGCAACCCCGGATCGGGTGGAGCGCTTCCGGGCAGCCGACGTCGTCACGTCCGGGACCGTGGAGACGACCCCGCCCGTCGATCTCGAACTCTGGCCGCCGGCCCTCTTCCCCGACGCCGAGGTGGGGTTCCTCCTCTCCGAGCGCGAGGTGGGTGTCCACCGGAAGCGGGCGGAGGCCATCCAGAACTCCCTGACGGTCCGGGAGATCGAGCGAGGGTATCTCGCCGGTCGGGAGACCCCCATCCTCGCTCACCTCGTCGACTATCGCCGCGAGCCGGGTCTGTGGATCTTCTGCCAGACGGAGGTCTCGGACGTCCAGGGACTGCGGACGCTCTACGCCACCGGCGTCCGATTCGCCTTCTAGATTGGGGGGTGAGTCGGTGGACGAGTCGGGACCAGGCTCGTCCCCGAACCTTACAGCGTGCCGGCCCGAAGCCGCCCGATATGGAGGTCACGGATGCGGTCCGGACGCGCCTGGAGATCCGCGAGTACGCCGACGAACCGATCGATGAGGAGGACATCGAGGCGATCCTGGAGGCGGGTCGATTGGCGCCGAGCGGGAAGAACCTCCAGCACTGGGAGTTCGTCGTGCTCCGGGAGGCGGACGCGCTCTCGACGCTGGCCTCGCTGAGCACGACCGGGTCGTGGGTCCGGGATGCGGCCTTCGCCGTCGTGATCGCGACGGACCCGACGTATGGATACCACGAGATCGACGCCGGGCGAGCGGTGACCCACATGCAGCTCGTCGGCTGGGAGCGGGGCGTCGGCTCCTGTATATATACGGGCTACGACGAGGGGGAGATGCGCGAGTTCCTCGACCTCCCGGATTCGCTCGCCGTCACCCTCGTCGCGGGATTCGGCTATCCCACGGAACCCGTCGGGTCCTTCGCCGGTCGGAAGGACCGGAGGCCGCTGTCCGAGGTCGTCCACGATGGTCGGTACGGGAACCCGTGGTGACTGCCCGCAGGAGCGGGTGGTGTCTGCCCGCAG
>JBDGRH010000051.1:0-1906 GCA_042218225.1 Halodesulfurarchaeum sp. | reverse complement strand
AGCGGTGGCGGCCAGCACGAGAAAGGGACAGGGGCACAGAATAACGTGTCGCGCTCGACCCGGTCCGGTCCGGGGATTTCGGTTAAATAAGTAACAACTATCCACCGCCTCCGGGACGGGATTGGGGGACGTCGGGACTTTTTAGACCCCCTCCCGAGTGGAAGGCAATTGATGACAGAGACCACAGCCGAGCCCGAGCTCACGTACCCGGAGCGCGACTGGCGCGGGTTCGTCCGGGAGCACCTCGGGCCATCACTCCTCTGGGCGCTGCTCGGTATCGGTGGCAGCCACATCGTCCTCGCCCCGACCCTCGGAGGACTGTATGGGGTCTTCGCGGTCTGGATCGTCGCCGTGGTGTATCTGGCGAAGTACGGCGGGTGGGAGCTCGGCATCCGGTACAACTACGCGTTCGGGCGGAACCCGGTGGACGGTTATGCAGACCTCCCCGGCCCCGCGCACTGGGGACAGTGGCTGACGCTCCTGATCTACCTCGTCGGGTGGACCGTCATCCTGGCTGCGGTGGGTTTCACCTCCGCGACGTTCGCCGCCGCACTCCTCCCCGGCGTCCCGCCCCTCCAGCTGTACGTCCTCCTCATCGGGATCGCGGTGCTCTTGACCGTGGTCTCGCGATACGCGTGGATCGAGGCGCTGATGAAGGCCTTCGTCGTCGCGCTCGCCGCCCTGATCGTCCTCGGGGTCTTCGTCTCCCCACCGGCCCCCAGGACCGTCGCCGCGACCGCCTTCGCCGTCCCCGACGTGACCGCGCCGGGGTTCCTCGGGCTGTTCGCAGCCATCGCCGGGTACGCCCCGACGGGGCTCAGCACCACCGTGACCATCGGGAGCTGGAGCGTGGCCAAGGACCAGGGTGCTCGCGCGCTCCGAGACCGGGACCTCGACCCCCAAGACGAAAGGTACCACGACTACATCGCGCAGTGGCTCGAGGTGGGCAAACGGGACTTCCGGCTGGCGTTCGGTTTCAGCTTCGTCCTCATCGTGAGCATGATCCTCCTCGCGTCGGCGGTCCTCTATCCAACCCCACCGAGGAACCAGAACGTCGCCCTCGCCATCGGAAACCTCCTCCGCACCGCGGTCGGCGACTGGTCCTTCTACGCGCTGGTCGTCGGGGCGTTCGCCGCGCTCTACTCCACCGTGATCACGGTAATTGACGGGGCCGCGAGGGTCAACGCAGACATCCTCCCCCAGGTTCTCGAGCGCGAGATGGACACCAACCGCCTTCGGCAGGGCTTCATCCTCCTCATGGGTGCCGCCAGCATCCTGCCCATCCTCGCGATCGGACAGCTGCCCGTCACGCTGGTCGTGTTCTCGGCCGCGCTGATGGCCATCCTGCAGGTCTTCTTCTACTTCGCGAACTACTACATCGTCCGCGAGCACCTCCCGGAGCCGTTCCAGCCGACCGCGGGCCAGAAGGCGTACTACGCGGTGACGATGGCCCTGGTCGTGCTCTTCGGGATCATGGGGGCGATGGGGCGGTTGGGATTGGTCGGGGGATAGCCGGACGCACTGGACTGTCCGTTTCCCCGGAGTCGGTACGTATCGACAGGTCGCATTCTGATTCGAGCGAAACGTCCGGAAGCCGCACCCTGTTATCGCCCCGTGTGATTTCCGGGGCCAGAGGACCCTGTCAACCCCGTTCCCGAATCGAATTCCAGGAGGAAACCTCACTGTCCGGTATCGACCCTTCGTCCCCACCGGTTCCCGCCCGACCGTAGTCGAACAGCAGGTCATATTCATAATGGAAGAGGAGGGGTCCGCCACGCGGACGATGAAGCCAGTCGGAATCCGGTCGTCCAATGCCACCCCGCGCTCCTCCGTTCGGTCAACGCCACCCCGCGCTCCTCCGTTCGGTCAACGCCACCCCGCGCTACTCCGTTCGGTCAGTGCGACG
>JBDGRH010000204.1:5827-8973 GCA_042218225.1 Halodesulfurarchaeum sp. | reverse complement strand
GCGCCGCCCGTTCACCGCTCCACGCCGGTGATCTCGAATCGGGCTCCGCCGCTCGCACTCTCCGTCACACGGATGTCCCAGCCGTGCGCCTGGACGATGCCCTGGACGATGGCCAGGCCGAAGCCGGTCCCGGGCTCGGTCGTGGAGTATCCGAGCGTGAACACGTCCTCCCGAACCCCGGCGTCGATCCCGGGCCCGTCGTCCTCGACGTAGAAGCCGTCCGGGAGGTCACCGACCTCGATCCGGACCGCCTGGCCGCCGTGCTCGATCGCGTTCCGGAAGAGGTTCTCGAACACCTGCTGGAGGCGCCCGCGGTCAGCCAGGACGGACCCCTCCGTCTCCAGGCGGATGGTGGCGTCGGCCGTCTCGACGTTCCGCCAGCACCGCTCGGCCATCTCGGGGAGCGAGACCGGCTCGAGGGCCGCCTCGTCCACCCGTTGCCCCTTGCGGGCCAGCGTCAACACGTCCTCGATGATCGCGCCCATCCGATCGAGTGCTCGCTCGAGCCCGTCGACGCTTTCGCTCTCGCTCTCGCCCTCGCACGCCTCCCGGAGCAGCTCGAGATGGCCCTTGGCGACGTTCAGCGGGTTGCGGAGGTCGTGGGAGACCACGCTCGCGAACTCGTCGAGGCGCTCGTTCTCCTGGCGGAGGCGCTCTCGTTGCGCCTCGAGGGATCGCTCCTGTGCCAGTCGCTGGAGGGCCTCGCGAGCGTGGCCGACGAGGAGCTCCGCGAGCTCCCGGTCGGACTCGTCGAAGGCGCCGGTCTCGCGTGACACCGCCTGGAAGGTACCGAACTCGCCGATCGGGACGGTCAGTGCCGAGCGATACTCAGGGTCCGCGGGGGTGATGTCGTACTCCCGGAGGTCCTCCGTCAGGATGGTCTCCTGGCGGGCGTAGGCGCGGGTGGCGAAGGTGTCCTCCTCGAGGGGCGTCTCCTCGAAGTAGCCCTCCGTGTCACGATCCAGGGTCCAGGCCTGCTGGACCAGCGCGTCCCCCTCCACGGTGTCCACGGCGACGAGCGCGAAGTCGAGGATCCCCTCCGCGGCGTCGACGAGCGTCTGATAGACCCTCTCCTCGTCCTCCGCGCCCTCGAGGTCGGTGGCCGCTCGATGGAGGGACGCGAGCGCCTGCTCGCGCTCCCGCCGGTCCGAGATGTCTCGGACGACCCCGACCGTCCCGCGGAACGTCCCATCCCCCGGGAGGAGTGCGACGTGGATCTCGGTGGGGATGGCCTCTCCCGCGGCGGTGACGAGTTCGACCTCGAGGGTCCCACGGTTCGTCTCCGGATCTGAGCGAAGGGAGTCGATGAGGTCCATGACGGCCGGCAGGTCGTCATCGGCGACGAGCATCTCGCCGGGTGCCCCGAGGAGGTCCTTCTTGGAATAGCCGGAGAGCTCGGCCAGCCGGTCATTGACGAAGGTGAACTGCCCCTCCTCGTCGAGGGTGTAGACCGGATCGCCCGCCGCCTCGACGATCATCTCGTAGCGCTCGAGCTCGCGCTCGCGGCGCTTTCGCTCCGTGATGTCGCTGTAGATGGCGTAGCTTTGCACCCCCGACTCGCCGGGATTGAGCGGGACCGAGCGCAGGCGGAAGTCCCGCGGGCCGTCGGTGGTCTGGCGGCGCACCTCGTTCTCCAGTCGCTCGCCCGCCTTCACCCGGCGATTGATCTCCGTGGCCAGCGCCTCGTCGTCGGGCGGGACGACGACGTCGTCGATGCTCCGGCCCACCACCGCCGCCGCATCGTACCCGAAGATGCGCTCGAATGCCGGGTTGACGTCCCGGATGATCGGCTCCTCGCCCTCGAACTCCGTGTACGCGATGGCCTCGTGGGTGTTCTCGAAGAGCGCCCGGACGCGGTCCCGCTCGGCCTCGAGCGCCGCAGCGCGCCGCTCGCGGTCGGTCACGTCCCGGAGGACGGAAACGATGCCGAGGAAGTCCCCGTCGTCGGTCTCGACGCGCTTGCTCCGAGCGTCGACGAAGTGGGTGTCGCCCTCCAGGTCGAACCGGAGGGTCCGCCGAAGTCGGGATTTCTCGCCGGCCAGGATGGCGCGGACGTCATCCGTGATGCGGTCGGCGAGTTCCGCATCCAGTTCCTCGACGAGCTCCTCGATGGAGACGCCCGTCAGCTGGTCGGCGGGGATCCCCAGCTGCTCGCTGGCGCTCTCGTTCGCGTACGTGCAGATCCCCTCGCTGTCGAAGACGAACGCCGTGTCCGGGAGGTTCTCGAGGAACGCCTCGTAGCGCCGGTGTTCGGCCTCCCGGCGCTTCTGCTCGGTGACGTCCGTGTACCAGGCATAGGCCCTGGCGGGGGCTTCGCCGGATTCGAACGGGATGACCCGCAGCCGGAAGATGCGGGGGCCGGACTCCGTCTGTCGGGTGACCTCGTCGTCGACCACCTCTCCCTCCAGGACCCGCGACCTGATCAGGTCGTGCTCCTGGCGGTCTGCCTCCGGCACCAGCACGTCCGCGACCGTCCGGCCGACGACCGCGTCCTCGTCGTACCCGAACACGGATTCGAAGGCCCGGTTTGCCCGCTGGATGACGGGTTGCTCCCCGTCGAAGATGACCTCGTACATCGGGTCCGGGGCGTTCTCGAAGAGCGCCGCGAACCGGTCGCGCTCCGTCTCGACCGACCGCTCCGCGCGGAATCGCGTGACCGCGTTCCGGATCCGGTTCGCCAGGACCGCATACTGGTCCGTTCCAGTCTCTTTCTGCAGGTAGTCGGTGACGCCGGCGGAGATTGCCTCGCTGGCCACCTCTTCGCTCCCCTTGCCCGTGAAGAGGATGAATGGGAGGTCCGGGTCGCGCTCCCGGACCGCTCGCAGGAACGCGAGCCCGTCCATGTCGGGCATGTCGTAGTCGCTCACGATACAGTCGATGTCGCCTTCAGACAGCCGCTCCAGCGCCCGGTCCGGGCGCTCGACCGTCTCCACGGCGATATCGTCGTCCTCCCGTGCCAGGAGGTCCGCGGTGAGCTCGGCGAAGCCCTGCTCGTCGTCGACGTGCAGGACCCGGATGGGGGAGGATTCCATGCTCATCTGTCGGTGTCTTCGAGAGACGTATGTGGAGTGGTGCCATAAGGGGGGCGGTCTGACGTGAGGTGGGGATCGGGAATTGGAGTGGAGATTTGAGGATCGTCCGCCCCC
>JBDGRH010000204.1:0-5727 GCA_042218225.1 Halodesulfurarchaeum sp. | reverse complement strand
TCGTCTCCCCACCCGTGGTGGGAATGAAGGGCTCGTCTGCCCGCCCTCTAGATCGTTTCGATCGTTACGGCTCTTCGTTCACTGCTTGATCCGCCGCCGCTACCCCTCTCGCCTCTGCTTTTGTTGCTTCCGCCTCTGGTCCCTCTCATTCTGTCGCCTCTCCATTTGCTGTCTCTCCTTCTGCTGCCTCTCCCTCTTCCGCCTCTGCCTGGATGTCCTCGATGCGGTTCTGGAGGTCCGCCACCGCCTTCTCGTCCGTCGAACCCCAGTATCCCACGACGGCGAGGGACGCGACGAAGATAAGCCCCCAGCCGAGGGTATCGTACACCTCCGGGACGTACAGGCTGAACAGCCCGTCGATGACCCCCTCGAGCGAGAACACGATGAGGACCGGCCCGACGACGTCCCGCGGGATGAAGTGCTCGACGTACGCCCTGATGACGCGTGTGGATTCCGCCATGCCTGGAATCGAGATGCACCCGGCATCAATGCTTCGCCGGGCTGGATCGAATCCCGCCGACTCAAAACAGCCAGTCGAACGCCCGCCGGAGCTGCCGTTTCGGGTCCGCCTCGACCATCTCTCCGTGGCCGACGATCACCCGCTCGATGTCCCATTCTAGAATGCGGCGGACGGACCGTCTGGCCGCGGCCTCGTTCTTCATGGTCAGCCGGAGGTCGGGCGGGACGGCCAGCTTCCCGTACATCCCGAGGACGAACGCGAGGATCCGGAGTCCCAGTGGGCTGTCGCTCCCGACGCTGTAGCAGATGTCCCCCAGCACCAGGGTGCCCGTGGGCCGGTGGAAGAACTCGATCTCGGTGAGCCACCAGTGTCCGAGGAACGCGGCCTGGTCGATGGTGTCCGCCCAGCCGGGATCTGGTGCGCTGCCGAGGAGGCCATCGAAGGCGAGGTCGTCGCGGCGCCGGTCGAGACCGGGCGCGGCGAACAGCTCGGCGTCCGGGAAGGCCACGTCGTAGTCCTCCATGTACCGGTGGCCGTGGAGCTTGCTCGAGGCCGTGACGTACCGAACCGTGCCGAGGTCGTCGAGCGCGCTCACGAGGTCGCGGGTCAGCGTCGCCGGGGAATTGACGAAGAGCTCGTCGTTCGGGAGACGGATGACCACCATGTTCCGCCCCACGTTCAGCCCGTAGAAGGACAGGGGCTCGGACCGGACGAACACGTCCGGTGCCACTTCGGTGAGCATACCTGGCTCTCCGGGTCGAGTCGGGTTAGCTGTTCGGTCCGGCCCTGGACGATGCTGTCCAGCGCCGAAGCCGGCACTCTCGAGATGGTCGGAATGCGAGCGTTGTTGCCCGTGCCGTGTGGATCAACCGCCCGTTACGGTCCGCCCGGAGTTCGAAAGTCGACTGATTGTCCGCTCCACCCCATACGCTTATTCTTCCCCTCCCCCTCAGTCGCCTCCAGGAGTGAGCCGTGGCAGAGCCAACGGAACCCAGCGGTGAGCTGGCGGCGACCGATCCCCTCGGCCCGCTCTGGCTGGAGCGGGTAGCGGCCAGTACCGGATTTGATGCGCTCGCCCGGCGATTGGGGATCGCGGGCCATGGGACCGTATTGATGGTCTTGACACTCCCGCTCGTCGACCGGACGGTCGTCGCGGGTCTCGCTTACCTCCAGACCGGCAGAGTGGAGGCGACGGTGAACCCGATCATCCTCTCCACTATCGTCCTTTGGCCCCTGGCGACGTTCCTCGCCCTCTGGCTCCGCGACCGCGCCGGGGACATCATCTCCTCGGTGCCAGATCCGCACCCGTCCATCGAGGAATCGCAGATGACCGGTGTCCAGCGACGGGCACTCTCGGTCATGGGCATCGACCTGTCGGGGGACGGTGGCGGTGACCCGACCGGGGCCTCCCCGCCGCGCTTACTCACCGCCAGGATGCAGGCGGTTCTCCTCCTCCTCTTCGTCGCGTATCACGTCGTGGCGCTGGTGGTGTTTCCGCCGAACTGGTCGTTCATCCAGACCTACTGGGGCCCGACGGTCATCGCCATCCGACACGGGCTGTTCATGCCCGCGTTCTACGCGCTGGCGAGCCAGCTCGTGGCCATCATCCTGGCCATACACGTGGCCCTGCCGCTCTGGATCAGCGAGACCGGCCGGCTCGACTTCGCGGACCCCCACGGCTACGGCGGGATGCGGCCCATCGGCAATCTCCTCAAGGTCTCGACCCTGCTGTACCTGGCCGGGGTGACGAGTGCGGCCGTGTTCTTCGTCGCGAACATCAGCATCGAGGCCTCGAACCTGTATCCGGACACGACCGTGCTCGCGGGGATGACCGGCGGCGTCGTGCTCTTCTTCGCCCCGGCGTACTGGCTCCACCGACACATGCGGGCGGCGAAGGAGGCCCGGATCGACGACATCGCCGAGGACATCCGCCGGTCCGGGCCCGAGGACGACGAGGAGATGTTCCCGGAGACGCGGGCGAACTCCCCCGACGAGGGCATCGAGTACACCCACGGGTACATCCAGCTCTCCCAGGTCCGCTCGATGCACGAGTACCCGATCGACGTCTCGATGGTCCAGGAGTTCCTCTTCGTCCTCCTGCTGCCCTACGTCGCTCACGTCTCCTCGATCTACGTCTTCGAGCATCTACATCTGTGAACATCAACGTCTTCGAGCATCTACATCTGTGAACCGGCGAGGAGCCGTCGCCCTCCACAGTGGAGCCCCTCCTGTTCCAGCTCGGGAGGGAAAGCGCTAGTCTATATTGGACGGGATCTCTCCGCCGATCGGGGTTCCCCGACCCGGCGAGATGCTCAATCCACCGCCGTCTCGTCCTCGTCCTCCTCGTAGATCATGCTCACCTGGTCTGCGTACCGCTCGAGGATGTTCCGGCGCTTCTTCTTCATCGTCGGCGTGAGCATGTCGTTGTCCTCGGTGAACTCCTCGGGCACCAGGCGGAACTGCTTGATCCGCTCGTGGTCCTCGAGGCGCTCGTTCACCGCATCGACCTCCTCCTGGATGCGCGCCTTCACCCGTTCGTCTCGGCAGATCCCCTTGGCGTCATCCGGGATGTCGAGGCCCTCGCGGTCGGCCCACGTCCGCACGGCATCGAAGTTGGGGACCACGAGTGCGGAGACGAACTTCTGGTCGTCACCCATCACGAACGCCTGCTCGACGAACTCGCGGGGGGCGAAGGCATCCTCGATGGGGCCGGGCGCCACGTTCTTCCCGGTGTCGAGGGTGAGGATGGCCTTCACCCGCTCGAGGAACCGGATGTACCCGTCCGGGCGGATCTCGACGACGTCCCCGGTACGGAACCACCCGTCCCGGGTGAATGCCCGCTCGGTTGCGTGCTCCATGTTCCAGTACCCCTCGAAGACGTTCGGGCCCGTGACCAGCAACTCGCCGGCCTGCCCGGAGGCCGCCTCGCGCTGTTCCGGGGAGGCCACCTCCTCGTCGAGTTTGACCTGGACGCCGGGAAGCGGCGGGCCGATGGTTCCGACCTGCGGGTCCTCCGGCGGGTTGACAGAGACCACGGGCGACGTCTCGGTGAGGCCATACCCCTCGAGGATGGGCAGGCCCATCCCGTGATAGAGGGCGCAGAGGTCCGGCGAGAGCGAGCCGCCGCCGCTGATGAAGAAGTCGACGTTCCCGCCGAGGGCCTCTCGGACCTTCGCGAAGACGAGGCGGTCGGCCACGGCGCGTTTGGCCGAGAGGATCATCCCGGGATCGTCGGCCTCGTGATACGCCCGGCCCACGCCCGTGGCCCACTCGAAGATGCGCTGGCGGACCGACGATCCCGAGGCCTCCTCCCGGATGGCGTCGTACAGGCGCTCGTAGACCCGGGGGACGGAGCTGCCGACGGTCGGCTGGATGAGGCCGAAATCCTCCCGGAGCGTGTCGGGGCTCTCGGCATAGCAGACGTGGACCCCGCTTCCGAGGTTGAGGAAGTGCCCGGAGAGGCGCTCGAAGACGTGGGCGAGGGGCAGAAAGGAGATGGATCGGGAGGTGTGATCGACCACCGGCATGTCGTCGGGCTTGTCGGGGCGGGGACCGAAGCGCCGTCTCGACTGGTTCACGTTCGACCGGAAGTTCCAGTGGGTCAGCTCGACGCCTTTCGGCTTGCCGGTGGTCCCCGAGGTGTAGATGAGACTCGCCAGGTCCTCGGGGTCGCGCTCGTCCAGCCACCGCTCGTACGCCTGCGGATCCCACGCGTCGGCACCCAGCTGATACACCTCCTCGAGGGTGTGGATTGCCGGGCCCTCTCGGTCCTCCCGGTCCCACGCTGACTTATCGACCTCGTCCATCGTCACGATGAAGGAGAGGTCGAGGTCGTCCTCGACCGCACGGACTCGATCGAGCGCCTCCTCACCCTCAACGACCACGCCCGTGGAGCCGGAGTCGGCGAGGAGGTGGCGGACCTGGCGCTCCGAGGAGCTCGCGTACACGGTCGTGACGACGCCACCGGCTGCGAGGACGGCGAAATCGCATTGCGCCCACTCCATCCGGGTGTGGGCGAAGATCCCGACGCGGTCGTCGGGCTCGACGCCGAGCTCCCGAAAGCCCGCCGCGAGTCGGCGGACGAGGTGTCGGAGCTCCTCGTAGGTGAGGTGGGCGTACCCACCCTCGGGCGCAGGTTCGACCACGTCCGGTGTGAGCGTGCGGTCGTACACCCCGCCCTTGTACCCCTGTGCCAGGCTCTCCGCGTGGCGAGCGGCGGCCGTCTCGAACATCCGGGAGAGGGTGTCACGCTCGATCACCCAGTCGTCGTACTCCCGTTCGGCGTCCTGCCAATCCATACCACACACTAGTCGTCCCTGGTGTTAAGATAGCGTAGAACTCCCCGAACGTTCATTGCAGTTTCCCCCCGGGCCTTCTTCGCCCCCCAGAGGTCCTCCATCTCGTTTTCCGCCACGAAGTGTTCCACCACCGCCTCCTCGTCGCCCCGCCGCTCGTACTCCCGCTCGATGGCGGCGACCCACTGTTTGAGCCCCTCCTCGTAGGCGTCGAGGGCGTGCTCGACCCGCTCCACGGGGCCGAAGTGCGGGTAGAGGAGGACCGAGGGGTCGAGGTCCCGGACCGTCTCGATGTCGGCGAGCGCTTGCTCGAACTCGAAATTCGGGGGAGGGGTGGTCTCTCGGATCCGCTCGAGAGCCGGGACCCAGATCCCCGCGGCATCTGCCGTGTGGACCCACCCGGTGGATGGCTCGTGGAAGACAACCTGATGGGGGGCGTGGCCCGGCGCGTGGACCGCGACGAGCTCCCGGTCGCCGAGGTCGATGGTGTCCCCGTCCCCGATGGGGACGACCCGGGATTCCGGAATGGGCCGGGGCTCGACGTAGAACTCCCACTGGTCTCCAACTGCCCGCTTCGTGCCCTCGACGAGCCGGTCGGGATCCACGAGGTGCGGGGCCCCGATCTCGTGGACGTACACCTCGGCATCGGGGGCGTCCGCGGCGAGGAAGCCCGCGCCCCCGGCGTGATCGAGGTGGACGTGCGTCGGCGCGATCACCTCGATGTCCGCGGGCGCCAGCCCCACCGATTCGATCGCGGCCACCAGCCGGTCGTAGTGCGTCCCGATGCCGGTGTCGACCACAGCGGGTCGCTCGGCGTCGACGATGTAGGCGGCGCCGTACTCCGGCGTGTCGTACATGCCCGTGTCCACGTAGTGGACGTCGTCGAGCGAGTCGACGGTGAAGACGTCCCCAGCTGCCATGGTTCGGCCGAGGGGCCCTGCCGGCAATAGTGCTTCCGTCTCGGCCTGGGTC
>JBDGRH010000216.1:0-8977 GCA_042218225.1 Halodesulfurarchaeum sp. | reverse complement strand
CACCGGCGAGACGACGGCGGCGTTCGAGCCCGCCATCGACTACGTGGTGACGAAGGTCCCCCGCTGGCCCAAGGACAAGTTCCCCCAGGTTGACTTCACGCTCTCCACCGCGATGAAGTCCACCGGCGAGGCGATGGCCATCGGGCGGACATTCGAGGAGTCGCTGCTCAAGGCGCTTCGCTCGACGGAGTACGTCCCGGCCGCGGACCTGGCTGCCGTCGACGACGAGACGCTCGAGGCGGCCTTTCTAGAGACCCCCACGCCGGACCGGCCGTACGCCATCTTCGAGGCGTTCGATCGGGGCTACACCGTCGAGGAGCTCCGGGACCTGACCGACATCCGCGAGTGGTACCTCGAGCGCTTCCGGCGTGTGGCCGAGGCGGCCCGGGCGGGGGCCTCGGGCGACCTCGAGACACCAGCGGCGACCGGCTTCACGAACGCGGCGGTGGCCCGGATGGCGACCGAGGGAACCCCGGATACCAGCGCTCGGGGTGGCGGTACCGGGGCGAACGGCGCCGACCTGACGCCGGTGGAACCAACCGGGGAACAGCCCGTTCCGGATGGCTCCGGAACCGTGCCGGTCGAGCGGGTCCAGGACGCCGGACCGCCCCGGGCGTTCAAGCAGGTCGACACCTGTGCGGGGGAGTTCGCCGCGTCCACGCCGTATTATTATTCCGCGCGGGCCCCCGCGGTGGGAGCCGACCCCCAGGGGACAACCGTGCGGGAGGAGGTCCAGGCCGACCGCGACGCCGAGAGCGTGGTCATCGTGGGTGGCGGCCCGATCCGCATCGGGCAGGGCGTCGAGTTCGACTACTGCACCGTCCACGCCATCCGGGCGCTCCGCGAGGAGGGGATCGAGGCCCACGTCGTGAACAACAACCCCGAGACGGTCTCGACCGACTACGACACGAGCGACGGGCTGTTCTTCGAGCCGATCACGGCCGAAGAGGTCGCCGACGTCGTCGAAGCCACCGGGGCGGACGGCGTCATGGTCCAGTTCGGCGGGCAGACCTCCGTCAACGTGGGCGAGCCGCTCCAGGCGGAGCTCGAGCGGCGGGGCCTCGACTGCGAGCTCATGGGGACCGCCGTCGAGGCGATGGACCTCGCCGAGGACCGGGACCGGTTCAACCGCCTCATGGACGAGTTGGGCATCGCCCAGCCCGAGGGCGGAACGGCCACCTCCGAGGCGGAAGCCCTGGAGCTGGCCCACGAGATCGGCTATCCCGTCCTGGTCAGACCGAGCTACGTCCTCGGCGGCCGGGCGATGGACGTCGTCCACGGCGACGAGGAGCTGGCGACGTACATCGAGGAGGCGGTGCGCGTCTCCCCCGAGAAGCCCATCCTCGTCGACGAGTTCCTCGAGGGTGCCATCGAGCTGGACGTCGACGCGGTGGCCGACGGCGAAGACGTGCTCATCGGCGGGGTCATGGAGCACATCGAGACCGCCGGGGTCCACTCGGGGGACTCCTCGGTCATGCTCCCGCCCCAGAACCTCGACGCGGACACGATGGCGCGGGTCCGCGAGGTCGTCGAGGACATCGCGGCGGCCCTGGAGACCGTCGGCCTCCTTAACGTCCAGCTGGCGGTGCGCGATGGCGAGGTGGCGGTCCTGGAGGCGAACCCGCGCTCCTCCCGGACCGTCCCCTTCATCTCGAAGGCCACGGGCGTGCCCATCGCCAAGATCGCCGCGAAGGTCATGGCCGGGGCGAGCCTGGCGGAGCTCGACGTCGAGGAGCGCATCCCCCAGCAGGTGAGCGTGAAGGAGGTCGTCCTCCCCTTCGACCGGTTGCCCGGCTCGGACCCCACGCTGGGACCCGAGATGAAATCCACGGGCGAGGTCATGGGCACGGCGGACACCCCCGGCCGGGCGTACGACAAGGCCCAGATGGCCATCGGCAAGCCCATCCCCCACGAGGGGGCCGTCCTCATCGACCTCACCCACGACGAGTTCCCCAATCCGGACACCGAGGCGGGACAGGAGCTCATCGAGGGGTTCGCCAGGCACTTCGCCGTCGTCGATTTCGAGCACGAGGATGACGTCGAAGCGGCGATCCGCGACGGGGAGATTGACCTCATCATCTCGCGCAACGAGGACCCACTCCGGGTCGCCGTGGAGGAGACCGTGACGTACTTCTCGACGCATCCCTCCGCGAAGGCCGCCCTCCAGGCCATCGAGGCGGCCGACGAGCCCCTGGACGTGGCGCCGATCGGGGACCGGCCGACGGTCGAGCGGAAGTGGGGGATGCCGGCATCGGACCCCCACCGCTAGATTCCTGCATTGGGCCCCCACCGCTTGATTCCTGCATCGGGCCCCCACCGCTAATTCGTCGGGTAGCGGGGTCGGCGCCGGGGGTTCGATATCCAGGGTCCTGAGAGCGAGGACGCCCGGAACTCCCAGGTCATTCACAGAGAGCGAGGGGATCCGAGGGGTGAGTCACACGGGGCCGAATCGACCGGCCGGACCTACATTACAAGGTCGAACAGGAGATACGCACCGACGACGGCCAGTGTCGGGGTGAACACCCAGAGGAAGACGATCCTGGCGCTCGCCCGGGGATCGAAGAGGCTTTCGGCCGGGATGACCTCGGGGTCCTCCTCCCCGATGGGGGCGACACCACCATCTGCGACCTGCTCCGGAGGTTCTGGCTCCTCCCCGGCCGCCAGCTCGCCGACTGTCGGACTTTTGGGCTTCTCCTCCGGGTCACCCGTCGGAGAGGCCGTCAGCGCCCCCGTGGTGAGATCGGGGCCCTCCTTCTCGCTCGGGGCAGGGGTTGCGAGGTCGGCGAGCGTCTGTGCCCGGCTCGCCCGACCCCACCCGAGGCCGATGATACAGCTCGTGGTGCTCACGGCCAGACTTGCGGGGATCCCGAGCCAGGAGAGAACCGTGATGATTGTCGCCCCGACCGTCGAGACGACGAGGGCAGCGAGGATGGGAAGGTCGGTGATGTCGTCACCCACAGTGGCGAGTGTTCGCCTGGCGATGGTGAGTCCACCCAGCCCGATCGCCCCCACGGCGAGGAGGATGGCGGAGTCGGGACCGAGGGCCCCATTCCCCACGAGCGGGGCGACCGCGTTCGCCGCGTTCGAGGCACCCGCGCTGAATCCCATGTAGCAGGCGATTGCGACCACGAGGGTCGAGCCGAGGACGTCCCGGCGGGAAACCTGCTGGTTCAGCCTGGGTCGGGGAACCCGCCCCGACGTATCAACCCCGATCAGGGGGTCGGTGAGTCGCCCGAACGCGAGCCAGGCGTCGAGGTACGGGTAGAGATACCGGCCGACCAGGGCACCGATCACCAGTGCGAGCAGCGGGGAGACGATCCACGCGGAGACGATGGTGAACATCAACGCGGCGTTCAACGTCCCCGTGGCCAGGCCGAGGCCGACGATGGCCCCCACGGCCGTCATCGACGTGGATGCGGGAACCCCGTAGAGGTTCGAGACGAGGAGCGCCAACCCGGTGAAGAACAGGACGATGACCGTCGCCATCGGGGTGAAGGCGGCGGCATCCACGATCTGGCTGCTCATCGTGTCGATGACGTTCCGTCCCACCGTCCACGCGCCGAGGAAGGCGAAGACCGTGAAGAGCGCGCCGGCGGTCACTTTGCGCATGATATGACTGCCCACTGATGGACCGAACGCGACGCCCGTCGAGGAGCCCCCGATGTTGTATCCCACGAACACCGCGACGAGAACCCCGACGACGATCAGTGCTTCGACCATGCCGTGGCTCCCCTACCAGCCCCGGACGGATTATTCATGGCTTTTGGGGTCCGCGATGGGGACACCCGACGGCCAGGCCAACTCCTCAGTGCCCGTGGTCGTGCCCGGCGTGGGGGTCGCCCGGGTAATCCTTCTCCCCCGCCTCGATGCGGACGTCCAGCCAGTTCTCCGTCGGGATGAGCGGACACTCGTAGGCCTCGTTGTAGGCACAGGTGGGGTTGTACGCCTGGTTGAAATCCAGGACCCAGATGTCGTCCTCGACGCGGTGGTGCTCGGGCTCGAGATCGAGATATCGTCCCGCACCGTAGGTCTCCTCGCCGTTCGTCTCGTCGCGGAAGGGGACCCAGAGCCGGTCCTCGTCCGGGTCGCCCTTGTACGCCTGCAGTGTGAGGGTGGTGCCGTCCACCTCGAAGGTAAACGCGCCCCAGCGGAGGTACTCCCGCTCGTTTCCCGTGGTGGTCTCGACGACGAGGGGTTCCTTCTCGTCGTGCTCGGCGAGCGGGAGCTCGAATCGGAGGTCCTCGTCGACCGGGTAGTACGCCAGTCCGGGGAAGTCCTCCTGCTGGGCCGGCGGGACGGGCGAACGTGGGCTCTCCGCGAAGTACTGCTCCTTCTGTCGACGCTGTTCCTGGACGTGTTCGGTGTAGTCATGTGCCATTGGCGAACGATTGATTCGCCCTGGGGTAAAGCCCACCGGCTCGTGGATCCCCGGGGCCGGGTGGGTACCCCGAACGTGGAACCGGCTGTTCGAACCCGCAGGATCCTGGGGGTCGCTGGACTCGTATCGAATATCACGAAACCCCCGGCGCTCCGGTCGCGTGACTCTCAGGGCTTCCCGGTCGGTATTCGGAGAGTACCCGAAGTCCTCGAGCGGGGGTGAAGCGACTCGCGAGAGTCATCCAATCCGAACCGGGCGAGGGTTTTTGACTCGGTGCACTCCCATCTTTTCCGTTTTCTTTTAGCTACAGAGGCTGTGTAACTAGGGAGATTCCGCGAAGACCCTTCACCATCAGCCCGAGAGATTCCCGCTATAGGCGGTTTCCCTCTATCCTGGAGTGGTGTGATGGAAAAGGGGCCGCGGACGAACTTGTTTCAAATATATTTGAAACCAGTAGCGTTATGTCCCCGCCCATTCAAGGTTAATTTGAAATGGCCTCGCCCGTGGAGCTCGCCGCGACAGTCCTGGCCGCCGGCCTCGGAGAGATGCTCTCGTATTTGACGCTCCACGTCGTGACCTGCCTCGTCCCGGCGTTCTTCATCGCGGGCGCCATTTCCGCCCTCGTCTCCGACCGGATCGTCCTCCAGTATCTGGGCCGCGACGCCCGGCCGCTTCACGCCTATGGGCTGGCGTCCATCTCGGGGATCGCCCTCGCGGTCTGCAGTTGCACGATCCTCCCGATGTTCGCGGGGCTGTACAAGAAGGGCGCGGGGATCGGCCCGGCGACCGCCTTCCTGTTCTCCGGCCCGGCGATCAACGTCCTGGCCATCGTGTTCACGGCCCGGATCCTGGGGCTCCGGCTGGGCCTGGCGCGGGCGGTCTTCGCCGTGGGGATGGCCGCCGTCATCGGACTCGCGATGGCGTGGGCGTTCGGTCGCGAGTCCAAGACCACGACCGGCGAGTCGGCCCCGACCACGCTCCCGGACGGTGGGACAGCACCCGCGGAGCGCCCGGCCTGGGTGACGGGGGCGTTCCTCCTCGCGCTCGTGGCCGTCCTGCTGGTGGCCGCGACGGGGATGCTGGATTGGACGGTGAAGTCGGTCGTCCTCGTGGGACTGTTCGCGGTGCTGGCGTGGCTCCTCCGGGCCGGGTTCGAGCGCTGGGAGATCCTCGACTGGCTCTCGGAGACCAGGTGGTTCGCGCGGATGATCGTCCCCCTCCTCCTGATCGGGACCTTCGTGATCGGGATGATCGGGGCGATCGCCGCCCTCTTCCAGGGGCTTGACCCCTTCGCCCCCGTCACGTTCGGCGGCTCCACCTTCCCCGCATATAAGGTGGCGCCGGGACTCCTCACCCGGCAGCTCTTCGGCGCCACGACGCTCACCTCGACCGCCGCGGCGTCGGTGGTGGGTGCCGTCCTCTACATGCCCACGCTCCTGGAGGTCCCTATCGTCGGCGATCTCTTCGGCTACACCCAGGGACTCATGGATTCGGGGCCGGCACTGGCCCTTCTCCTCGCCGGGCCATCTCTGTCCCTTCCGAACATGATCGTCATCTGGCGGACCATCGGGACGAGGCGGTCAGCCGGGTACATCGGCCTGGTCCTCGTGGGCGCCACCGCGATCGGCCTCGCCTGGGGGGTGCTCGTCTGATGCGGCCGGTTGAGGGTCGCCTGGCCGCCGTGGAGGACCATCGCCGGAGCGGCCTCCGAGGTCGAACCCGCTGTCACTGGGGGACAGCGGGCAGATCGTCAGTCCCTGGGGAGCCGTCACGATCCACCAGGACGATCCCACTGCCGGCAGCCAGTTTCCGGTCCGCTCCACCCCGCCACCGCACACACCGAAACATACGATCCGACCCATTCCACCGACCATGACAACCACCATCGAGATCCTCGGGCCCGGGTGCCCGAAATGCGAGAAGACAGAAGCGCGAGTCCGCGAGGTGCTCGCGGAGCTCGACCTCGACGCCGAGGTCGAGAAGATCACCGACCAGGACGAGATCCTGGCCAGGGACGTGATGATGACCCCCGCGGTCGTCGTCGACGGGGAGGTCCGCGTGACCGGCAAGGTCCCGCGCGTCTCCCAGCTCGAATCGATCCTCGGGGAATGAATCCAGGAATCCAGGCGGCCCCTGGCGGTACCCTTACCCGGGGCCGAACACCTTTATCGGCCCGCCGCCATACACCCGGTATCCATGACCACGATCCCGCCCGAATACGATCTGGGTGATGCCGACCGCCGTCGACTCGAGACGCTTCACGAAAAGACGGACCCGGGGGCCGTGGTCGACACCTTCAAGGCGCTGACGGATCCGCTCCGGATCTCCGTGCTCCGGCTGCTCGCCCAGCGGGCGCTCTGTGTCTGTGTCCTCGTCTCCGTCCTCGACGTGGAGTACTCGAAGCTCTCCTATCACCTCAAGATCCTCCGCGAGGCCGGGCTGGTCGAGAAGGAGCGCGACGGGAACTTCGCCGAGTATCGACTGACCGATCGGGGCGAGGAGGTCGTCGAGATCGTCGAGCAGGTCCTCGTCGAGAACGCCTGAGGGGCAACGTCGACGTCGACGCCCAGACGGGAAAAGAGGAGTTGAATAGGAGAGGGAGGAGGGGGAGATTCCCGAGGGGATGCCATACGGGACCGGCGAGCGGGAGGTAAATATTCATACGCGATGGCACGGAAACGTGGGGTATGGCCCTCCGTGTCGGCGTGGAAGCCACGGGTCGCGACCTGCTCCGATGGGCCACGGACCTCGTGCGGAGCCGCCCGGAGCTGGCGCTGGCGGTGCTGCTCGGGGCCGTGGTGCTCCTCGGAGCGGGCTGGCTACTGCTGCGCTGGTACCGTCGGCCCGCCGGCGAACGTCTCCGCCGCGTGCTCGCCGGCGAGGAGTCGGTGACCGTCCTCCTCCATCCCAATCCCGACCCCGACGCGATGGCCGCGGGATTGGGGGTCAAGCACCTGGCGACCGTGGCCGGGACCGAGGCGACGATCCAGTTCCCGGGCGAGATCAGACACCAGGAGAACCGCGCGTTCCGCACGATCCTGGATCTCGACCTGGGCGTGATCCAGTCCGCCGAGGACCTCGAGGGAGACGCGGTCGTCCTCGTCGACCACAATCAGGCCCGTGGGTTCGATGGCGCCGAGCGGGTCGATCCCATCGCCGTGGTCGATCACCACCCCGGAGATGGGACGGGGGTGTCGTTCACGGACGTCCGCCCGGAGTATGGGGCCTGTGCGACCATCGTCGCCGAGTTCCTCGACCAGGTCGGGCTCGAACCCGTTCCGCCGGAGCACGACGCGGAGGAGTACGACGCCGCGATCCCGACGTCCGTCACGACCGGCATGCTCTATGGCATCCTGGCGGACACGAACCACCTGACGAAGGGGTGCACGGACGCGGAGTTCGACGCCGCGGCGTTCCTCTATCCGGGGGTGGACCAGGAGCTGCTCGACCGGATCGCCAACCCGCAGGTCGACGCCGAGGTGCTCGACGTCCAGTCGCGCGCCATCCAGGAGCGGGAGGTCGATGGGCCCTTCGCGGTCAGCTTCGTGGGCGAGGTCTCGAACGTCGACAGCATCCCCCAGGCGGCGGACGAGCTCCTCCGGCTCGAGGGGGTGACGGCCGTGGTCGTGGGGGGCCGGAAATCCGGCACGCTCCACCTCTCCGGCCGTTCGCGCGACGATCGGGTCCACATGGGGAGGGCGCTGGAGCGGGCGGTCGAGGACATCCCCCAGTCCGGCGCCGGCGGCCACGCGCGGATGGGAGGTGGACAGATCTCCCTGGCACACATGGAGGGGCTGGGACCTGGATCCGGGGTCTCAATCGAGGAGTTCACCGAGCGGCTCTTCCGGTCGATGGGGGGCGAGGAGCTCGCGACGGCAGAATGATCGCGTTCAGTCTGCGGCCTGGGGAGCCGAGAGCGTAGCGAAGACCCGGTCGAATCGGGCATCGACCTCCTCGGCCACCTCGTCCAGCTCTGGATTGTCGACCACCGAGAGGAGCTCTGTCGGATCGACGGCGGCGACGGTCACCTGCCCGTCCTCGTCCTCGTAGACGATCACGTTACAGGGGAGCACGGTCCCGAGCTGTTTCTCCGCCTCCAGCGCCTCGTGGGCAAGCGGCGGGATGCACGCACCGAGGATCCGATAGTCGCCGAAGTCCTCCACGCCAAGTTTCTCCTCGAGCGTACCGGCCACGTCGATGTCGCTGAGGACCCCGAATCCCTCCTCGGAGAGTGCCTCGAGCGTCCGGTCCAGGACCGCATCGAATGTGCCGTCCACCGATTGGGATCGGTAGTAAGTCATGCTTCACCCATTATTGTAGGGGCTACAGGATAAAGGTCGCCCTTCCGGCGGTGACCGTGGTGACTCCGATGGATGCTCCGAATACGTGCTTTATCCGGGCCATAGTCGTCCTATCAGCGTGTCTGAGCCGGCCTGCGTGACCCATTTAATATTGGGTGATTGTGGGATGCATACAATAGATACGGACGGTTTCAGGCACCGGCGAGCCGCGTGGCCGTTGTGACCACCGAACGATGCATCCTCCCGAATCGGGACCGCGCTGGTGAACCGACCCCCCGCCCCTCGAAGCCCATCGGTC
>JBDGRH010000020.1:0-8991 GCA_042218225.1 Halodesulfurarchaeum sp. | reverse complement strand
GTGGGCGGTGGCCGGTGGGCGGTGGCCAGTGGGCGGTGGGCGATAGGTGGTGGGGTCGGTTGGGGCGGTGGGGTCGGTAGGGGCGCTAGGGCGATGCGGAGAACCGAGCGGCTCCGGCAGGCCCACCGCGAACCCCCACACCCTTTAGCGGTGCACCGCGAAGGCGACGACGTGGCCGACGAGCAGGACTGGCGGGAGCGCCTCGACGAGGCGGGGGAGCTCACGCCCGAAGCGGTGGAGGCGATCCTCGATGCCCACGGGGACCGCGGTCGTCGGGCCATCGAGGCCGTCACGGAGTCGCGGGTGAAGGGCTATCGCGACTTCACGGTCGTCGTCGGGCACGGGGACGAATACGTCGTGGAGGGGACGAGTTGCACCTGCAAGGACGCCGAGTACAACCTCGACCCGTCGGATCCGACGGACCTGTGCTGGCACGCCATCGCGGTCGAGATCGCAGAGCGAGTGGGAGCCGTCGACCGCCACGACATGTGGTACTCAGACGTCCGCGATTTCATCTAGGGGCTGGGCTCGACCCGAGAGCGGCGACCCATTATATATAGCTATCGAGGTTTGGCCACACCTTCCCCGGATCCGCCCGCCGCTTTGGCAGCGTGTCTGACGCCTCTATATATTTCTTCAATGTGTAGTAAATGCCGTCACACCGACACAATCAGGGAAGGAGTCGCGAGGGTCCCGTCTGGAGGAGAGTTGTGCGGAAACCCGCCTCCCACTCAGCGGCTGTCCCCGCCGCGTCCAGTCACTGGTCCGCGGCGAGCTCGACGAAATTCCGGAGGACCTGCAGGCCGGTCTCCCCACTCTTCTCCGGGTGGAACTGGGTGCCGAAGACGTTCCCCCGCTCGGAGGCGACGACCGCGGGGAACGTACCGCCGTGGTTGGCGGTGGCCACGACGGCATCGGGATCGTCCGGTTGGGCGTAATAGGAGTGCACGAAGTACGCGTACTCCCCATCGACGCCAGCCACCAGGGGATGCGAGCGGACGACCGCGAGGCGGTTCCAGCCCATGTGTGGCACCTTCACCGACCCTTTGAAGCGGACGTTCCGGCCGGGGACGAGGTCAAGTCCGTGGGCATCCCCCTGTCCCGCGCGCTCGGCCTCCTCGCTCGAGGTGAGAAGCATCTGCATCCCCAAACAGATGCCGAAGAGTGGGACGCCGGCCTCCGCGGCCTCGATGAGGTCCTCGCGGAAGGGACCGGCGTTCTCCATCCCGTCACCGAAGGCGCCGACCCCGGGGAGGACCACCCCGTCGGCGTCCCAGATGGCCTCCGGGTCGTCGGAGATGGCCACGCTCGCACCCGCCCGCTCCAGGCCCCTGGTGACACTCCGGAGGTTGCCCAGCCCGTAATCCACGACGATGACCGAGGCGCCCGTCTGCTCGGGCGTGGTGGCGGCCATACGGGGCGGTACCCCCACCGTGCCAAAGTACGTTTCCGTCCCGGCGAGCCTTCGGCGGACGCGGGCGCAGACTCGGGGCGTCTGACGCCGATAGCTGGAACAGACTGGATGCGTCAGACGCCGATATATAGATTAGGAGATATATTGATATACAGAGACATAACCAAAGAGACTAGGAACATTTACATTCGATTCGTTCACTGTGTGACCTGTATGGTGCACAGGCGTTCCTTCTTGAAGCGCGCCGGCGTCGCGGGAAGCATCGCTCTCACCGGATTCGCGGGCTGTACCGGTGGCGGCGGTGGAGGCGGCGGGGAGACGGCCACGGAGACACCGACCGAGCAACAGACCACCACGCAGCAGCGATTCGGCGACGGGGTCCTGGACTTCTACATGTCGCCATCGGAGCCCCAGGACCTCATGATGAAGCAGTACCAGCCGGTCAAAGAGTACCTCACCCAGGAGGTCCACGAGACGAAGCTCACGTACGCGAAGAACTACACCGCGGTCATCGAGTCCCTAGGGAGTGGGACTGGCGACGTGGCGGAGACGGGTCCGTTCGCAGCCGCCCTGGGCGTGAATGCCGGGAAAGCCGAGATCGCCCTCCAGCGGTTCGCGTATGGGTCCTGGAAGTACACGAGCGTCATCGTCACGAAGCAGGGAAGCGACATCAGTTCGCTCACGGACCTCAAGGGGAAGAAGATCGCACTCGCCGACCGCCTGTCGGCGAGCGGGTCCCTCTTTCCACTCTACATGCTCAAGCAGGCCGGCCTTTCGATCGGCGACCTGCCGACGGGTTCCGATGCGAACGCGGACTTCGAGGCCAACTACGCGGGCGGGCACGCAGCCGCCTGGGAGGCCCTCAGAGCGGGTCGCGTGGCCGCGGCCGGCGTCGGGAAGTTCATCACCGTCACCGGGGATGCCCGGACGCTCGCAGAGGGGTACAAATACGTAAAGACATACGACGGCATTCCCCGCGCCCCCATCCTCCTCAGTCCGCAGCTCTCGGAGAGCACCCAGTCGGAGGTCGTCAACGCCCTCAAGAACGCCCCGGATTGGATGTACCTCGGGGCGGACGGGAAAGCGGATACCGACAAAAAGAGCGATAACCCCGACGACGACCTGTGGTTCAGCGACGTCCGTCCGGCCACCGTGGAGACCTACCAGCCCGTCATCGACGTCGCGAAGGACCTGGGCATCAAGCTGGCCCAACTCGACACCTCGTAAACGGTACGCAAAAGAGGGGAGTCTCCCTAACCCACGCCAATGGCGGCCGTCTCCCTGCGGAACGTCACGAAGATCTACGGCACCAGCACGGTGGCCCTCGACGACGTCTCCTTCGACGTCGAGGAGGGAGAATTCGTCGTCCTGCTCGGCCCCTCGGGGGCGGGCAAGTCGACGATGCTGCGCGTTCTCAACGGCCTCACAGAGCCCACCGAGGGGACCGTCGAGATCGGTGGTCGGGCCGTCCAGGGGAAGCGCGACGAGGTGGCGATGGTCTTCCAGCTCCACTACCTCATCGAGGGGATGAGCGCCTACAAAAACGCCCTCACCGGAGCCCTCTCCCGGTCGGGCCTCCTTCGCTCCGTGTTGACCTGGTACAGCAAGGCGGACAAGCAGGAGGCCCTCGAGGCGCTCGACACCGTCGGGCTGCTCGAGCAGGCCGAGCAGCGGGCCGACTCCCTGTCGGGCGGGCAGAAACAGCGGGTCGGCATCGCGCGGGCACTCGTGCAACAGCCAGAGCTCCTCCTGGCCGACGAGCCCGTCTCGAGCCTCGACCCCAAGGCCGCCCGCGACGTGATGGGGTACATGAAGCGGGCCGCCGAGGAGCGGGATCTCACGACCATCGCCAGCCTCCACCAGGTGAACATCGCGCGGGAGTTCGGCGACCGATTCATCGGGATCCGCGACGGCTCCATCATCTTCGACGGCTACCTCGACGATCTCACCATGGAGGTGGTGGACGAGATCTACTACGGCGAGGGTGGCCAGGACGAGGGCGAACCCGATCTCGGGGGACGACGGGACCAGCGCGGGGAACCCACCGCGGTCGCAAACGGCTCCGAGGCGGGATCGAAATCCACGGTCCAGGGCCGCACCGAAACGGAGGGCGAAACCGCCCAACCGGTGGATGATGCGGACCAGCCACAGGAGGACAGCCGATGAGCGTGAGCTCGCGGGTCGAGGAGGCCCTCCGAACCATCGAATCCCACCGGCGGCGACGACAGGCCCTCTCCGCGCTTCTCCTCCTCGTCATCCTGGGTCTGGCGTACCTGGGTCTGCAGTACCTGAACTTCAATCCCGACACCCTCGCCGAACAGCTTCCGGTCTGGTTCGAGTGGCTCGAGGCGTTCGCGACCCCGAACTTCGTGGATTTCTCCCTCTACTCCATCGAGCGGGGACTGACCGGGTGGGCGGGGCTGGTCGGCACCCTGACGTATCTGATGACGAATCCGATCGCTGGCGGGGAGATGCTCCTGGAGACGTTCACCGCCGGCCAGGACTCGACCCTCCTCGGGCTCTCGGTGGTGACCATCGTCATCGGGTTCACGGGGACCGTCCTGGGATTCCCGTTCGCCCTCCTCTTCGGCGTCCTGGGGAGCGAGCGGGTCACCCCGTTCCCCTTCAACTTCATCTTCCGCGGGATCATGTCTGTCATCCGCGCCGTTCCCGCCCTGGTGTGGATCCTCATCTATGTCCCTCTCGCGGGGATCTCTCCGGTGAGCGCGGTCCTGGCCGTGGGAACCGACACCATCGGCATCCTGGGCCGCCTGTTCACCGACGAGCTCGAGGAGATCGACGAGGGGCCGATCGAGGCCATCCGCTCGACCGGGGCGACGCGCTCGCAGATCGTGAGCTTCGGGATGCTGAGCCAGGTCTCCCGGTCGTACCTCGCCTGGACGCTCTACCAGCTCGAGATCAACGTCCGCGTGGCGGTCTCCCTGGGTGTCGTCGGAGCCGGTGGGCTCGGCCGGTACATCCAGCTCAAGCTCAACCTCCTGAACTACGGCCCGGCGGCGGCGGGCATCCTGATGGTGGTCTTCATCGTGTTGACGGTGGAGCTGAGCTCCTCGCGCATCCGGGCGCGGCTCCGCCCCGGGGAGCAACAGCGGACCTCCTTCCTCGAATCGGTGAAGGACCTCGCCGACGGGCGGAAGTGGCTCGGGATGCCACAGCGGGGGAACTAAGCCGTCTCCCAGGATATTCGAGAGGACCGGGATCCTGGGCCCGTATCGAGGAGCTGTTTCTGCCCGGCAGGCTCAGAAGTCGCCGAGCTCCGCCTGCCCCTCCTGCCCATCCAGCCCCGCGTCGACGGCCATCGAGACGGCCCGGTCGAGGACGGACTCGAGTGTGTCGCGTTGGGATCGGTCGTAGAGGGTTGCCGCGGGGTGAACAGAGATGAGCACCGGATAGGTCTCCCCCTCCAGCTCCAGTCGATCCACGCTCCCTGCCTCGCCCGTCACGGCCACGGACCGGCCCAGGAGGTGCTCGCTCGCCACCTTCCCGAGAGTAACGACGACCTTGGGGTCGACGAGCCGGAGCTCGCGCTCGAGATAGCGCCGACAGTTCTCGAGCTCCTCGGTCCGCGGATCACGGTTCTCTGGCGGGCGACACCGCACACAGTTTGTGATGCGCACCGCCTCGCGGTCCAGCCCGCGCTCTTCGAGGCCGGTATCGAGGATCTCCCCGCTGCGCCCCACGAAGGGTTCGCCCCGAGCATCCTCTTCGACTCCGGGCGCCTCCCCGACCAACACGATGTCCGCGTCGAGCGGCCCCACGCCGTTCACGATCCGGCTCCGCGACTCGACGAGGTCCGCACAGCGGGTGCAGGCATCGACGGCGGCGTCCTCCGCTCGCTCCATATCGGGTCCTGGGCGGGCCGGGAGATTAACCCCCGGGTTGATCATCGTCGGTCGACCGACCGGCGTCCCCACACCGTGGGGAATCGCTCTCCCGGCGGCGGAAACTGTCCGCTCCACGAGCGGCGAGGCGGGCCACGCGAAGGGGCTCGGGCCGGCCCCCCTCCGGCGTGAACCCGCGGACGAGCTCTTTTGCGGTCTCCGTCGAGAGGCCGACGCTCCGGACGTATACCGTCTCGTCGTTCACCGAGAGGGGCTCCCGCGATGGCTGTTCCTCGTATCTAGAGAGGCGACGGCGCCTCGCAGGGCCGTCGAACGCGTCCCGGATGGCCGCGGCCAGGCCATCGCTCTCCTCGTAGGACACCGAGAGGACCGGCCGGTCCGTGCGCTCGTGGATGGCGTGGAGGTCGAGGATGTTGTACCAGGCAGGGGCAATGCCGGAGATGAAGAGATAGCGGACGTCGGCCCGGGAGAGCGCATCGTAGAGGTCACAGACCGCATCGGTGGCGTCGAGGCCGCCGACCGCACACGTCCCGAAGGAGAATCCATCGACGACGCGGGAGGCACGGACGACCACCCCCGCGAGCGTGGAGTGCCGTCCGCGATATGACTCCGCCACCCCGAGCGCCCGGACGCCGCGCTTCACTGCCTACTGCTCCTTGATGTCCTGGAGCCTGTCGATGAGTTCGTCGTTCGATGCCCCGATCTCGTAATCCACGTCCCCGTCGTGGTCGTGTTCGGCGGTGGCGACGCCCTCGTTCCCGTCGAGGTCGTCGGAGTCGAGCTCCTGTCGTTCCTGTTCCGATTCGTCGTAGCTCCCGAAACCCATGGGCAGGTGTATCTAGCGGGGAGGGCCACATAAAACACCCGCCATCTTCGGGGGTGGGGACATTATATAAAGGGGTGGCTGTGGGTGGGTGCGCACGCGGGACGACGGCGGTTCCTCTACCGGAGCGGAACAGGGACCCGTTTTTGTCGGACAGGGCCGGTGATGAGCACGACTCCACTGCCGGCGAAGGACGGGGCCAGGGCGGCCCAGAACACACTTTTGCCGGGCTGCCCATCCACCGACATGGACGTCGAGAACCTCACCGCGGACGCGGACGTCTTCACCGCGAACGCGTACCTGCTCCGGGGCGAGCACCCGACGATGGTCGACGTCGGCGCGATGCCGGGGGTGGTCGAACGGATCGCGTCGCGGGTCGACCGCCTCGACCGGGTCGTCCTCACCCACCAGCACGGCGACCACGTCGCGGAACTCGATGCGGTGGTCGAGGCCTTCGACCCGACAGTCTTCGCGGCGGCGGAGACCGCATTCGACACCCGCCTCCTCGCCGACGGCGAGACCATCCGGATGGGTGATGGGTCCTACGAGGTGGTCGCCACGCCCGGCCACGCCGACGACCACGTCTCCCTGGTCGGGTCTGAGACACTCTTCAGCGGGGACGTCGTGGTCTACAACGACGGCGCGTTCGACGACGGGAGCTTCGGCCGGACGGACCGTCCGGGGCAGTCCCGCGACCGCCTGATCCGCAGCGTAGAAACGCTCCTGGAGCGGCTGCCGGCGGACGTCTCGACGATGTACGCCGGGCACGGGGATCCCTTCGAAGGCGACGTCCACGCGGTCGTCGAACGTGCCCTGGAACGGGCCCGACGACGGGAACCAAAATACCCCGACGAGTGACGGAGGCAACAACCCCCGGCGAAGCCTGACGGTGGACGACGACTGTCAGCCGAGAAATGACGGAGGATACGAGCCTCAATCCTCGTCCTGCCGCCGGCCACGGTAGGTCGTGTGATCGTAGATCCGCTCGACCTCGCCGCTCTCCTGGCGGATGGCGATGGCGGTGGTGAAGAAAAAGGCGCCGACCAGCACGGTTCCCACGATCCACATCGCGGTGCCGACGCGCTCCACCTCGGCGAGCGCGGCGAGGACGTCGGCCACCACGATGAGGGTGAAGGCGGCGACTGCGGGGAAGAGATGGCGCGTGAGCGCCGCGATGCTCGTCCCCTCGTGCCGACGGACGATCAGGACGGCCCAGACCAACGCCCATGCGGAGGCAAGCAACCACCCGATGGCGAGGACCAGGTCCGTCACCCGGTGGACGAGGAGGAATCCGGCCCACCAGGCAACAATGTATCCACCGATGATGAGGTAATCGAGCCAGTCCGGGAGGTACCGTCGGAAGGGGTCCCCTGGCCCCTCCCCCGACGCCCACCGGCCGGTCTCGGGCATCGAGAGATACAGCGCCCGGAACCCCAGCGCGAAGAAGAGGATGAAAAAGAGGGTCGCGCCCTCCGCGATGACCGCCGGCCAGGCCCATTCCGTGTACAGGGCCAGGACCCGACCCGCCCCGTAGATGACCGTGGCCCCCGTCCCCAGCGCGAAGTACCAGAGCTTTCGTCGGGTCCGGCGGACCGCCAGGACGTCGGTCCCGAAGCGATAGAGGTAATAGAGGAGGACGGCGGCGGTCCCGGCGATGACCACCCCGGCCAGCCCCTGGGCCAGGGCCAGGGTGGCGCCGGGGTCGGATCCGTTCAATTGCAGTATCAACATCCCGTACTGAACCTTCGGTGGGCAGGGAGTAAAGTGGGGGGCGTCGTTCCGATACGGTGAGAACCCCCACTCGCGCAATCGGGACCGCTCGAGGAAGCGCGGCACTTGACCGGACACCTTGTTATCCCCTCCCAGACTCGGCGAACGCTTATCCACTCTCGCGGCCCGAAATAGATCATGCCAGGCCCCGTGTTCATCGAGGGTGACCGCGTCGACCTCCACACGGTGGAGGCCGAGGACGTGGAGCCGTTGCAGGCGTTGGTCAACGATCCCCGGGTCAGACACAACCTCGCCACCCGCCTCCCGATCAATCGGGAGCAGGAGGAGGAGTGGTTCGAGGAGCACGCCTCCTCGGACGAGGACGTGAACCTCGTCATCGGCGTCGACGGGGAGCTGGCCGGGACCGTGGGTCTCCATGGCGTCCAGTCCGTTGATGGCTCCGCGGAGATCGGCTTGTTCCTCGATCCCGCCTACTGGGGCGAGGGATACGGCACGGAGGCCAGCCGATTGGTGACCGGGTACGGCTTCGCGGAACTCCGCCTCCACCGGGTGGTCGCCAGGGTCTTCGAGGGTAACGAGGCCTCCAGGGCGATCTGGGAGAAGCTGGGCTTCCGACACGAAGCCCGCCACAAGGAGGCGGCCTATATTCGGGGACGGTATCTCGACGTCCACCGATACGCGATTCTCGAGGGCGAGTGGGGGGAGGGGCGGGAAGCGGAAGACGAGGAGTAAGCGATCGTGGGCTCGCGACACCGCGATGGTGTCTCAGGCCCGAAACCGGTACCGACGTTCGGCGGTCCAATGACGTCCAGATGGAGAGGGGGAACGCTGAACAATACCGAGGGTAGAGTCACTTCGGAACGACCTTCTCCCGGTCGACTCCATGTCCCTGTAAATACGCGCTGCCCACGTCCCCACTTGTTCCACACGGATTGGGTGGTGGGGGCCCCTGTGTCTTCGCCTATCGTCGAGAAACGGGTGACTCCGGCAGCCTCACGAACCGTGGAACCACTTCTCGTTCAGCCCCATC
The DNA here is from genome assembly GCA_042218225.1 of Halodesulfurarchaeum sp. GTDB lineage: Archaea > Halobacteriota > Halobacteria > Halobacteriales > Halobacteriaceae > Halodesulfurarchaeum. Next base: position 130 of record JBDGRH010000020.1, on the reverse strand, counting down.
CCCCCGGCGCCGGTCGGATTCTCACCCGAAGCGGTAACACACCACTAGTAATGTCGGCCGGTGAAGCTGCCGACACCCTGGCGGATCGAAAGGGCGAGGCCGGCTCGGGGAAGGCGGGCGGCCACGAGAG
>JBDGRH010000206.1:0-9057 GCA_042218225.1 Halodesulfurarchaeum sp. | reverse complement strand
GAAGTAAGCACTTCGGTGAGCGGCGAGCGCAGCGAGCCGCGAACCGAAGCGCGCAGCAAGCCCCCCGACCCGAGCCGGCCGAGGGCTTTCAACACGTGACGGTTGGGGCCATTCTCCTTCCTGCAGCCGGCCGAGGGCTTACAACTCTTGGCGGTTTTGCGTATAGTGTTTCCTGCAGACGGCCGAGGGCGTTCAACTCGTGGCGGTCGGTATTACTGCGATCTCTACGGACGGCCGAGGGCTTTCTGCTCGTGGCGGTTTCGTTTCCAGCGTTCCCGACTAGTGCCCTGGACAATTTACGCACTTACGGATCCTTCTCGCCGGTATTATATATTGGAGGAGGAACCCCACCAGGACTCTGGATATCAGTCACCGGAAAGGAGAACCTACTCCCGGTCCAACGTGCCCTCGGTGTCGATTCCGTACACCGACTCGGGGACAGTCACGTGGGCGCGCTGGACTGCATCATCGTGACCCGCTTCGAGCAACCACGAGACCCGCCGGGGAACCGTCTTGGGTCCCATAACCGCCCCGGGACGGTCGGGGTCGTCGATGAAGTCCGTCTCCATGAGGAAGGCCCCGTCGGTTTCGACCGCCCGCTCCAGATAGTCCTTCTGACTCATCACGCTCGGCGTCACGCCCTCGAGTCGCCCGTTCGCGTAGTGCTTGACCACCCGCTCCGGGGGCAGGCCCGCGTCGGTTGCCCACTCGGCGACCTCGGTGAGGTCGGTGGTCTGCTCCGTGTGTAACTGGAGGGCGACGCCCGTCTCCGCGGCCAGCTCGAGCGCCCGTCGGAGGACGGCGTTCGACGCGTCCCAGACGGCGTCAGACACGTCATAATGGGGCCTGCCGGACTTGAGGGCGACGGCGGGACCGTCCGCCGCGTACTCGGCGGCGGCCTCGAGGCCCTCGATCATCAGGTCGCGGGCTGCATCGACGCTCATGTCCCGGTCGCCCACGAGCCTGGAAATGAGGGCGGGGTGTACGCCCAGCACCGGCCAGGCCCGACCGGGAAGCGCTTTGGTCGCTCGCTCGACCGTCTGGATCGTCTCTTCGAATACCGGCTGGAACCCCTCGCCCGTGTCGGGCTCGTAGCCCAACTGCCAGGAGGGTTTATTCACGACGAGGAGGTGGGTGCCCCCGCTTCTGGCAAAGTCCTCGACTGCGTCGATGCCCCGGCCGTTCCGCGGATCGAGATGAAGGTGATTGTCCAGGACGGGCGTTCCAAGATCGGTCATGGCCGTGACTGGGGCAGGACCCGGGAAAAGGCTACCCGTCGAGGATTCACCGCGGGTCCGCCGTCCACTCGGGATTCTGCGGGTCACTCGCGAGGGAGTGGCCCGTCGGATGGACCGCGCCGCTTCACGGTCCGCGCTGATGCGCGTCCCGTCTGCCTCGCCGAATTGCCACTGTGAGTACAACCAGACCGACCAGGACGGCCAGGACCCCGGCGACCCAGAACCCGATTATCTTCGCCACCGCGTAGAGGTATGGCCCGATGAGAAGAACGAGCATGACGTTCTGGCGGCGTTCGATGCGGTGGAATCTCGCCTCCAGGGCAGCGTCGTCCATAGAGGGTACCCACGGATTGGACATGAAAACGTTCTGTTTGAAAAGCTCGGATCGACCCACCTCGTACCCTGTGGGGCAGAGCCGAGCGACAGACGCCCCTTCGCAATCGGCCATGTTGGGCGCGAACCCCAATCGGGCCCGCGTGGTCTCTTCAGTCGGCGCTTCAGTCGGCGCGGGCGATTGGTGGTACCGAAACGCGACCCCAACGGTCCCGACAGCTGATTCCCTACTGCCCCAACAAGATCGCGTCGGTCGCCGCATTCCGGAGACCGTCGGATCGACCGTGGGTTCCGGGGGCGATGGCGATCGTCCGGATCCCCCGCCGATTGGCAAGCTCGAGGACGGGTTTGAAGTCCACGTCCCGCGAGGCGATGGCCAGGCAGTCGATGTCTCCCTCGAGGACCACCGTCGTCGCGTCGACGGCCAGCTTCACGTCCACGTCGCCGCTGGTCACCCTGACGTCGTACCCGCGGGCCTCGCCGGCCTGGATCAGCCCGGGCGAGGCGTTCTCGTCGAGGTAGAGCCTGGTGACGTCCAGGCGCCCCTCGCCGTTTGCGACCTCCCTGAGGTCGTCGAGGTCCACGTCGAATTCCTCCCGGAGGACGTTCGGGCCGTCGACGAAGAGCGCGGTCCGGGCAGACCGGCCGAGCAACCGGGACAGGAATCGCATTACTAGTGGTGGGTCCGTCCCCGGTAAATCCGTGCCGGTACCGTGTTGCACGAAGGCCGTGCGCGACCCCAGCTCGGTCGCTTGGGGCTCTCGAGCGGTGGTCAGACACGTTTACGAAAGCATAACTTGCCGGCGCGAGACGGCTCAGGTATGGCGCTGCGGATGCCGCCGCTGCACGACGTCCACGACGGGGCGGGCGCCTCGTTCACCGACTTCGGGGGCTGGGAGATGCCCGTGGAGTTCGACTCCATCCGGGTCGAGCACGAGGCCGTCCGGGAGCGGGCCGGGATCTTCGACGTCTCGCACATGGGCGAGATCGAGGTCTCCGGCCCGGACGCCGAGGCGCTGATGCAGCGGCTCACCACCAACGACGTGGGGGCGCTCGAACCGGGCGACGCCCAGTACGCGATGATCGTGAACGACGAGGGGATCATCCTCGACGACACCGTGGTCTACCGGCTCCCCGCCGCCCCCGACGATGGGGCCCCGGGGGCCGGTGCGGCGTACCTTTTCATCCCGAACGCGGGCCACGACGCCGAGATGCACGAGCGCTGGAGCGCCTTCAGGGAGCAGTGGGGCCTCGACGCGGACGTGGAGAACCGAACCGACGACTACGGGATGGTCGCCGTCCAGGGGCCGGACGCGGAGGACCTGGTCGCCGAGGCCGTCGGGGAACCCTCCGGAGACCCCAGTGACGAGTCGATCAGGGACCGCTCCCGGTTCTCCGCCGGGTACGAGACGGTCGAGGGGGTCCCGTGCTGGGTCGCCCGGACGGGGTACACTGGTGAGGATGGGTTCGAGCTCGTCTTCCCCGCGGGGGACGCGGAGACCGTCTGGGGCGCGTTCGACTGTCAGGCCTGTGGCCTGGGCGCCAGGGATACCCTCCGGATCGAGATGGGATTCCTCCTCTCGGGCCAGGATTTCCACCCCGAGGAGAACCCGCGAACGCCCTACGAGGCCGGCGTGGGATTCACCGTCGACCTCGACACCGAGTTCGTCGGGCGCGATGCACTCGCCGCTGCGGCCGAGGAAGGCCCCGACGAAACGTTCGTGGGGGTACTGCTGGAGGAGCGGGGCGTTCCACGGAGTGGATACCCGATCACCGATGGATCGGGAACGGAGGTCGGCACGATCACGAGCGGGACGATGAGTCCGACCCTGGACGAACCGATCGGCCTGGGCTACGTGGAGACGTCGGTCGCCGATGATGGGACGGAGGTCGCGGTCGTCATCAGGGACGAACCGAAACGAGCAACCATCACGACACCGCCGTTCCTGGAGAGAGACACATGAGCTTCGACGTACCCGAGGACCTGTACTACACCGAATCGCACGAGTGGGTGGACCCGGAAAGCGGACGCATCGGCATCACGGACTTCGCACAGGACGAACTTGGCGACATCGTCTTCGTCGAGCTCCCCGCCGTCGGGGACACCGTGGAGGCCGAGGCGGACTTCGGGGTGGTCGAGTCGATCAAGGCCGTCTCGGACATCTACGCGCCGGTCTCCGGGGAGGTCGTCGCGGTCAACGACGCCCTCGACGACGAGCCGGAGCTGGTGAACGAGGACCCCTACGGTGAGGGATACCTGATCGAGATCGACATTGCGGAGGGAGCAGCGCTCGAGGACCTGCTCTCCGCCGAGTCCTACCGAGAGACCATCGAATGAGCTCCGGCAGTCCGTTCGCGCCCCACACCGAGGAGATGACCGCGACGATGCTGTCGGCGATGGGTGTCGAGGAGGAGGACGCACTCTTCGACATCCCCGAGGCGATCGAGTACGACGCCGGCCTGGACATCGACGCCAAGGACGAAGCCGAGGTGGCCCACCTGGTCGAGCGGCTGCTCGGCCGGAACGAGGACCTGACCGCGTTCCTGGGGCGCGGACATTACGACCATCACGTCCCGGCGGTGGTGGACGCCCTCTCGAGCCGCTCCGAGTTCCTCACCTCCTACACGCAGTACCAGCCGGAGGTGGCCCAGGGCTTCCTCCAGGCCCTCTTCGAGTACCAGTCGATGCTCGTGGAGCTCACGGGCCTCCCCATCGCGAACGCGTCGATGTACGACGCGGCGAGCGCGCTGGGGGAGGCGGCGCTTCTGGCCACGCGGGTGCGGGAAACGGACGGCTCGACCGTCCTCGTTCCGGAGAACGTCCGGGAGGAGCGAGTGAGCGTCCTCGAGAACTACATCGCCGGCCACGGGCTCGCGATCGAGCGCATCGGGACCGAGGAGGGGACTGTCGACCTCGAAGCGCTCCGGGGGGCCCTCGGGCCGGACACCCTCTTTGTATATGCGGAGAGCCCGACCGCGTACGGAACCATCGAGGAGCGACTGGGTGACATCGCGGACCTGGCGCATGCCCAGGACGCCATGTTCGGCGTGGGGAGTGACCCCGTCGCGCTCTCCCTCCTGGAGCCGCCGGGGGCGCTCGGCGCGGACGTGGTCATCGGTGACGCATCGGTGCTGGGTCTCCCGACGAGCTACGGGATGGGGCTCGGGCTGTTCGCCACGAAGGAATCGTACCTCCGGCAGGTCCCCGGGCGGCTCGTGGGGGTCGGCGAGGACGCCGACGGGAAGCGGGCGTACACGTTGACCCTCCAGACGCGCGAGCAACACATCCGCCGGGAGCGGGCGACCAGCAACATCTGCACCAACCAGGCCTGGGTGGCCCTCCGGACCGCCATGCACGCGGCCTGGCTGGGCCCTGACGGGCTGGTGGAGCTGGCCGAGGACCTCGTGGAATTGCCCCGCTCGCTCGCGTCACAGCTCGACCAGCTGGCGGGGGTCACTGCACCGGTGTTCGACCGGCATCACTTCCGGGAGTTCGTCGCGCGGACGGACCAGCCGGCCCCGGCCATCGCGACGGATCTCGAGGCCGAGGGATTCGCGGTCCACGCCCTGGGCGACCACCGGTTACAGATCTGCGTGACCGAGACCACCGCCGACGCCACCGAGGACCTCGTCGCGGCGATGCGGGAGGTGATCGCCTGATGCAGCACTACGACCAGGCACGATGGTTCGAGGACGACCATCCGGCCTACGAGCCGCTCCTCTCCGAGAAGCACCAGGCCGAGGTATCCGTCGGAGGGGATGAGAGTCCACTTCCGGACGAGCTGACCCGGGACACGCTGGAGCTTCCCGCTCCCTCGGAGCCGGAGCTCTCCCGGCACTACGTCAGGCTCTCCCAGCAGAACTACGGAGTGGAGTCGGGGCCCTATCCCTTGGGGTCCTGTACGATGAAGTACAATCCCCCGTTCGTGGAGGACCTGGCTGCCCTGCCCGACGCGCTGGTCCACCCGGACCGCTCCCCCGAGTCGGTCCAGGGAACCCTGGCGATCATGTACCGCCTCCAGGAGCACCTCGCGGAGATCGGTGGCATGGAGGCCGTCTCGCTGCAGCCCCCGGCCGGCGCTGCCGGGGAGTTCACCGGCATCCGGATCGCCGCGGCGTATCACGAGGCGAACGGCGAGGCACACCGGGACGAGGTGGTGATCCCGGACACCGCCCACGGGACGAACCCCGCCAGCGCCGCGATGGCCGGGTACGACGTCGTCGAGTTCCCCAGCGGCGAGGACGGTCGGGTGGATCTCGAGGCACTCGAAGCAGCGGTCGGTGACGACACCGCCGCCTTCATGCTCACGAACCCGAACACCCTGGGGCTCTTCGAGCGCGACATCCAGGAGATCGCGGAGATCGTCCACGACGCCGGTGGCGTGGTGTACTACGACGGGGCGAACCTCAACGCCATGCTGGGTCGGGCCAGGCCCGGCGACATGGGCTTCGACGTGATGCACTTCAACCTCCACAAGACGTTCGCGACCCCCCACGGGGGCGGGGGACCGGGCGCGGGCCCGGTCGGTGTCTGCGAGGAGCTGGAGGAGTTCCTCCCCGCACCGGTCGTCGCGGAGCGCGAGTCAGGCAACGGATACGAACTCGTCGAGCCCGAGCGGAGCATCGGCAAGGTCCATGGCTTCCACGGCAACTGGCTCGTGCTGGTGAAGGCCCTGGCGTACATCGACCGTCTGGGTGACGAGGGCCTCCGCGATGCGAGCGCGAAGGCCGTCCTCAACGCCAACTACCTCGCCGAGCAGATCGACGTGGACGTCCCCTACCGGCCGTTCCATCACGAGTTCGTCGCGAGTGCGGGAGAGCAGGACGCGGCCGACCTCGCAAAGCGCATGCTGGACTACGGCGTCCACCCGCCCACGACGAAGTGGCCGGAGATCGTCGAGGAGGCGCTCATGACGGAGCCTACGGAGGCGGAGAGCAAGCGTTCACTCGACCGCCTCGCGGCCGCGTTCAATGCCGCCGCCGAGGAATCCGACGAGACGCTTTCGGAGGCCCCACACCGGACGACCGCCAGGCGTATCGACCAGGCGGACGCGGCCCGGAATCCCCGACTGTCCTGGCAAGCGCTCGACGACGAGGAGACCTGATCGGGCCTCCCGGGGCCGCATTTGAGACTGGGTTCTGACCGTATTCGAGACTGGGTTCTGACCGCATTCGAGACTGGGTTCTGGACGACAGCGATTTGGGCGGAGGGATGGAGCTACCGCGATTCTCCCTCCGTACCTACCTGTCCTCCCCCACAGTGATGGGCCGGTACAGTCGCTTCCTCGCATCCGGCGGGTACGGCTCGGAATCGACCAGCTCGGCCTCCCTGAGGAGCGAGATGGCGTGTCTCGTCGTCCGTCTCGTGAGACGACTCCGCTCGCCGATCTCCGCCTGGGTCAGCGGCGACTCGTCCTCGAGCACGCGATAGACGAGCTTGGCGCTGGGCGGGAGATCCCACAGTCGCTCGGCGGGTGATTCACTCGCGGCGTCGGCAAAAACGATCACCTGTCTGCGCCATGCGGTCGGGGGAAGGGGGTCCGGGCCTATAGGAGTTTTGTGGAGGCGTAATGGTCACTGTGAGGTGAGGACAGATCGGGCGTGATGTTGCGGGTGGCAGAGAGGGTATCGCGTGGCTGTTCGGGGGATGCTCGATACCCCGCCGAAGCCGAAGAACGTCCGACGCCGTCAGCTGATCGCGGCCTCTTCCTCGGGAAGTGGTTCCATCAGATTGGCCTGGCCCCAGTCGCGCATCGCCAGGATCACCCGCTCGAGCGATTTCCCCCGCTCGGTGAGCGAATATTGCACCCGGAAGGGCTTCTCGGAGACCACGTTCCGTTCGACGAGTCCGTGCTCGCTCAGGTCGTCCAGGTTGTCCGAGAGGACCTTGCTCGAGATCCCGTCGACCTCCTCCTTGAGGTCGTTGAAGCCCAACGGGCCATTCGTCAGCAACCGGTGCAGGATGACCGGGTGCCACTTCTTGCACAGCAGGATGGCGGTCGCCTGGATGGGACACCACTCCTCTCCCGCGCAATGGATGGCAAGTTTTTCCTCGGGGCTCATGCGCCGTCGTTTGCGCTCCACGTATAAATAGTCACCCTTCAATATTTGGTTTCTCCTTGAAACCCGACTCAATGAAGGGGCAACTGGCAGGGTGCCAGATTGAACGGAGAGTCTGATGTCGGACGGAAGGTTGCGCACCATCGAGGATTGGGTTGGGGTCTCTCCCCTTCTCGTGAGCTACACGGCCGACGGTATCATGCACACGGGGGAGTCGCGGGATAGCACATAGCCGAAAGGCGCCTTGCCGGATGGTACGACGTCATCGAGAACGAGACCGACGAACGCACCCCGGGCGCTCGACACGTGAGAGGCACCCGAGTCGAGCGACCGGGGTGCGTTCGGACGTCTGCGTTTCGATGTTTTCTCAGTCTAGAGACGCCCGGGGGCGTTCGGGCGCCTCCGCTCCGAGTGTATTGTATAATACTGCAGCGGATGGTACGGGCGTCTGATCCGCAGCGGTGTTGTATATTATGAGAGATGTTCCGCCCGCTCCGCTTCCCCGGTCACCCTCCCACTCCGGTAAGCCATAGCCATGCACGTCCTTCTGTTCGAAACATCGAATAGTGGGTGATTCTGTCACCCGGACGCCTACCCGCGGACAAACGCTTTCCGCTTCAATCACTCGCGTGTCGGTCGGCCCGTGAGGGCGGCGGGACCTGGCGCGGATCTGGGCGCTCCTGGGTGGGGACCAGGCACCGGTCGGGCTCCTCGTTGACGTGGGCGTACTCCTCGGGGGCGTTCGCGAGTGGGTGAGCCGGGTTCTGTCCGCTGTCCACCTTCGCGGCCCGGACCGCTCCGAACCCGGCGATCCTGGCCCGGATTCCCCGCCAGTGGGAGGCGGTCCGGGGCGGGAGGGAGACGTCCGCGACCCGCCGGAAGTCCCGACTCTGGGTGGCCAGGACCGCCGCGTTCACGTTGCCCGCCAGGTCGTCGTGGTCGATGAGGATCCCCACGCTCGCGTCTCCGGGGGCCCGGTCGGCCAGGGTGTCGAGGCCCAGGTGCAACGCGCGGTACTCCGCGACGTTGTTGTCCGGGGCCTCGTCCGGGACGGCGAGTCGGGCGATGCGCATCCCCGTCGGCGACTCGATGATGACGCCGAGTCCCGAGCCCTCGCGGCTGAACGAGCCGTCGGTGGCCACGTAGTAGTCCCGCCGGTGGGTGTGTGGCGGGTGCGCGATGTGGGGCGTCGGCGCGTCGTCGAAGAGGTCCCGGAGGCTGGGCCGGCCGGTCACGGCCATACGGAGGCGTTGACGACCGCCCCTCTTAAACTCCCCGCCGCCCGGAACGCATACGGGGTGGGCCGCCGGAGTGACGGACATGCACGCACGCGATCTGATGACGGCCGACGTGGAGACCGTTCAGCACGACGAAACGGTCGGCGAGGTCCTCCAGAAGATGGCTCGACGGCGATTCAACGGCTTCC
>JBDGRH010000112.1:2364-9103 GCA_042218225.1 Halodesulfurarchaeum sp. | reverse complement strand
CCCCCTCAGGTGAACTTCCGGACCGTCACGTCGAGCGTGTCGAGGTCGAGAATGGGGGCCGTGCCGGGATCGGGCTCGATGTTGACGTTCCGCTGGAACTCGGTCTGGGCCTGCCAGCACCCGGAGTTCACGATCCGGACCCCATGGTAGGAGCCCACGCCGAGCTTGTGGACGTGGCCCCCGTGAAGGACGTCGGGAACCTCGTCGATGACCAGATAGTCGCGCTCCTCCGGGGCGAGGCGCATCTTCCCGCCGAAGGTCGGCGCCAGGTGGCGCTTCTGGAGCAGCTTGGCCATCGGGCGGTGGGGTTCGCGGTAGCTCACCGCCTCGTCGGGGTGCTCGGCGACGACCTCGTCGAGAGACACGCCGTGATACATGAGGATCGAGACCCCCTCGACGGTGACGACGGAGGGATTCCCCGCGATCTGGGGGTCGTGGACCGAGAGGATGTCCCGGAGCTCCTCGTCGAAGCCGGGCTGGGGTTCCGCGAGACGGACGGCGTCGTGGTTCCCCGGGATGAGGACGATCTCCAGGTCCCCCGGCACCGCCTTCAGATGCTCCGCGAAGGCCTCGTATTGCTCGTAGATATCGACGATGGAGAGCTCCTCGTCCTGGTCCGGATAGACGCCCACCCCCTCGACGAGGTCGCCAGCGATCAGGAGATACTCGACGTCCGCCGCCTCCGGCGAGTGCAGCCAGTCGGCGAACGCCGACCAGACGTCCGCCAGGAACTCCTGACTCCCCACGTGCACGTCGCTGATGAGTGCGGCCTGCACGTGCCGGTCCGCCGTCGACGGCTCGAACGTCCGGGGCACGTCCGGAAAGTGAAGGGCGTCCACGAACAGGATCTCCCCGTCGCCCGAAAGTGTCCCCTCGACCCCGATGACCTCATCGAGGAGGACGTCATCGACCCGATCGGCGACGTCCCGGTCCTGCATCACGAGCACGGGAAAGGTCCCCTTCGTGTCCTCGAGCTCGATGAGCCAGTGGCCGTTCTTGGTCGAGCGGACGTCCGTCACCATCCCGATGAGGCCGGCCTCGGTCCCGCCGGGCATGGATTCGAGTGCATCTGTCGGTCGATGATTTACGCGCTGCCGGAGGAGACTCGCCAGGCGGTCGTACCGGTCACGAAACACCGCCACGAAATCACCGTAGGAGCCCGTTCCGGTGCTCTGGCCGGTGATATCGTTGGATACAGCGGGTTTCGAGGACGAGTGTCCGTCGGCGGAAGACCCCTCCGTTTCGGGTGGAGATTCCCCCCGTGCTCCAGCCCCCTGGGATGGGGTCGTTCCACCCGAAACGGAGGGGTCATCGAGGGCCGAGCGAACGTCCCCTGCAGTGACTGTCAGTCGGTCCTCCGGGATCGCCTCGATGACCGCCGTGACCGCCGCGTCCGGATCGTCCGCGCGGGCGAGGAGCGTGACGGCGTCCCGCTCGGCGTTGAATCCCCGCTCGGTGAGGGCGTGCACGACCCGGACGGGCGTCGGCTGTGGCACACCGAAGAATCACGGGAGTCGGGGGCAAAAGGATAGCGGATAGGTCGGGCGGACCGGATGCAGACGGGCAGTTTGCGGGAGGGTGCCTGCGATTCTCTCACGAGGCTTGCTCCCAGTAGGGGGACTCTGCACCGGTTCTAGATTTCGTTCCGTCCCCTGCATTCCGGTATCCAATCGGCCAAACCAATGTCCAAATTCACTGCCGTGGACGTTGGTGCGTAATTCGATCTCACTCCATCCCGGACAACCATCCGCGGCATCGTAGCATTCGATCCAATGCATCCCGAAGCCACCGATCGCTGAAGGACTCCCACCGGCAATCTTCCCGGGTAACCCCGCTTCCGTCATCGCCAGGCCCTTCGGAGCATACCCCGCCCAAGGCCGCATAGGAACATTGAAACCTGGAAACCTAATACCCCGGAATATGGGTGAGGACCAGGACGCCCGTGCAGGCGACGACGCAGGTTCCCCCTCTCTCCACGATCGTCCAGGGGTCGATGGGTCCCGTTCGGATGTGGACCGCCCCCTCGGCGGCCGATCTCGCTCCACCCAGGACGAGACGCGCCCAAATCCCCGCGAAGGTCCGCTTCCGGCCCTCCGTTGGATCCGGCGGACCGACAACGGATTCGTGGTCTTCCTCCGGGAGATATTGGTGAGCGCTCTCGTCGTGACCATGATCGGGGTTCTCCTCTTCGCAATCAGCGGGGTCTGGCCCCCGATGGTCGCCGTGGAGAGCGGGAGCATGGAACCACATCTCCAGCGCGGCGATCTAGTCTTCGTCATGGACGAACACCGTCTCGTCCCCTCGTTTGCGGTCGCGGGAACCGGCATCGTCCCGGCGAACGTGGGCGAAGACCACGACTATCGGAACTTCGGGGGATTCGGGGACGTTATCGTGTATCAACCGTATGGAAATGGGGGGAATACGCCCGTCATTCATCGGGCCCGGATCTGGATCGAGGAGGGAGAGAACTGGTACGACGAGGCTGACCGGGATTTCATCGAGGCAGATTCCTGCGAGGAGCTGGCGTACTGCCCGGCCCCGTATGCCGGCTTCATCACGAAGGGTGACAACCCAGTCAGCAACGACTACTACGACCAGGTCCGGGGCATCAGCAATCCCGTCCGCCCGGCGTGGATCAGAGGAACCGCGGAGGTCCGGATTCCCTGGCTCGGTTGGGTTCGCCTCGCCGTCTCCGAAACGAAACTTGGGGAAATCCGGGGATTGCTTCTCGAGGTGTCCACCCCTCCCGTTCCTGGCGGGACAAGTGCCGCTTGGCACTAGTCAGGGTGTCGCGCGTATTTGGGAGCAGCGCCAGCTCATTCCAGCCCTTCCTCGATCGGCTTCCCCACACTGGGCCGGTAGGAATCAATCGATTCCCGACCCCACACGGACTACACCGGGCTAATCGGCGTACAGGGAGTACACGATGACGGCGAACCCGACGACCGTCAGCCCGCTCTCCACCGTGATGGCGAAATCGCGGGAGAGCGAGAGCAGCAAGTCGACGATCCCGGCGATCATCGACCCGAACGTGATGATCGCGAAGCCCACGGCGAGAAACCGCAGGGCGGCTGCGTCCGTTCGCCGGTACGCCTTGTAGGCGAAGTACGTGATGAGTCCACCGAGGATGAAGGTGAGCGTCTTCAGCGCGACGATGAGGGTGGTGAGTTGTGTCATGTTTCCTTTCTGACCTCCGCCCAGAGCGTTTCGAGGCGCTCGTCCGTCGCCTCCGGCTCGCGCTGGATGGCCACGGCGATATTGTGGTCCTCGTCGAGTTCGATCTCCACCTTCTCGAAGGCGATCTCGTACTGCGTGGTGTGATGGCCGTCCGACTGGATGACCGTCCGCTCGGAAAGCAACGACGCGTCAGTCAGGAGATCGAGCTTCCGATAGGTGGTGGAAAGCGGCATCTCGCAGTCCTCGGAGAGCTCCTTTGCGGTCATCGGTTCCCCGAGGTGCTCGATGATGCGCCGGCAGTCCCCATCGTCGAGCGCGTCGAGGACCGCCTGCAGGTCGGGCGCGTCGTCGCCCCCCAACGGACCAGCTACCATTAATAGGAGGGTGATGGGGACATCACCATAATTCCGTCGGCTGACGGTCGAGCGCCCCTCGACGACTGTCACGGTCCTTCACGTGATTACACCGATCGGCAATCTGGTATTCGATAGATGACGAAACCCAGACGGCCGCCAACGCGATGGTCGCCCCCCTGGTTCCCACAATATTGAGCCTCATACTCCTCGCGCTCCGTGATCGGTCCTCCGTATGCAGGTCCCGCGGTGAATCCCCGGTGCCTGGTTCCCACATGCCGTGGCGAACCGGAAGATCTCCCTACGAATCGAACCGTGCCTGGACGAACGGGGTCACATCGTCGATGTCGCCGATCCGCGAATCCGCCTGGAGCACCGCCTCCGTCTCCTCGATGGGGACCGAGAGGCTGATCTCCTTCGTCCGACCATACCGCCCCTTGCTCACGACGACCGCGTTCACGATCCCCAGCATGTCCAGCTCGCTGATGAGGTCGGTCACCCGCCGCTGGGTGAGGACGTCGGCGTCGATCTCGTCACAGAGGCGCTTGTAGATGTTGTACACCTCGCCGGTGTTGATGTTCCGGACCCCGTGTTTCTCGAGGAGGATGATGGCATAGAGGACGAGCTTGGACTGCGTCGGGAGGGTGCGGACCACCTCCACCACCCGGTCGAGCTCGATCTTGTCCTGAGCCTTCCTGACGTGGTCCTCGGTCACCTCGTCGGCTTTGTCCCGCTCGGCCAGCTCTCCGGCGGTCCGGAGGAGGTCCAGGGCTCGCCGCGCATCACCATGCTCCTGGGCGGCGAAGGCCGCACACAGGGGGATGACGTCCTCCGAAAGGGAATCGGGTTTGAACGCCACCTCCGCACGGTGCTGGAGGATGTCCCGGAGCTGGTTGGCGTCGTATGGCGGGAACACGATCTCCTCCTCCCCGAGGCTGGATTTCACCCGCGGGTCGAGGAAGTCAGTGAACTTGAGGTCGTTCGAGATGCCGATGATGGACACCCGGGAGTTCTCGAGCTCCGAGTTCATCCGCGAGAGGTTATAGAGGGTGTCGTCCCCGCTCTTCTCGACGAGCTTGTCGATCTCGTCGAGCATGATGACGGCCACGCGTTCGACGTAATCGACCGCGTCGAAGAACGTGTTGTACACACGGTCGGTCGGCCACCCCGTCATGGGAACCGCCTCCATCTCCGAGCGGTCCGTCGCGAGTCGCTCCTTCTCGGCCTCGATATCGCCGATCGTATCGACGCTCGTCCCGCCTACGACGGACGGATCCTCGCGGGCAGCGCGGATCAGCTCCTCGAGCTCCGTGAGGCGCTCGTCGATGATCTCCTGGTTCTTCTCGATGAAGATGTTCGCCAGCTGGGCCAGGACGCGGTACTGCGTGTCGGTGACCTCGCAGTTGATGTACTCGACGTTACAGGGCACGTCGTACTTCTCGGAGGTCTTCTCGAGCTCCTGGCTGACGAACTTCGCGCTGGCGGTCTTCCCCGTTCCGGTCTTTCCGTAGATGAGAATATTCGACGGGGTTTCCCCGCGGAGTGCGGCCACGAGGATGGTCGCCATGTTGTTGATCTGCTCGTTCCGGTGCGGGAGCTCGTGGGGCGTATACGAGGGTCTAAGAACCTCTTTGTTGTCGAAGATCGGTTTGCCAGAGAGGAGATCGTCGAAGAGTCCCTGGTCGCCTCCCGATTCACCGTCGTCATCGAGGACGTCATTCAACCCCACGTCGAAGTCTCGGCCCGCGGCGCGTGTGTCACGTGACGAGCGGTCGTCTACCATGTATTGGACCCGTTCCCCTGTTTCCCGTGGAGGACCCGTCGGTCCCCGTGCATCGCGAAATCCCCACCCCTACGTCGGGATCATCGCACGGAGGTGACGCCGGGTGCGTGCAGTTGATGCAGATGAAACACAGGAAACGGCATTACCAAAAAGGTATCGGTGTCTCCATCGGGAACCCGCCATCTCAGAAGACGATGGGTAACTTCCAGATGCTCGGTTGTTCCGTTACTATGAGGGGATACCAACCGGAGTATCGATAATTTGCACGGAGAGGAGCCCTATCCACTAATTCGAGGGGGTTTGAGCCATTTCCGATTCCAGCTGGTTCCGGAAACGATTTCGTCCCGAGAGCATGTTACAGATGGTAACTGCCCGTTACCAACAAACCCACAACAGTCGACGAAGGGTGTCGGTCGGTCATGCCCCCCACCCCTTTGTTTCAACTGGAATTCCGAGCCGACAACAGCCGGAATCCGGTCCCTGAAATGGAAAACCTTTATAATACCTTCAGTTTAACCATAACCGCACTAGAGTTAAATTAATATTTTGTATAGGATATATTTAGAAAATAAACTATGGAATAAAGAAACTTGTCCGCGAGATGGGTTCTGGCGGGGTTCCACACGAAACGAGGGGGTTGGTGTGTTGGACATACCGACTCAATGACTGGCCCGACTCTCGAAATCATTTATCGGTCGTGGGGGTATGATTCGACCCGGGTCAATCGACGACGATCCCTGTCTTTAGGAGAGACCATCTTCGAGAGAAGCTTGTTACAGTCATTATCGTCGTCAGTCATGATCGGCCTTAGCCATTGTCGTCAATAGCCATTGTCGTCAATAGCCCTTCTCGTCGTCAGCCAGTAGATTGTGAATCGAACAATCGGATGTTTCAATATCGTTACTCTCTATTATTCTAAGGAGTGTGTGTCCCGGACTCTAACATCTCTGCTGCAATGGTTACAGCTACCCTCCAAAACAACTGAGACAATGGTATTCATATTTCAATGGAAACACGCTTGCTGGCGTTGGGACCCATTTGATCAATGTAATCAAAATACATCCCCCAACTGGATCTCCTAACAGACGATAGCCAGCTGTTGATACAACACAATCCGCCTGGATGGGGGTTCTGAGGGCAACTCGTTGTTTCGTGGCTCAAAACCGTATTGCGCCACGTCAACGGTGGTCCCATCAACGCTGCTGAGTAATCGTCACCGGTGGTTCCATCGAACCTGTTGAGCGCCACGTCGTTGTTGGTGAGGGTTTACCGGACACGAGCCACTCCTAACGGCGTACGTCCCACCCTGACCAGCGTACGTCCCACTGACCGGCGTACATCCCACCCTGACCAGCGTACGTCCCACCTGACCGGCGTACGTCCCACCCCGCCCGGCGTACGTCCGTCTGACGCAGGTTTAAGTCCG
>JBDGRH010000112.1:0-2354 GCA_042218225.1 Halodesulfurarchaeum sp. | reverse complement strand
AAGATCATCTGTTGCCGGGCATCATTGTCATCAAATACAGGCGTATTCCGCGGGGGTAAGAGCCGTCCAAATCATCCAATCACTCTTCTCCGGTAAAATCAACTGTGCTATCCGCAACACGACCACTTCGCATGAAGGGTACATCCGTTGATTTATCGGTTGTTTCGGGACCGCAAGCGTGTATTCGGCGTACGTCCGTCTGACGCAGGTTTAAGTCCGTTCAGGAGGGAGAAATCACGTGAACGCGTCCGGAGCGTACAAGGTACGGGGCGCGCAACGAGGGGTCATAATGGGACTGCTCGGAAGCCTGAAACACAGTATCTCCCGGGTGACGGCGAGCCTCTTCGAGGAGAACGGCCAGCCGAAGCGCATCGGCATCTACGGCCCGCCCAACGCCGGGAAAACGACGCTGGCGAATCGTATCGCTCGTGACTGGACGGGGGATGCCGTCGGGCCCGAGTCCAAGATCCCCCACGAGACCAGACGGGCTCGCAGGAAGGAGAACATCGAGATCGAGCGCAACGGCAAGGTGGTCAACATCGACATCGTGGACACGCCCGGGGTGACGACGAAGGTCGATTACACCGAGTTCCTCGAGCACGACCTGGAGAAGGAGGAGGCCGTTCGGCGATCACGCGAGGCGACTGAGGGGGTCGCGGAGGCGATGCACTGGCTTCGCGAGGACGTGGACGGGGTGATCTACGTGCTGGACGCCACGAACGACCCGTTCACGCAGGTCAACACGATGCTGGTCGGGATCATCGAGTCACGGGATCTGCCCGTCCTCATCTTCGCGAACAAGATCGACCTCGACGACGCCCAGGTCAACCGCATCCGGAACGCCTTCCCCCAGCACGAGACGGTCCCGCTCTCGGCGCTCGAGGGTGACAACATGGACGAGGTCTACGACAAGATCGCGGAGTACTTCGGGTGATCCCCATGCCGGAGATGCAACACGACGCCCAGGACGGGATCGAGATCGACCTCATCTCGGGCGAGCGGATGCGCGATAAGACGTCCATGGAGAAGATCCGGATGATCCTCGACGACGTCCGGGAGGGGAACATCGTCATCCTCGAGGAGGGGCTCACACCCGACGAGGAGTCGAAGCTCATCGAGGTGACGATGACGGAGATCAACCCCGAGGACTTCACCGGGATCGAGATCGAGAGCTTCCCCCGCTCCGCGGCGAAGAACACCGGCCTCCTGAGCCGGATCGTCGGCAACTCCAACACCTCGAAGCTCACCGTCATCGGGCCCGCGAACCAGATCCACTCCCTCCACAAGGACGAGACCCTCATCCGGGCACTGGTGTCCGGGCGATAGCATGCCCCACCAGTGTACCGCCTGCGGCGAGGTCTTCCCGGACGGCTCGAAGGACATGCTGTCCGGCTGCCCGGTCTGTGGTGGAAACACCTTTCAATATCTCCCGGAGGGGGCCGATCCCGAGGAGATCCCCGAACGCGACCCGCCGGACCGCCCGGAGCCCGACTCGGGCGTGACCGAGTCCGTGGGGCGGGCCGCGACGACCGTCAAGGACTACGTCCAGCGGCGGCGCCAGGAGAATCAGGAGCTGGGGGACCAGGAGCCGGGGACGCAGGACCTGGATAACCAGGATCTCGGACTCGAGGGGGACGAGGGTGCGCCAGCGTCCCCGGCGGCTGGTGGCGAACGGGAAACTGGACCCGACGATATCGACCTTGACGATGCCAAACGTGACGATGCCAGCGTGACTCCGCCCGGCCGCGGCGAGGAGGACGGTGCCCAGGCCGCCGCCCGGAGCGATCCGGTCGACCAGAGCGATCTCCCCGAAGGGCCGCTCTCCGCGGGCTCTCACCCCGACGAGGAGGACGAACCCGCCGACGCGCCCCCGGGGGAGGGCCGGGTGGTAAAGGAGCCCGACCGGGCCGGCCCGACCGACCTCGAGACCCTCCGCGAGGAGCTCAACGACCAGTTCGAGTCCATCCGGATCATCGAACCGGGACAGTACGAGTTGAACCTCATGGAGCTCTACGATCGCGAGGAGCACATCATCGCGCTCCAGGAGGACGGAAAGTACGTGATCGAGGTGCCCGAGTCCTGGCGCGAGGAGCGCGAACCCGAGGGGGAATGAGGAAGCGATCTCGGTGCCGAGTTAGTTTGTAATTGGACCGCAACGAGTTGAAAGCCCTCGGCCGCCTGCAGTAGTGATTGGCCTACCCCCGACCGCAACGAGTTGAAAGCCCTCGGCCGGCTCGGGGGGCTCGTTGCGGTCCTCAGTCGCTGCTCACTCCGTTCGCAGCTCCTTGCGGTCCTTACGTCGTCACCAGAACGCCGTCAGGCGTTCTGGTTGCGCACGAGAGCTTCGCTCTCGT
>JBDGRH010000282.1:0-9213 GCA_042218225.1 Halodesulfurarchaeum sp. | reverse complement strand
GGGAACCGGAAGGCGTTCCAGAGGATGTTGAGGTCCCGCTGCATGTTCTCGGTCTCCTCCCAGGAGAAGCGCATGTCGTCGCCCTGGGGCGTGACCGAGAGGAGGAACAGGCGCATCGGGTCCGCGCCGTGCGCCTCGAGGACCTCGCCGGGCTCCACCGTGATGTTCTTGGACTTGGACATGGCCCGGCCGTCGGGCATGAGGGCGTGGCCGTGCATCAGCACCGTCTCGTAGGGGATCTCGCCGAGGGCGGCGGTCCCCATCCCGAGCTGGGACCAGAACCATCCCCGGGTCTGGTCGTGGGCCTCCATGATGAGGTCGGCGGGCCAGAGCTCCTCGAATGGGCCCTCCCGCTCGGGGTAATCGAGCGTGCCCCAGGTCGCCACCGAGGAGTCGAGCCAGACGTCGAAGACGTCCGGGACCCGGGTGTACGTCCGGCCGTTCTCGCTGATGGTCAACTCGTCCACGGTCCCCTTGTGGAGGTCCATGGCCTCCGGGTCGACGTCCTGGTCCACCCGCTCGGCCAGCTCCTCGCGGGTGCCGATGACGATCACCTCGTCCATGTCCCCGTCCCAGTCCGTCGGCGTCCAGATGGGGATGGGGATGCCCCAGTAGCGCTGCCGGGAGACGTTCCAGTCCGGCGCCTCCTCGACGAAGTCCCGGAACCGGTTGTCCCGGGCCCAGGCGGGGTACCACTCCGAGTCCTCGATGTTCTCGAGGAGGTCCGCTTTGACGTCCGTGATCGTGATGAACCACTGGTCGGTGACGACCTGGAGGATGGGGGTGTCACACCGCCAGCAGTGGCCGTAGGAGTGGGTGACGGTGTCCCGCGCGAGCAGGAGCCCCTTCTCCTCGAGGTCGGCCATGATCGCCTCGTCGGCGTCCTTCACGAACATCCCGGCGTACTCGCCGGCGCGGTCGTCGTAGGTCCCGTCCTCGCCCACCGGACAGAAGACCTCCAGGCCGAGCTCCTGGCCCCGCTCGAAGTCCACCTCGCCGTGCCCGGGGGCGGAGTGGACGAGGCCCGTGTCCTCGGCCTCGACGTACTCGGCGGTGTATACCTCGAGTGCGCCCTCGAAGTCGGGGGCATCGGGGACCTCCTCCCGGAGGGGATGCTCGTAGGCCCACCCGACCATCTCCTCGCCCGTGACCGACGCCACGACCTCGTAGTCCTCGTACCGGCCGGCCTTCAGGACCTCCTCGACCAGCGTCTCCTCGATGTAGAGCACCTCGCTCGATTCGGCCTTCTCCGCCCTGACGGCCTGGTAGGTCAGGTCGGGATCCACGGCGACGAAGGTGTTCCCCGGGATGGTCCAGGGCGTCGTGGTCCAGATGACCAGGTGGCCCTCGCGGTCCCGCAGGGGGAACTTGACGTAGATCGAGGGGTCCTCGACCTGCTCGTACTCGACCTCGTTGTTGGCGATGGCGGTCTGGCACCGCGGGCACTGGTTGATGGAGCGCTGGCCCTGCTCGACCAACCCCCGTTCGTGAGCGCGCTGGAAGGCCCACCACGCGGCCTCCATGTACTCCGGATGGACGGTCTTGTAGGGGTTCTCCCAGTCCATCCACACCCCGAAGGACTGGAAGTCCTCCTGGAGGCCCTCGAGTTGTTCCTCGGCGAAGGCCTTGCACTCCTCGATGAAGGCCTCCTCGCCGAACGCCTCGATGTCCTGCTTGTTCTCGAAGTCGAGGCGCTCCTCGACCTTCGTCTCGATCGGGAGCCCGTGCATGTCGTACCCGGGGCGGTCGTGGACGTCGTAGCCGTGCATCCGACGGTGCCGGAGGTAGGCGTCCTTGAGCGTCTTGTTCCAGGTCGTCCCCATGTGGGCGGCCCCCGAGGTGTACGGCGGGCCATCGACGAAGAAGAAGGGCTCACCGTCCTCGCGATGGGCCCTCGTCCGCTCGTAGGCGTCGACGTCGTCCCAGTACTCGAAGACCCGCTCCTCCACCGCGTGCGGGTCGTACTGGTCCGGGACCGCGCCCTCGAAGTGAGTCATACCCGTAGGGTTTCGCTCGCGGGTAAAATGATAATCGGTTATGCAGCCCGTTTGGGAGTCGGTGGTGTAGCCGGTTTTGGAGGGGGTTATGCAGCCGGTTTGGGGTCCCCTCCTCCCCTTCTTTAAAGGGTGGATTTCCCCGACGGCGATATGCAGGGTGCGTGTTTCCCCGCGTCTCACCTCATCCTCTCGAGGGGTGATCGAGTGCTGCTCCTCCAACGACGGAACACGGGCCATCGCGATGGGGAGTACAGCCTCGTTGCGGGGCACATCGGGGCCGGGGAATTCGCCACGGACGATGATCCGCGAGGCCCAGGAGGAGGTGGGGATCGGCCTCGAACGCTCCATGCTCGAGCCCGTGCACGTGATCCACCGGGACGCCGGGAGCCGCATCTATCTCGACGTCTTCTTCAGGGCGACCGACTGGCGGGGGACGGTGGAGAACCGGGAGCCCGAGAAGTGCGGGGACCTGTCCTGGTTCGACCGGAATGCCCTCCCGGAGAACACGGTTCCGTACGTCGAACAGGCCATCGAGCAGGCCTCCGGGCCCGCGCTGAGCGAATTCGGGTGGTGATGGGGAGGATGAGGGTGCTGGCACCTGCGCCAGCACCGGCGCCGACATCTGCGTCAGCACCTGCGTAGGCGCCTGCGTCAGCACCTGCGTAGGCGCCTGCGTCAGCACCTGCCCCGGCACCGGCGTCAGCACCTGACCCGGCACCAGCGTCAGTACCTGCGCCGGCACCTACGCCAGCACCGGCGCCGGCACCTGCGCCTACATCTGTGTCAGCACCGGCGTCAGCACCGGCGTCAGCACCGGCGCCGGCTCCGGCCGACGGGCCCCGGGCCCATGCAGCGTCGACGACCATCCACCGAAGAAAGGTTCTTCCTCCGGCGGTCTGAAACACCTGCCATGCCCGAGGGCTGTGTCTTCTGCCGCATCGTGGCGGGGGAGGCCAAAGCCAGGATGGTGTACGAGGACGACGCGACCGCCGCGTTCCTGGACGTCAACCCGCTGGCCAGGGGACACACGCTCGTGGTGCCCACCGCCCACCACGAGACGCTGGGAGACCTCCCGGCCGAGGGGGCCGCCGACCTGATGGCGACGGTCCACCGTCTCGTCCCCGAGATCGAGGCCGCCGTCGAGGCAGACGCCACCACGGTGGGGTTCAACAACGGGACGGCGGCTGGCCAGGAGATCGACCACGTCCACGCCCACATCATCCCCCGGTTCCGGGGCGACGGGGGCCGACCAATCCACGCCGTGGCGGGCGGGAAGCCCTCGCTCACCGACGCGGAGCTCGACGACATCGCCGAGGACATCGCCCAGCGGATGGAACAGGCGGGGAATTGAGGAGCGGAGGTGGATAGCCGACCAGATGGAGGAGCCAGAGCGCCGCGGAGTCGAATCGCCGGACGGAGTCCGAGCGATTTACGAGCCGACCCCGCCTCCGGGGACTCGATGCCCGTACGCAGTGTCGCACTCGTCGGCGTGGTCGGCGGGGCCGGGACGACGCGCACCGCCATCGAACTCGCCGGCGCTCTGGCTCAGTCCGGCCGATCCGCGCTCGTCTTCGACCTCGATTTCGCCACCCAGGGTCTCGCACACCACGTCGAGGGGCGGATCGACGTGGACGCCGTGGCTCTCCTTGCCGACACCGAACCGGGGCTCGCCGAGGCGGTGCGGGAGTGGGAGGTTCCCGGCCCGGGTCGCCTGGGCGTCGTCCCTGCGTACGCCCCGTTCACCGAGATCGCCACGGGGAAAGCGAGGGAAGCAGCGATGCGCGTCGAGGGGCGGATCGACGAGGCAGCGGCCGACTTCGATCACGTCCTCCTCGACGTCCCACCCGTGGTCTCGAATCAGGCCGTCGCCGGGGTGACCGCCGCCGACCGGGTCGTGGCGGTCGTCCCGCCGACCGACCGGGGGACTGACGCGCTCCAGCGGGAGCGGGGGAGACTCGCCGACGTCGGCGCGGTCCTCGACGGCGCGGTCGCGGTCGGGGCGAGCGACGGCGACGAGGTCCCGGACGCGGATTGGACACTTCCCGCGCTTCCCGCGGGGGCCCCGGAGCGGCGGCCAGCGACGGTGCACGGAGGAGGCGCCTTCACCGACGCCGTGGCCACCCTGGCGGAGGCACTTTTCGACGTCTCTCTCGATATCGACAATCAGGACCGGGGAGCGAGCACGCTCGACCGCCTGCGCGGTCGGCTACCGTAGCTCGGTCGCGTCGCTCATCGTGTCGGCGAGGGCATCGCGCTTCGCGACCATCGCGTCGTCGG
The DNA here is from genome assembly GCA_042218225.1 of Halodesulfurarchaeum sp. Classification (GTDB taxonomy): domain Archaea; phylum Halobacteriota; class Halobacteria; order Halobacteriales; family Halobacteriaceae; genus Halodesulfurarchaeum. The sequence goes on along the minus strand of JBDGRH010000282.1, from coordinate 4,939 downwards.
TGGCCGAAAGCGCGTCCTCGAGCCGGTCGCGCGCGGCGGGGATCGGATCGTGCGTCTCGATGTACGCGGCGAGGGCGAACGCCGTGGGGCCGGCGCCGGTCAGCTCCAGCGCGTCCGCCCGCGTGAGCTCGCCGGCCATCCAGTCCCGGAGGATGTCCCGCGCGAGGGGAGAGAGCGGAGAGAGGCCCTCGAAGCCGAGGAGATGGAGGGTCTTCGCCGCCGACAGGGGGGCGAGATCCGCCGCCGCGGCCGCCTCCTCGACGCTCCGACCGGCGGTGTACGCCTCGACCACGTCCCGTGCGGCCGCCGCGTTGACCGGGAGGTCGTCCGCGCAGTCCGCGAGGACGGCCGGAAGTGGGTCAGCCGTGCGATCCACGGTCGCGACGCCGCGGTCGCGCTGGTGCGCCACCGAAACCACCCCCTCGGCGATGTCCGACAGGGCCATTACCTCGGGCTTCCCTCCCCCGGGGCTTAAACCTTCGTCACGGTTGTTGGAGATCTGTTAGTTCCGCCCCCGAAGCGTACCGGTAACCGGTACGTTCCCCGACGCCTTCATCGGGTTTCGCTGGGTGTTCGACACCGGTATTAAATACTGGTTCCCGACCAAGTTCCAGGTGTGATGAGCGTCACCGACACGACCGGCGCGTGCCCCGAGTGCGCCGGGACGCTGCGGACGGATCGGACGGAGACCGTGTGCACGAGCTGCGGCCTCGTCGTCGACGAGGATCCCCTCGACCGGGGACCGGAGTGGCGGAACTTCCAGGACGGGCCGGACCGGGAGCGGACCGGCGCGCCCCTCACCCGCTCGCGGCACGACCGGGGGCTGTCCACCGAGATCGGCCGCTCGACGCGGGTCAAAGGGCGCAAGCGCCGACGACTGGCCCGGATGCGCCGGGAGCACGACCGCGCCCGCGTGCGCTCGACGGCCGAGCGGAACCAGATCTACGCGTTCACCGAGATCCGGCGGCTCGTCGGCGCCCTCTCGCTTCCCGCGAGCATCCGGGAGCAGGCCTGCGTCCTCTTCGAGTCCGCGCAGTCCGCGGACCTTCTCCAGGGCCGCTCACTCGAGGGATTCGCGGCGGCAGCCGTGTACGCGGTCTGTCGGACGAACGGCCTCGCTCGAACCAAAGCGGAGGTGATCGCCGATGCCCGGGCGGACGAGGCCGAACTGGACGCCGCCTACCGGGCCATGAACCGGACGCTTGGGCTCCAGACCGGACCCATCGATCCGACCGAGTACCTCCCCCGCTACGCTGACGCCCTCGACCTCCCGGCGGACCTCGAGGGGGCGGCCCGGGAGCTGGTCACCAGTGCAACTGAATCGGGAGCGATCGGGGGCCGGAACCCAAGCGGCGTCGCCGCCGCGGCCCTCTATGCGGTCGCGAAGGACGGTCCCAGCGCGGTCACCCAGGCCGAGGCCGCGGCCGTCGCCGACGTGACGCCGGTCACGCTCCGAGCCGCGTATCGCGACGTAACCGCGTGAGCGCGCCCGCGATCCGCTGCAGATCGCGGGTGACGGGCGCCGTCCCGTCGTGGATCGCGACCGGGAGCCCCTGACGCTGGGCTCGCGAGAGGGCCGACGATTCTCGGAGGGTGAAGACGGGTCCCCCCAGCGCCGTTTCGACCGCCGGGACCGGATCCTGCCGCCGGTTCACGACCACCGCGCCGACGCCGGTGCCGGCCTCCCGGGCCATCGACCGTGTCCGGACGGCGTCCGCGATGGCGGCTGGTTCCGCCACCGTGACCAGGACTGCCGCATCCGCCGTGGCGACCGGCAGGGCCGCGTCGGCGTCGAATCCCGCGGGCACGTCGATCACCACCCACCCGTACGCCTCGTCGAGGGCCCGGACCGTCGAGGGGAATCTCGAGCGGTCGGCGGCACGGGCCCCGGCGAGCGAGCGGCCGCTCGGGAGGACCGCCACCGCCCAGTCCTCGCGGACGGCAGCCCGGGGCTCAACCCGTCCCGCCAGCACGTCGTGCAGTGTCGGCCCGCCATCCGTGGGAAGGTCGGCCATCCCCACGTCGGCGTCGACGACCACGCCATCAAGCGCCGCGCCGAGGTTGAGCGCCACGGTCGATTTCCCGACACCACCCTTCCCGCCGCAGACAGCGAGGATCATTCCGGGCACCGAAACCGCGCGTCGACCTCCGTGTCCCTCCCGGATACCGACATATCTCCCGTCCCGTCAACCCCACCAGCACCAGGGGACGCGAATGACGAGAGGACCGAGCGCGGCGGGCGCGGGTCGTCGAACGACGCGAGGATGGCCTCCGGCTCGGGCGACGGTTCACGTTCCCCGAGCTGCTCCAGCTCCTCGATCTCCGCGACCGGATCGGACGGCGGCGCCGGGGTGGCATACCCGATAGCGAGCGAGTCCGCTCCCCCGACCCTGCCCTCGAACCCGGATTCGTCCCACCCGAGCTCCGGGTGACCCCGGCCTCGCGGCGGCCAGACCGGGCCGCCCAGCCGGTCCACGATCCGGACCCGGACCGGCTCGCTCCGGGGATTCCGAACGGTCGCAGAGACCAGCGTGATCCCGCCCCGTCGCCACGTCTTCGTGTGGAGGCGCATGCCGTAAGCTGGTCCCGTCTCCCGATTTAAACTCTCCCACCACCCACCCCCGACGACTGGGATCGGGATCAGTCGGCCGGCCAACTCGCAGTGACCGGCTGCGGGGTCAGACCAGGATGACCTGGGCGTCGAGCGCGGCCCGTGCCCTGCTCGCCGAGCGAAACGGCGACCGATGGAGGACGACGGGAGCCCGGAATGCCGCCATCCGGGCGACGCCGAGAGCGAGGACGTGATCCGGTCCGTCCGAGAGCGGCGATTCCGGAACCGCCACCGGGAGACTCCGAAGCGCCCGCTCCAGGCGGGGTCGACCCCACTCCAGGAGCCACGCGTCCGCCCGGCGCTCGAGGTTATCCATGCGGTCGGACAGCGAGAGCCGCCGCTCCCGCGCGTCCCAGGCGCGCCTCGCGGCCTCCTCGGCGCGTCTCAGCTCCTGACGGGCCGCCAGGTGTTCGGTCTCCGCCTCGGCGAGCGTCGCCACCGCGTCCTGGAGGGCCGCCTCCGCGTCCGCCGTGTCCGAGCCGGCCTCCCGACGCGCCTCGAGCCGCCCGCTCGCCCTCGCGACCTGCTCCCGGAGCGCATCGACGTCCTCGCCAGTCTCCGCGACCTGCCGCCGGTATGGAGCGAGTGGCGGGGCCTCCGGGGAGATGGCGGCGATCTCGGCCTCGAGCTCGCGGATCTCCTCGCGATGGGGCGACGTCACCCCCAGGCTCCGGACGGCGGCGACGAGCGCCCCACGCGGATCGAGCGTCATACCCGGATGGATGCACCCGACGTGTCGATGGACGGGGCCAGGAGCGGGAGCCTGGACTGCGTCGGCCGCTGGATCGCGGACCAGGGAGACAACCCGCTCGAGGGAAATATCTGCGTCCCGGAGGTCGAGGGCCCGGCCCCGGCTGGTCCGCCCCTCCACCCGGACCCTCATAGCTCGACATCGGCGAGCTCCTCCACCGTCGGGTGGTCGGTCCCGGCTGCGAACTTCGCGTACGAGGTGCTCGGGTTCTCCCGATCCTCGTACGCGGCCGCGGCCGCCCTGACCGCCGCCGGGACGTCCCGGAACTCGTTGAGCGGCTCGGTCCGCTCGATCTGGACGTCGGCGCCGTGCTTCTCGCGGAGCCGGAGGGCCAGGAGGGCACCGAGGCGGGTCTCCTCGAAGAGCACCGCCCGTCCGAACCGGCGGACCACCGCCTCCTCGTTCGCGTTGCAGGTGTTCCGCAGACTCTGCCGCGCGGACGACGAATAGGCGATGGTCAGCAACATCGTCCCGAACGCGCGAGCCACCCCGTAAAAAACGATTCGAAGTCCGCGCCCTCGGGCGATTTGTCGGCTATCAAACGACTCCGTCCGAAGAGGGGCTCGGGTCGGCAACCCGCCTACCCGACGTGTTCGAGATCGAACTCGAGCGTGTCGTCATCGAGCAGCTCCCGGACCCGCTCGCGAGCCGCCGGCCGGGTTTCAGCTACGACCACCAGCCCATCCGCCGCCGGGTCGCCGCTCGCACGGTAGGCCTCGAGCCCCTCGTCGTCGAACGTGGTCGCGTAGGTCCGCAACACCCCTCGAACCCGCTCCTCCATCGTCGAGAGGTCGATCTCGCCCCGCTCGTAGGCGGCCAGGGCCTCCTCCACGTTCCGCAGTGCGGCGATCCGGTCCATCGGGTACCATCCGAAACCGCAGCCAGGCCATTGAGCGTATCGGTCCGTCGCCGGCTGGGGGAGGCCGACCGAACGAAGGGGCGACGTCCCGACCCGATTCCCCTCAGTCCAGATCCGCCGTCATGAGGACCCCGCTCGCCAACATGATGACCGCGATGGCCACCATCCCGAGATCGTATCCGGGGCCCATCGGAGCCGAGCCACCCATCCCCATCGAATCACCCATCGGCGGGGTCGACATCGTCGCCATCCAGGCCTGGTTGGCGAGCATGACCACCGCATACCCGATCATCAGCGGGCCGCTTACGGACCCGAGCCGGCGGACCGCCGGGGTGAACAGGACGACCCCGTGGACCAGGACGACCACCCCGAGGAGGAGCATGACCCAGTCCGGTCCGGACATGGCCCCGCCGCTCCCCCGGAGGAGCGAGTAGACTCCGGAGACGATGGCGATGACGCCACCATATCGGCGCGCAGGGCCCATCGGGGCCGCGTTGCTGTCTGCATCCATCATGGCACCTCGATATCGACCGAGGGGGAAAACGTCCCGCGAGGCGGCGGAGCTCTCCCGAACCTGTCCGGGGCGGAGGTCACGACTGACCTATTTCTAGGGAGGCGACTGGCGAGGAATCGTCCGGCGGGGGCGGGTTTGTTGGTGTCGTTCCGTCACGTCGTCCGCAGGTGGTCGGTGGACGGTTCGTACACCTCGCCCTGCTTC
>JBDGRH010000064.1:0-9286 GCA_042218225.1 Halodesulfurarchaeum sp. | reverse complement strand
CCGAAAGGGGCCGGGCGCTCCGGGAAGCACGGCGACGTAAGGACCGCAGGGAGCGACGAACGGAGTGAGGCGCGACTGAGGACCGCAACGAGCCGCGCGACCGGAGCGCCCGGGGGCTTTCGGGCGTGGTCGTACCGGAACTTACTAGGAGCGCCCGGGGGCTTTCGGGCGTCTACTCATCAAAAGCATTGTATTATACTGCAGAGGGGCTTTCGGCAGTCTGCTCGCAAGGACCATAGTGTGATTGCAGAGACCCTTCAGCGAATTCGTACCACCTGTATGAAATTTCCACGACCGATACGACGTCTCCAAACAGAGACACCGAAACCAACCCCGACCATCTCCACGACGATCACCACTAGCCACTCAAACAGGGGAAAACCCTCACTGCTCACCCGGAGCCGGGGACCTATCCCGTTCAGCGTCAATACCCAGCTATGGCACAGACGGCTGTCATCGCTGGCGTCGGCCCGGGATTGAGCGCGTCCATCGCTCACACCTTCGCCCGGAACGGCTGCAACGTCGCGCTCTTCGCGCGGTCCGAATCGTTCATCGACGAGCTCGCAACGGACCTCCCCGAACCGGGCGACGGCCTGGCTGTCCCGACGGACCTCACCGATGTCGAGCAGATCCACGAATCCTTCCGGACGGTGCGTGACGCCTACGGCCCGGTGGACATCCTGGTGAATCACGCGAGCACCGCGTCCTGGAGCGGGCTCCAGGACCAGACGGTCGAGGAGTTCGAGCAGGCCTGGAACGTGGCCTGCCGGGGGTCGTTCGTCGCCTCGAAGGAGGCGGTCGAAGACATGCTCGAGACCGGCGAGGGCACCATCATCTTCACCGGGGCGACGTCCGCCGTCCGGAGCCTTGGCGGGGCGATCGGCTTCACGGCCGCGAAGTTCGGCGTCCGCGGAATGGCCATGGACATGGCCCAGGAGTTCGGGCCGGAGGGGATCCACGTGGCACACGTGGTGATCGACGGGCAGATCGACGAGCCGGGCGCTCGCGAGATGCTTCCCGACCGTCCGGACGAGACGTTCCTCGACCCGGACGCGATGGCCGAGACCTACTGGCACCTCGTCGAGCAAAACGATCCATCGACGCAGCCCTTCGAGGTCCACATCACGAATGGTCCCCAGAACACGGAGTTCATCTGAAACCCTCCAACCCGTTACGTAAGAGTTCTTCCTCTCAGATGTCTGGTGTTTCGACGGTGTCCTTCAGGCTTCCCCGGGCAGTTCTTCGTACGGTTGGACAACGACGAAGCCGCGCTCGCCCTCGAAGACCAGCTGGTAGCGCTCGTCCGAGGACTGGCCCACCATGTCGCTCAAGCTGCGGTTGGCGTGGATGCTCGGCGAGAGGTCTCGACTCCACGCGACGGTGGCGCTCGGGTCCGTCCGGATCGGTGGGGTGAGGACCAGCGGGTCGCCGTGGGTCGTGATGGCGACCGTCCCTGGCCCGGAGAGGTAGACGTTCGTCAACCCCGCCGCGGACGCCCCCGCCAGGCTCCCGATCGTCCCGATCTCGTATGAGACCCGCTCCTCGAACGCGAGAACGTCCGTTCCATTCACCGAGATTGCCTCGTCCGCGCCCAGGGAGAGGATCTGGACCTCCTTTCCCTGGTCGGCGAGGTAGACCGACCCCCGTCCTTCGATCTTCATCACGGGGGTTCCCTCGCTCGTGGCCTTCTCCTTGAGAAAGCCGGTGAGGCCCCCCTCCGCCGAGGACGTCCCCGTGAAGGAGAGGTCACCCTCGTAGGCGACCATCGAGCCAGCCTTGGCCAGGATCGCCCCATCGACGTCGATATCGAGCAGCTTCCGTCCCTCCAGTTCGAACCGATCGGCCGTCTCGTCCGGTTCGTTCGCCCGGACGAAGTCATCGAGTTCCTGTGACATGATTCGACGCGAGCCACCGGGGCTCGGCTGAAGGCTCTCGCAGGGTGGATAAATACGTTCCCGTTGCGGTCGAAAAACCATCATCAGTATACAGGTAATTTCGACTGAAACTCGGATACAGTGACGGGTCGATTGACCATTGTAAATGTATCATATACACCTGTGGATTCCCGACCAGGTATCATATACACCTGTGGATTCCCCACCGAGAAGGGCCGCGAGTCGGACGATGCGGCCACCCGACGGACGCGGGCCGAGCGGCCGAATCGGACGACATCACGCTGCCGACAGTCCCATCACCCTGCTGAAGGGCCCCACACCCTCACTCGGCCTCCTTCGCAGCGCGATGGGTCAGGATGGTCGTCAGTCCGTGCGAGGACTCGTCGATGTGGGCGAGAGCAGCCTCACGGGCCGCATCGGTGTCCGGATAGGTCTCCTCGGAGACGAGATCGCAGTAGACACACTCCCACCGATACCGCAGCCCGTCACCCGAGTCCTCGGACATGGCCTCTCCCTGTAGATTCGTCACCCATGACGTAATTGTTTCCCGGCGGAGGGCGCGTCGAACCGAAGATGCGGGCCCGGAGGGCCTCGCGGCCGACTTGTGCGGCCTCGATCAACCGATGTACCGGGGAGTCTCACCCGATGTACCGGGGAGTCTCACCCGATGTACCGGAGGTTCTCGCCCGCCCCAGCTGGAGACGGTTCGCCCTGCTGGGCCTGCTGGATCTGTTCGAGGAGCTGCTGGACCTCCGCCGCCTGGTCCGACAGGGTATCCAGCGACACGTCGAACCCGAAGGCGTCCTGGAGCACCTCGAGAACGGCCCTGGCGCTCGCCGGGTCCACGTGGAAGCCCGGAGTGACGCCCAGCAACCCGGCAGTCTCGAATCCCCGTCGGTCGCCCAGGCCCACGAGGAGACCGCTCATCCCCACGATGCTCCCCGGGGCGTCGGCCGCCCCGAAGCTGACACCCGCGTCCGCCAGCCGCATTTTAAGGGGCGTGTCTGCGTCCGGCACGGCCCCGACGACCGCGTACTCGTCGATCTGTTCGCCGGTACCGTACCCGCCGAGGGTGACGATGGCCGAGGCCTCGAACTCCGCGGCCAGGTCCACCACGGCGTCGGCGAGCCGGTACTGGCCGATCTCGCTCTGGGCCTGGCCCTCCCCCGTCAGTACCAGGAGATCCTGCTCGCCCGCGTCGACGGCGTGAAGTGTCAGGGAGGTCAGCGTCGCCGTGCCCTCCTCGTCTACCGACACCGCCGGCGGGAGGTGCTCGGCGTAGATCCGCCTGACCGGTTCGCTCTCGAGTTCCGAGACCAGGTGATCGACCGCGAGCTTCCCGACGAGCCCGACACCCGGCAATCCCTCGATGAGAACCGGGTCGTCCAGGTCCACGTCGGCGATGGATTCGACGTCGATCTCCTCCATGTGTGGCTCCTACCGCTGGAGCGTGAAGAGACCGGCGCTCGTCTGGGACCCACTGCGGCGCCCCCCCCCTTCCTACCTCCCTCTCCCTCCCCCTCCTTTTCCCGAGCAACTGGCCTCTCCAATGTCACCAGACCCGGCCACCTCGGTGCATCTGTCGCCTGGATCAGGCAGGGCGGACTCCCCCGGACACAATCAATTCCCGGCAGTTGAATCAATACCCGGCAGTTGAATCAATACTCGACAGCGAAATCAATACCCGGCAGCAAATTCAATACCCGGCAGCAAAATCAATACCCGGCAGTTGAATCAATACCCGGCTGTAGAATCGGCTCGAATCGAATCCTCTCCCAACTCCCCTCCCACCCGAGCCTGTCACCGTGGAATCGTCCGGCGACCAACCCGACACTGATAACCCCTCAGGCCGGAATCCCGTAGGTCTCGTCGTCGATATCGATCATGTAGACGTTCTCCATCCGGTCGATGCCGTCGATGGCCGCCACGTCCTCGTCGTCGAGTTCCCAGTCGAACAGGTCGAGGTTGTCGGCCAGGTGTCCCTCGGAGGTTGATTTCGGAAGGACCACGGTCCCCTTCTCGAGCTCCCATTTCAGGGCGACCTGCGCCGGGGTCTTCCCGTGTTTCGCCGCGATATCCGTCAGCACGGGGTCGTCCAGGATCTCGGTCCGGGCGAGCGGTGCGGCCGCCTCGACCACGATATCGTGCTCGTGACAGTATTCGAGGAGGTCCTCGCGTTGGTACCACGGGTGGAACTCGATCTGGTTCACCGCGATCGGGACGTCCGCGACCTTCCGGGCGAACATGAGCTGATACTGGCTGAAGTTGCTGACGCCCACGTTCCGGACCAGCCCGTCCTCGTGGGCCCGCTCGAGCGCCTGGAATGTCTCACGGACCGAGATCGTCGGGTTCGGCCAGTGGATCAGATAGAGGTCCAGCTGCGAGACGCCCAACCGCTCGAGAGAGGCCTCGAGGGATTCGAGGACCGACTCGTAGTGGAGGTTCGACGGCAGGACCTTCGAGGTGAGAAAGAGGTCCTCGCGGTCGTATTCCGTCAGGACGTCGCCGATCTCGGCCTCGTTCTTGTACCCCTCTGCCGTATCGATGTGCGTATACCCGAGCTCCAGGGCGGTGCGGACCGAGTCCTTCACGACCTGACCGCCGAGGTCCCAGGTTCCAGCGCCCACCACGGGGAGCTCGTCGCCGCTCGGAAGCGTCTTCGTCGGGATCGTCGTCATGAGAATCGCCTCGTCCGATGGTACCCGGCGGGTCCCCTTAAGCCATTATACGTAAATCTATTGTTATATAATTATACTGTTATTTCCGCCGGCGGGGCTCCCGGAGGTGACGCCTGGAGTGCAGCGGACCGCACGAGATCAGGGCGACGCAGGCGATGCGGGCCGGATCGACCACAGGTACCGCCCGAACAGGAGGAGCGCCCCGACCGTCAGGAACGCGAATATCACGACCATGGGAAGCGGGACCGGCTGTCCGGCCTGCATCATGAAATAGGCCATCGCGAGCACCGCGCCGCCGAGGGTGGCGACCTTGACGAGCAGGACCGCGGTCAACGCATACCCCCACGCTCGCCGCTTCCACAGCCAGTACGCCGAGATGAGGAACGCCGGGAGGATGATCCCGAGGTCCAGGGAGTAGATGACCGAGGTCGGAAGGTCGGCCTCCGCCACGGTCGGCGGGACCGTGCCCGTCAGGATCGCCGGAACGATCTCCGAGAGCCAGAGGAAGCCGACCAGCAAAACCAGGAGGAGCTGGAAGGCGACGTACGGCCAGCGGGTCACCTCTCCGAGCTGGTCGGCAAGGATCTCCGGATCGAGATTCAGGAACCCGCCGACGAACGCGTAAAGCGAGAGCCAGAGGAGCGTGGTGTACACCAGGTATAGCTCGTTGAACGCGGTCATGAACGCGTACGAGGCGTAGGTGTAGAGGATGTAGCCGGTCACCCCGAGCCAGACGACGTACGCCCGAAGGGAGCCCTCGCGGGAGTAGAATAGCGAGACCGCGAGCGCGGGGATGGCGAACACGAGGGTCAACAGATCCTGGCCATACGCCTGCGGGAGCAGTGGCGGGGCGTCCCGATAGAAGCCGGGGACGAAGAGGCCGACGACGGTGGCGAGGAGGGCGAGCACGAGGGTCCCCACCGAGGCGAGGACGTATCGTCGGGGGAGCGGGTCGGTGGTCATGGTATCACTGTCGTTGCATGATCTATTGGCCCTGTCGGAACGGACTCGGTTGCCGAGAGGGTGCCACCGCGTATCTCACTCCATGTATGCTGCCGGATGGGAAGTTTCCGGCCCCACCTGGAGACGTGGCCTGCAACTCCTTCACGCGGAAATCACCCTTGTGCAGTTCCGGAGCGCCCGACTGGCAGGGTGCGCTATGGGCTGGTCCTGGCTCGGGCCCCGTGGAGGGATACCTCCCCGGGTGCCCCCACGGCACGGATATCCTCCACCGGTACCGTCGAACCGAGAACCCGCAGTGGGTATGGTCGCCCGGACCGCACCCAAGACACTTACCCGGACCGAGGAAACGCACCGATATGGTCACCCGCCGTCATGCCCTCCGTCTCGGCGGCCTCCTCCTGGCCGGTTCCGCCGGCTGTCTCGGCTCGCCACAGGACCAAGGGGGGACGCCGACCGAAACGCGAACCGAAACCCCGACAGCCACCCCGCCGACGGACACGCCCACCACAACCGCATCGGAACCCCCGGCGGAGTCCGTCATCGAGTACGACGCCCTCACGTCTACCCAACAGGAGGCGTTCGACCGGGCACGGAGCGAGGCGGTCCGCTTCAGCACGGGCGTCCCCGGCCTGGACAAACCCATCCACTACGGGCTGAGCGCCGTGGTTCCCTTCCGCGAGCACTCCTACGTCCTGAAGGACGGAACGTATTATACGATACAGCTCGAGCGGAGTGGATTCATCCAGGGAACGCACGTCTCCGTCGAACCCGTGAACGAGACACCCGAGGACGCGATCTCGCTCGCGAACCGCTCGGGGGAAGGCATCGACCTCATCAAAGCGGCCATCGAGGGTGACGGCGACGCGGCAAAGATCCGTGTCGAGATGCCCGAGTCCATCGCGACGGACGACATCGTCCGGTACCAGGACTCGTACTATCGCGTCTCGATCCACTCGGCCGATTACGAGTACTTCTCCCTGACCGTCGAGAAGCGGTCGTAGGCGTGGGACCCCCGGAAGCCGTTGCAATTATAGCGAAGGGACCGCGGAGAGGGGCCGAGCGAGCGGCGTCGGGGGAAGCGGGAATGGGTGGATGCAGTTGGTTCTTCGGGCGACCACTCCCACTAGTAAAGGGAGTTACGGGTCCCCGCCATCGACCTCGATCGCCGCTGACTCGATCCAGGTCCCCCCGCCCTCCAGCGCCGCCCGGATCGGCGAATCCGCGTTGGCATCTGCCACGACCACGGCGTCCGCACCGCGCTCAAGGGCCTCGGTCGCCGCCATCACCTTCCGGCGCATGAATCCCGTGGCGACGGATTCCACACGTTCCAGGTCCTCCGGGGTGTCCACCCGGTCGATGACCGTCGACGGGTCCGCTGGGTCCCGCATGATGCCGGGGACGTCCGTAAGCGAGACGAGCGTCGCGCCAAGCGTGCCAGCGATGGCGGCCGCGGCCCGGTCGGCATCCGTGTTGACCGCCGTCCCGTCGTCCGCGAGCATGGGCGGGCCGATCACGGGTGTGAGATCCGCCTCCATCAGGAGGTCGAGAAGCTGGCCGTTGACGGACTCGATCGTTCCGGAGTGATCACCCCGGCGGATCTTCCGCTTGCCGTCCTCGACGACCCGGACGGTGCTCTTCCGGGGCCCGGTCAGCAGCCCCGCGTCCGTCCCGTGGAGGCCGATGGCGTCGACCCCCTGGTTCTGCAACTGCACCACGAGGTCGGTGTTGAGGCGGCCGAAGACCATCTCGAAGGCCTCCATCGTCTCCGCGTCGGTGAAGCGCCCGACCACCCCGTCGGGCGTTTCGACGTACTCCGGCTCGATCCCCAGGCGCTCGAGGGTCTCGTCGAGCGCCGTCGACCCCCCGTGGACCACCGCGACGGCCGTCCCTTCCTCCCGGAGGCCTGCGACGTCGGCGAGGGCCCCGCCCGGGTCGACCGCCCTGGCGCCCCCGACCTTGACGACGACCGTCACGCTCAGGGCGCCCCCACTGGATGCAAGCCCTCGAACTCGAGGCCCGCGGTCTCCTCCAGCCCGAGGGCGATATTCGCCGCGTGCACCGCCTGGCCAGCCGACCCCTTCATCATGTTGTCGATGGCCGAGAAGACCACGATCCGGTCGTTGCGCTGGTCGACCGCGAAGCCCACCTCGGCCATGTTCGTCCCGGCGACGGCCTTCGGCTCGGGATACCGGTAGACGCCGCCACCCCCGGCGATGAGCCGGACGAACGGCTCCTCCTCGTACTGGTTCCGGTAGGCCTGCCAGAGAGCACTCGTTTCGGGCATGGTTTCCGGGTAGACGTGAGCGGTCGCCGAAGCGCCGCGGGTCATGTCCACCGCGTGGGCCGTGAAGGAGACGGTCGTTCCGAGCTCCTGCTCGATCTCGGCCTCGTGGCGGTGACCGGTGGGGGCATATGGCCGGACGATACCCGAGCGCTCCGCGTGGTGTGAGGCGGCTCCGCTTCCTGCGCCCCCCTCCGAGGAGCCGACCTTCACGTCCACGACGATCCGCCCCTCCCCATCGAGGATCCCGGCCTCGAACAGCGGGAGAAGGCCCAGGATCGTCACGGTCGAGTTGCACCCCCCACAGGCCAGGATCTCGGCGTCCTCGAGACCATCCCGGTTGAGCTCCGGGAGGGCATACACGGCCTTCGAAAGCAGTTCCGGGCGCTCGTGTCCCTCGTACCACTCCCGGTACTGGTCTGCGGTTTCGAGGCGGAAGTCCGCGCTGAGATCCACGACGAGCTCCGCGGCCTCCCGGAACGCGTCGATCCGCTCCATCGTGACCCCGTGTGGCGTCGCGGCGAAGAGGACGTCCACCGGCTCGAGGGACTCCGGGTCGCTGAACCGCAGGTCCAGGCCCCGGAGGTTGGGATGGACGTACCCGAGCGACTTGTTGGTGTACTGCCGGCTGGTCGCCTGCTCGATGGTGAACGCCGGGTGCCCGGAGAGTAGCCGGAGGAGCTCGCCGCCCGTGAATCCGCTCGCGCCGACGACAGATGCACTGTATTGATCCGTGGTCATGGTCTCCTCGAGGGGACGCAACTCTTCAAGAGTGCACGACGCACCAACAGTGGCGTAACTGCGAACGACCGATTGCACTCTCGAGAGCGATCAGGGGGTGCTTTCTGGTGCTCGGTGAGAGGCTCCAATAGACGCTGAATCGTGATAGTGGAAATCATACTTCGCACGTTCACGGTGGAGCAGTCTTAGAGTCATCGACGGGCGCAGAAACTGACGGTCCGTGAGTGGTTGGCTGCACCTCACGCTGGCGGGACCGTTGGCTCAGCCGTGAGGAAGACGATAAAGACGGTGAAGACACGCAAATCGGTTTCACGTGAGGCGATGCTGTCTGCAGCAGCCCGGAATGCGTGATTGCATGTTCCGATGTTCCGGGGGACACCCGGTCGGGAAATGCTCACGCGCTCATAGAACCCGCTCACGGAGCGCCGACACCCGCAAGCCCCAGGGCGCTCAACCGTCCGGAACTCGCCCTGTTCCTCACCCGTGACTCGCTTCGTTCGTCACGGGTTGCGGTCCTGCGTCGTGCGAGCCAGATCGAGCAACGGCCGGCTTCGCTGGCCTCACGAAACGTGGGACCTCCCTCCGGTCGGCCCCCCGCCCCCGGCCCCTTTCGGTTTCCCACCCGAACCGGATGTTCCACCACTAGAGAAATCGGCCAGTGAAGATGCCGACATCCTGGCGGATCGAAAGGGCGAGGCCGGCTCGGGGAAGGCGGGCGACGTAAGGAC
>JBDGRH010000082.1:6912-9388 GCA_042218225.1 Halodesulfurarchaeum sp. | reverse complement strand
GTCACTTCGTGAGGAGTTCCTGGCCCCGCTCGACGTTGATCTTGCAGGGCGGGGTGATCTTGTTGTACGCACGGCGGAGGGCGTCCTTGACGACCGGTGCCTGCTCGGGCTCGCACCAGGCGGTGAACAGCTGGTCGCCCTTCGGCACCCTGGCTGCGGTCCCGACGGGAACGCCGAAGGACTGGCGCATGCCGTCGGAGACGCGGTCGGCCCCGGCACCCGTCGCCTGCTTGTTCTCGCGGAGGATCTGGTGGGGGAACTTCCGGAGGACCATCTTGTAGTTGCCCTCTCCGAGCTCCTTGATGAGGTGGCGGTTCGCCGAGAGGCGGGCCGCCTCGAGGGAGCCATGTCGGATCTGGACCGACTCGTCGGGGACCAGACTGATCTGGACGGGCCAGTCGTCCGGGTCCGAGTCCAGATCCCCCATGTTGTGCTGTGCGATCTTCGAGCCCGGGATGCCGGTGATGTACTCGCGGCGCGTGTACGCCGGCTTGTCGATGTCCCGGTACATGGAGGCCGGCTTGTCGGACATGGGTACTACTGTGAGTTGATGATAAGCGCGTGTATAAGGGCTTCGAACCCGAAACCGGGGTCTGCGCGGGCGAATGGCCCCGCTTGAAAGGGCTTCCCCCCTCTCTCGTCCCCCCTCTCGTTCCCAGTCTCCGTTTGTCCCGCGCTTCTTCTTCCATTCGACGCCACCACCGCCACATCTGCCACCTCCGTCAGGTAACCGAAATCCACTCGCCGTCCGCGGGGATCTCGAGGCGGTCACCGCAGGCCGACCCAGCGAGGGCGTCGGCCAGCGCCGACCGCGTCTCGAGGCAGTGGTTGATCGCCTCCATGTGTATCGCGATCACCATCGGGTCGGTCGTGTGCTCGCAGACCGCCGCGACGTCCTCGTGCGTCATGGTGATCGGATCGCCGGTCCGGAACTGCGCCCCACCTGCATTGAGAACGATCGCGTCCGGGTCGTGGGCCTCGAGTGTCCGCCTGACCCCGTCGTACCAGACGGTGTCACCCGCCAGATAGAGCGTCGGTCCCGAACCTGCCTGCAGGACGTACCCGGCCACCGGACCCATCCGGTCCGCGAGGTCGCCTCGCCCGTGGCGGCCCGGTGTCCGGATCACGGCGAGGTCGTTCCACCGGCGGCGATCCGCCACCGGCCTGACGTCCTCGAAACCCCGCTCGGACAGGGCGGGTTCATCGGCTGGCTGGCAGAGCACCGGGAGGTCCGCGGGAAGGCGCTCGACCGCGGCATCGTCCAGGTGGTCCCGATGGAGATGGGTGAGGAGGACCGCGTCGACGGCATCGATATCCAGGTCGGGGAGTTCGACGAGGGGGTTCCGCCGCTCGTTCGGAGCGTTCTCGATCGGGGGCGTCGATCCCGCCGGAGCCAGCATGGGATCGACCAGCAGGCGGCTGTCACCGTATGTCACCACCAGGGTGGCATGTCGGACGAGACGGATGGAAACCCGCGCACCGGGCATCACGTGACGGTTCGGAAGCGGATGGGAAATAGGGACGTGCTGTCGCAGGGCCGTCAAGCGTGTTCCTCGCCCCTTCGATGGGTATTCCTGCCGTCCCCCGCCACTTCGAGTAATTCCCTGTATGCAGACTCGTAGGCGGAGGCGACCGCGATCGGATCAGTCCGCGTTTCCGAGCGGAGCGGCGGGAGCGTCTCGGTCGCCGCCGGCTCGAGGAGCGAGGTGACGTCCGCCACCCGCTCCTCGAGCTGTCCGAGTCCCGGCGACCCGGAGGCCACCTCACACGCCCGACGGAAGCGCTCCCCCGGGAAGACGCGAACGCGGCCCGCCCCCACGACCGCCACAGCGTCCACCTGGAGGTCCCGAAGCGGTCTGGCGATGTCGGCGTAGGACTCCACGACCAGGGGAGAGACCGAGCTGATCTCCCTCCCGAATCGCTCCAGCGCGGGCTGGTGGCGATCGGCCATCAGCTCGTTGAACGCCGCCAGGGATTCCACCTGGATCGCATCGTCCAGGGGAAGTCCCTCGCGGACTTCCTCGGGGAGGTCGGTCCGGCCGTTGATTACGAAGGTGTCCTCGATTCGGTCCACCAGGAACTCGCTTCCTTCCCGTCCGAGGATGGGCCCGGACCCGTCTGGAATCGGGCGCCAGAGCCGGTGCACCGGATTGATCTCCTCCGCCCGGACGTCCCGGACCGAGGCGGCCGCCAGCCGGCCGGCGTCCTTGCCCACCAGCCGGCCGTTACCCAGCCGCTTGGAAACCAGGTCGTGATCGTACCAGTAATCGTTGCCGGCCCGGGGCTTGACCCCGAGCGCGTCGAGTCGGGAGACCAGGCCCATCGCGAACGTCGTCTTCCCGGCGTCGACCTCCCGGGACCCTGCCACGAGCACCGTCAGGTTGTCGTCCATGGATGTGAGGCGGGCCCATCACCCGTGCGACCCGCGCATTTCGGCGGTGGGGGTGGCGGTCTGAAACACCTTCCGAATCTCGAG
>JBDGRH010000082.1:0-6812 GCA_042218225.1 Halodesulfurarchaeum sp. | reverse complement strand
CAGGAGTTCGTCTCGACACGGATCTCATACGTGCCGTGGTCCAGTACGCCGATCTCGCCCCGGAACTCGCCCGGGCCGAGGTGGTAGGTCCACTCGAAGGCGGACTCGGCGTTCCCGTCGGTGGCCTGCACGCGGATGGTGTAGGTGCGCTCCACGTCGTAGTTCCGGACCACGAGGTCCTCGGTGGTGGGGAGGTCGTCGCCGACGCCGGCGGCGGGTGACTGGGGACTGTCCGTCGATTCGGCCATGGTCACGGTGGGCGGGCGGGTCATGGGTATCTCATGCGTCGGCCCCCACCCAAAAGGGTCTTGTCGAGGCTCAAATCGTCCTTTTTCCTATCGTTGGGCAGCTGGTCACTCGGGGACTCCCACGCGGTCCGCGCCACTCGCTCGGTCGAGGCGTCGGCGTTCGTTGACACGCGTGGCCCCGGGGTACACCTGGCCGATTACCCCCCGGACCCAGCCTGTGTACCGTGGGACCGGACGCCGAGATACCGGGGAAACGTCTGACATCCGTCCGACAGAGCCAGGACAACCGGGCCCGAGGGAGGGAACCACTAAGTGGCGATGCGGCGAAGAGAACCCACATGACCCGGGCCCGGACACTCACCGTCGTCGCCGTCGCCGCCCTGGTGGTCGTCGGCCTGGCGCCAGCGCCGGTGGCCGCCCAGCAGTCCGTGACACTCACCGTGACCGTGGAGACGCCGGACGGGACGCCAGTTCCCAACGCGACCCTCAACGCATCGTGGACTGGGGGTTGGACCACGGAGACCACAGCCTCGAACGGGAAAGCCTTCGTCGACGTGCCGAAGGGGGCGAACGTCAGTATCGCCGTCACCCATCCGGAGTACATCCGGAACTCCGAGTACGAGATCACGAATGCAACCCAGCAGTCGGTCACTATCACCGTCTACGACCGTGCCTCTGCAACCCTCACCGTCCGGGATTCGGACGGGCGCGTCTCGGGCGCGACCGTGACGATGTACAAGCACAACGAGATCGCGGTGTACACCCAGACGCAAAACGGGCGGCTCACCACTGGCGATCTGGAGGAAGGCACGTACTTCGTCCGGGTCGAAAAGCCGGGGTACTTCGTCGAGACGTTCACGATGGACGTCGTGAATCACACGACGCGGACCGTCGTCCTCGAGCGGGGTACGGTGCCGCTCCGGGTGAACGTGACGGACCCGTACTTCGAGCCACCGAGGCCCATCGCGAACGTCACGGTCCGCATAGAGGGGGTCGGCTCGGTGCAGACCCAGTCGAACGGGATGCAACGGATCAATGTCCCGGTGAACAAGCGCCTGAGCGTCCGAATCTCCAAGGAGGGATACGAGCCAGTGAACCGGGTGCTGCACACGGGCGAACAGCCCGTCTCATTGAACGTCACCGTGAACCGCACGCCAGCGATCGAGGTCACCGTCCTCAGCGACCGGGTGGTCGTCGGGGAGCCCGTGCTTCTCGAGGTGGTCGACGAGTACCGCGACCCCATCGCGAACGCCACCGTCCGGGTGGATGGTGAGTCCGTAGCGGAGACGGATGCGTCCGGACGGGCCAGATTCATCATTGAAAGCGAGGGGAATCACACCGTGATCGTGTCGAAGGGGGGGATCGAGTCCGCTGCGCACGTGGTCCGGGGTGTGGTCGTGGCGTCGCCGACCCCCACCTCGACGCCGATGCCCACTCCCACCCCCACTCCCACACCGACCCCGACCGTGACGCCCACCGAGACTCCGACGCAGACGGCCACCGAAACCCCGACGGCGACCACCTCGGCACCGATACCGGGGTTCGGACCTGCTGTCGGGCTGCTCGGAGTGCTCCTGGGTGGGCTTATTGGCTGGCGGCGCCTGCACTGATCCCCGACCTGTCTGTGGACCGCGTGACGTCCGGGCCATCGTCGGATAGGTGACATCCGGAGTCCGTGAAGAGAGAACCGAGAGTCCCCACCGCCGAGGTTAGCTCTCGAGGAGACCGTGGAGTCCCAATATAAATGCGGGAACCACCACGATGAAGAGATGTTCCTCCAGCGGGATGCCGGCCACCTCGATGCCGGTTCTGCGGGTGATCTCGAAGATGCCGATCTGGAGTGAGTACCAGTCCCAGACGAAGGCGATCGGATAGAGGATGGCGATGGTCCGGGCCGCGCGGCGCAGTGTGCCGGTCGCGTAAAGGAGGGAAAGGCCGACGAGCCCGAAAGCGGTCTCCACCGCGAGATAGACGTACGGCCCGAGGAACGACAGCCTGGGAGGGACTCCCGCGAGCGGTCGGTACCAGACAGCGAGCACCATGCAGGCAAGGAGGAGATACGCACCCCGAACGAGAAGCATTGTGGCCCGCTCGGGACCCCTCTCAGCGGCGACCGCGGCGACCGCGCCGAAGACGAATACGCCCACCGCCACCCCATCGGGGAACCACCCGATGGCGATGAAGCCGAGCATCATCACGGCCCCCGCAGCAAGAAGGGCATTTCCCAGGTATCGCGCACGAGCCGGACCGATGACGACCGGGAGCGAGCGCTTGCCGAAGGACCGATCCCACCTGCGGTCCTGGAGATCGTCCACGATCTTCACGCCCGTGAGGAGGACGAAGAGGACCAACCCGTATGCGAGCGGGATCGCGGTCACCCCTCCGGTCTGGACCGCGTACGCGCCGACGAGCGCGAGAACGATGCCGGCGGGATACCCGATCGTGGCGGTGATCGGGTTCGTATCGAGCTGGGGAGCGTGCAGAAACCCGATGGCCCACGTCGGCGCGGTGAGGAGGGCCGGCAGCCATCCGGCGATCGTCCCGAGGAGAACCAGTGTGGTGAGGAAGACGAGGCTGCCGGCGGCGAGGGCAAGAAAGCATCCCCGCCTGGTGAGGGGATGGTCGTCGTCCTCGCCGCGCCGGTGGAAATCCACCAGCCCGTCCTTCACGTGGGCCACGTAGACGGCAGCCCCGATGGCGATCGCGTGCAGGGCGGCGGCGTGGAGCGAGAATTCCCCCGCGAGGAACGCCCCGAAGAGGGAGACGGCGACGGGCGGGAGCATGAACACCGGGTGGATCTGGGAGGCGAGGGCACCCAGCGCGCTCCCGTACCCGGTCCCGTGGCGGGCCACAGCCATACTGTCACTTGGGAGCACGTCACAAGAATACTGGGACCCCGGCATCCACCGACGCCAACTGCGGGCGGCCGGGTGCGGGCGGCCGGGTGCGGGCTCCCGCACAGTGCCGCGCGGGATCCCATCGCCCCCCACACTCGGACCCCATCCCATCGCGGATTCTGCCCGGACCCCTGCCTATTCAAGTGTCGGCTGTCTCACTCCGTCCACCGGGAACGCGTTCGCGTTCCGAGATCCCATCCATGCCCAGGAAGACCATGGAGAACATCGAACGGTGGGTCGAAGCGGCCCTCCGAGAGACGCTGGGGGGATCGATTTCCGGCTCGGATAGCCTCACGGCAACGTACGAGCGAAATGCGGGCCATTACGAGCGCGTCAGGGTGGAGGCCCCCGGGCTGGAGATCCCCCCGGACGAACGCTTTTCGGCGGAAATCGAGGGCATGACAGTCGAGTTCCAGGCCCTCGAGACCGACGGTTCGGACGGGCACCTGCTCAGGGTGAAGGTCTCCTGAACTCACGAACCCAGTCGGTTCCTTCGAGAGAATGCAGCAGTTAGGTGGGCGAATCCTGGGACTGCTGGGTGGCAGCGTAGAAAGTATCCAACCCCCCTGTCCGGCGCTTCCCCCTCCCAACCATGTTCGGGTGTAGCCCAGGTCATCGATTTGGGTAGTGACGATACATAGCAACAGTATTATAAATAGTTGTCATTTATAGGCGCAGAGGTCGTGTCAACCCAACGATGTGAGCGGGAAAATTGGCCTGAATCCCGGTTAAGGAAATCGTATAGCTAAGACCATCGCCCCTCCAGTCTTGGCCATGAGCCGACAGGAGGTCGCGGAAGGAGCGACCACCACGGACGAGGTGGCGATGGTGACGACCTACTTCCGGAACGTCATGGGCGAGCACCTTCGACTCGTCGCGGCCTACGATCCCGAATCGGTGGACATCGAATACGTCCGAGACGACCTCCAGGAGGAGGTCGCCGAGCGTGACGTGGCGGACTGGATCGACCCCCTGCTCGCAGACGCGGAGAACGCCTCAGCACAGGAGCGCCGCGTCAGACACGGATCGCACCGGTCGGCCATCCACGTCTTCGACGAGATACTGCTCTTTCACTATCCCACGGACGGCGAGCGGAATCTCGTGGTCAGCGTCGATCCCGCCTGGATCGAGGACGTCTTCGACCACGTGGCGACGTGTCGGCAGTTGATGCAGTAGGGAGTGGGCCAATGAGGGCCGGGAGCCTCGGCGCTCGACTACAGCGAAACGGAGCGAAGCGGACTAGAGCGAAGCGGACCAGAGCGAAGCGGACCGATCCGGAGCGATTTTGATATGCCCCTGTGCCTCGTTTTCGCCGAGCCCCGACTCCTCGAGGCGCAACTGTAGCAGGGTCGAGCGCGGGTCCGGTCAACCTCCCCGCCAGCGTCGCCCCAGCGGAAAGCCCTGTCCCGAATGGGGTGGGGGTGGTGAACCTGAGGAAACTTATTCGTGCCCAGTCACGGGGACCGGTTCGTACGGTTCCTCGATGTACGCCATGTCCGAGTCGGACAGCGAGACGTCGACCGCCTCGACCGCCTCCTCGAGGTGCTCGACGCTGGAGACGCCGATTATCGGGGCGGTCACCGCGTCGGTGTGCAGGTGCCAGGCGATGGTGAGCTGGGCCATCGTCACCCCATACTCCTCCGCGAGCTCCTCGATCCGCCGGTTGATCTCCTCGCCACCGCCCGCCCGGTAGATCCCGTGACGGTCTTCCCGCCGGTCGGCCTCCTCGCTCCCCCTGGCCGTGGATTCGAACTCCGCGTGGGGTCTGGTCAGGTAGCCCCGAGCGAGCGGGCTCCAGGGGATGACGCCGATGCCCTCCTGCTGGCAAAGCGGGCACATCTCCCGCTCCTCCTCCCGGTAGACCGGGTTGTAGTGGTTCTGCATCGAGACGAAGCGCTCGAGCCCGAGCCTGTCACTGGCGTGCAGGGCCGCAGCGAACTGGTGTGCCCACATCGAGGAGGCGCCGATGTACCGAACCTGGTTCCGCCGGACCGCATCGGTGAGCGTCCGGAGCGTCTCCTCGATGGGGGTGGCATCGTCCCAGCGGTGGATCTGATAGAGGTCGACGGTGTCCAGACCCAGCCGGGCGAGGGAGTGGACGAGCTCCTGTTCGATCGCCTTCCGCGAGAGACCGGAGGCGTTCGGATTGTCCTCGTCCATGGTGCCGTAGACCTTCGTCGCGATGACCAGGGAATCCCGGTCGTACTCCGCGATCACGTCGCCGATGACGGACTCGCTCTGCCCGCCGCGGTAGACGTTCGCCGTGTCGATGAAGTTGATCCCGAGGTCGATCGCTCGCTCGAGTATCCGTCGGCTCGTCTCCGCGTCGAGGCGCCACCCCTCGCTCTCTTGCCCGAAGTTCATCGTTCCCAGACAGATCTGACTGACCGACAGCCCGGTGGCGCCGAGTGTGGTGTATTCCATCGCTCGACCCGACGGCGGTCCGCTGGCACTGTAAACGATTGGGGTGAGTCCGGAACGATTCGCTTCAAATGCCCACGACGGCGAATGCCCACCCGCGTTCCTGCCTTCCACGGCTGTGAATACCCACCCGCGTTCCTGCCTTCCACGGCTGTGAACACCCACCCGCGTTCCTGCCTTCCACGGCTGTGAACACTCACTCGAGGCCATACATGTGGATGCGTGTAGACCGATATCCTGGGACGGACCTGGGGATACAGGGTCGAACGCGACACCTCTCAAGGGACGGGGATGTCGGGAAACGAGGATTCTACTTATCGTTCCACCCGGAGTAGTGGTCGTGTATGCCAGAGGAAGTCCTGTTCAAATCGGAGCACACCCAGCGCCGCGAAGAGATCGCCTCGTACCTTCGCACCGTCGCGGAGAAACTCGAGCGAGGGGAGGCGATTACGCTTTCAGCCGGTTCCGAGTCGGTGACGATGGACCCCCCAGCCCGCCCGACATTCGAGGTGAAAGCCGAACGCGAAGGACCGACCGACGGGCCCGGGGAATTGAGTATCGAGTTCGAACTCGAATGGGACGAGAACACCAACGCAGGGGTTGGCGGGTCCGGCCAGTTGGCGATCGAGTGAACTCTCCAACGGGCCGGTGAACAGGTTGGTGGGGAAAAGAGTCGCGAACCATACGGTATCGGGGTGATCGTCCCATCGCTGGGTGCATCCCCCGAACCACCGAAGGCACGCAGTCCGTTCCCGGGAGACCTCGACCGAGTGTAAGGTCGGTATCTTCCGAATCCCAGGGGGCCTCGAGCCAACCACCCTCTCTTCCGGTTACGATCGTTCGACGAGTCGTGCCTTCTCGTCGTGGCTGAGCTGTTTGATCGCCGCCTCCCGCTGCATCGCCGCGGACCGGGAGTCGAACTGTTCGGTGTGGACCAGCTCGACCGGTGTCCGACCGCGGGTATATTTCGCTCCCGCTCCGGCGTTGTGTTCCGCCACCCGCTGCTCCGGATCGGTCGTGTATCCCGTATAGAATGTCCCATCGGCACACCGGAGGATGTAGATATAATGCACTGGACGGTGATTCTGTTCGGGTTCCCTTGAATGTCTCCTCCGCCGGAGAGTGATCTGAGTCCAGCCGAAGAGAGATAGACGATGCCGCCGCTCGCCTCCGGCTGTTGCGTCTCAGAATATGCCGGCTCGGATTTGAACTCGATGGCGAGACCTCACTGCGTTCGGTCTCGCGT
>JBDGRH010000274.1:4793-9414 GCA_042218225.1 Halodesulfurarchaeum sp. | reverse complement strand
CGTTCAAGAACCGTGCCCCTCAAAGAGCGCCCGGGGGCTTTCGGCGCTCTAGTTTTCTACGACCTTCCCTTCTACAGGCGGGCTTTCGGGCATCTGTTTCCGGGTGACGTGGAACATTCTACAGAGGGGTTTTCGAGCGTCAATAAACCCAATACAAGTCAAGAAGCACTCGACGAAATCGTTAAGCCGAGGATGAAACGCACGCAGGACAACCCAGCTCCCGATCGAATGCCAGCGTTGTCACTGGGGAGTTTTCGTTCGGGCAGGCCAGAATCTCCTTAGTCGGCCTTGGCGGCGACGGTCTCGGCAGCCTCCGGCTCCTCCATCGCGCCGGTGATGCCGTCAGCCAGTGCAAAAACAGCCGCCTTGTGGTCGGTTTTCGATTTGTGGATCGATGTCGGTCGAACGCCGAGCGATTCGTACTCGCCGAGGTCGATGTCGTCGGATGTTACGCGCTCGTAGTAATTTCCGACCTCCGCGAGAAGTCCGTGCAGGTGGATGAGCTCCTGCTTCTTCATTGCAAGCTTCCCTAGCGACTACGGGGTTATAGTATTACTCTGAGAGCCGTTAACATACGGACATGGGCGGCGAGTGGCGGTATTTGCCGGAATACGGATCCGGGCTGAAAGGCTTTTTATCGCCCACCCGCTCTCCTGAGATATGGATTACGACGAGCAACTCGAACGGGCGCTCGAGAAGCGTCCCGACATCGCCGGCGAAGAGCAGCGATTCGAGGTGCCCGACCCCGAGGTGCGCCAGGAGGGGAACGTCACCGTCTTCGAGAACTTCCAGGCCGTCCTGGACCGCCTGGACCGGGAGGACAATCACGTCCTCAAGTTCCTGCAGGACGAGCTGGGTACCAGCGCTCACATCGACGAACGGGGGCGTGCGAGGTTGACCGGCGAGTTCAGCGCGGATCGGGTGGGCACCGTCCTGGAGGCCTACGTGGACACCTTCGTCCTGTGTCCGGAGTGTGGCCTCCCGGATACGACCATCACGCGGGAGCAGGGCGCGGAACTCCTGCAGTGTGACGCCTGCGGCGCTCGCTCGTCCGTCTGAGTGATGGGGACGGGGCCGGTGCTGGGCGACCAGCAGGGGAGCGCCCGGCTCTACCGGTTCGTCTCGCGCTTCTACGACGTGCTCCGGCCGCTCTTCGCCGGGTTCCAGGCGACTCGCGAACAGTATCACTCGTTTCTGGAGCTCGGTCCATCGGATCGGATCCTGGACCTGGGATGTGGGACCGGCGAGAGCACCAGACCGCTCATCGGGGACGGGCGGGAGGTATGCGGCATCGACCTGAGTGCTCGCCAGCTAACCCAGGCCAGGCGGAAGGAAGACCTCTCCCCCGTGTCCTTCATCCTGGGAGACGGGATGGCTCTCCCATTTCGGGCGAATCGATTCGACGCCGTCACGTCTGTCGGGTCACTCCAGCACGTTCCTGACGTCTCGCTCGCCCTCGAGGAAGCCCACAGAGTCACCCGGCCGGGTGGTCGGCTCTTCGTCGTGGGACCGAAGCGGCCGGAGTCCCGCGTCGGCGGAGCGATCGCCGACGCCCTCATGCACTTCATGGTTCCCGAGGAGATGCGCTCGATGGCCCGTGCGGCCGGCTACGTGGAGGTCGAAACGCATCTCGTGCACATGGACTATCTGGCCCGGGACGCACTCGTCCTCACCGGCAGGGCATGAACCTGTGGTGGGTGGGTCGGCCGGAGCGGGGTATCTCCAGCCAGACATTGGTCGACAGATCCCGGACAATTCGTAATGCGAAATCGCGACTGACTCGCTCGCCCTACCTTTTGGATCGGGTGGAATAATTCACCGTAAACGCGGAGCCCCTATTGGGAAGAACGGCTTAGTGGAGCCGCTTGAGCATCTCGAGATCCCGGTCGGTCCGCATGAACTCGGCCATGCGCCGGGTCGCGTGGCAGTTCGGACAGTGGAAGTTCGAGTCGGCCTCGGGGAGGTCGCTGGGATTGTCCTCCCAGGCCTTGCCACACTCGGAGCAATAGAGCTGGACGTATGCCTCGTGGGGCATGCGCGCACCTGACGGGCGGCGCGGGCAAAAAGATGGTGACCCACCTAGATACGGCCGACTTCCGGCGTTAGATACGGTCGATTCCCACGTTAGATTCGACCCACTTCCTCCACGGCGACCGACTCCACGCCCTCCACCTTCCGGAAGGCTTCCTCGACAGCTTCGGTCCCCCCGGCGTCGTCCGGAACGATGACCGTCGGAAAGAGCGCGGTGAGGCCGAAGGCCACGTCCTCCCGGTCGATGCCGTTGATCTTCGCCCCCTCGGGGAGGGACTGGGAGAGACGCTCCTCGAGGTCGTCGAGGTCGATCTCCGGGCTCTGCGGCATCACCTTGATCGCCGCGGCGACCTTCCCCATGGTCAGGGCCCCCTGAAGCCGCACTCGGGGCATTCGTACAGGTTACTCTGCTTGCGGCACTTGGCACACCGGTAGATCTGCTGCCCGCATTCGGGGCACTTGAACGCCGCGGCGTTCGTCCCCGAGATGTTGATCCCGCAGGAGACACACCGGCGGGCCTGCTCGGTCTGGCTCATGGTTCTCTACCCATCCGTACCCACCCCACGCGGTTTAACCGTTGTCTTTCAGGGGTTTCGGCTGGGATCCAGATGGAGGGCCCGTCGCCACCGGACCCTCCCCAGTTGAAAGAACGTCGTCGATGTCGAGTTCGCTCGGCGACCCTCCCGGTGACGTCCATCCCGGGTGACGCGTCCTCCACAGTCCCAGGAGACCTTTACCGGTCCCGTTCCTAGGAAGCCGGCGGATGGTCCCCTTTCCAGAACCCCGTGCGATCGAGACGGGGATGACCGTGACCGTGGAGCAAGACGACACCGGTGACCGGCTGGTCGGGACAGTTGGTGCCGTGCTCGGTTCGGCAGACCCGCGCGGGACGAAGGTGAAACTCGCGAGCGGGGTCGTCGGCCGGGTTGTTCGAATCGGGAGCGAATGACGATCCAGCCCGCATTCTCCGGGAACATGGACCGATAGGGGATGGGACAGTGAACGGGCCGGGCGGCCCTGCACGACGGGAAGGAACGGCCCCCGGAGGGTAGGTTTAAACGCGAAGGCAGGGAATCCAGGCGTATGAGCGAGCAGGGATGGTTCGCCGGCGTCGATCCCTCGGACGTGGATGCAGCCGCGTCGGCGATCCGCGACGGCGAAGCGGACGAGCCGGCTCCCTGGCCCCGCCTGGCGGTCGATGAGGGGTTCGCTCCGGACGAGGCGACGTACTACGAGCGGCTCCACGAGGCCGCCATCGTGGCCACACGGACGGCAGTAAGGGAGGCAGAGCGCGCGAGTGACCAGCAGCTCATCCACGCCGTCCGGGCGATGGACGACCTGACGGAGACGGTGAACGAGCTCGCCGAGCGCGCCTGGGAGTGGGCCGGCAGTCACTTCGGCGAGTCGAGGGAGGGGATGGCGTACGTCCGGGAGGTCGCGAAGCGTGAACCCGACGATCCCGTCGGGGAGCAGGTCGTGACGTTCGCCGACAGGGTGACCGAGCTGGCGGCCGAGCGGACGGCCCTGGAGCAGTTCGTCGAGCGGCAGGCCCCGACGATCGCGCCGAACCTCAGTGCGCTCGCCGGCCCGGTGCTGGCCGCACGGCTCATCGCCCTGGCCGGAGGCCTCGAGTCGCTCGCGAAGAAGCCGAGCGGGACCGTGCAGGTCCTGGGTGCGGAGGACGCCCTCTTCGCCCATCTCAAAGGGCATGCACCCTCCCCGAAGCACGGCATCATCTACACCCACGAGTACGTCCGCGGAACGCGGCCGGCGGAGCGTGGGTCGGCCGCCAGGGCGCTGGCGGGGAAGCTGTCCATCGCGGCCCGTATCGATCACTATAGTGGGGACCGCCGTCCCGCTCTCGAGCGAGAGCTGGACGAGCGCATCGCCCGGATTCGCGAGCGAGGTGAGACCGGATGACCCTCCCGGACGGGGTCTCGCGACGCACGTTCGACGGCGAGGATGCGCTCGCCACTCGTGGAGAGCCCGTGTACGGCGAATCGACTGCTGACGGGTGGCGGCGATGGAACCCGAACCGCTCGAAGCTGGGCGCAATGATCGAGCTGGGCCTCGAGACCGGCCTGGAGGCGGATTCGACGGTGCTCTACCTCGGGGCGGCGAACGGTACGACGGTGAGCCATGTGACCGATGTCGCCGGACCCACGTACGCCGTCGAGTTCGCCCCCCGACCGGCGCGGGACCTGCTCGACGTCGCCTCGTCCAGGCCCACCCTCATCCCCCTATTGAAGGACGCCCGGCAGCCGGAAACCTACGCGCACGTGGTCGAGGCGGATGTCGACCTCCTGGTCCAGGATGTCGCGACCCGGGGCCAGGCAACGGTCGCGAATCGCAACCGGCGGTTCCTGGCAGACGATGGCCGTCTCGTGGCCGCCATCAAGGCGCGGAGCGAGGACGTGACCGAACCGCCCGAAACGGTGTTCGACCGGGTGCTCGAGGGGCTCTCCGACCGCTACTCCATCGAGACCACGGAATCGCTCGAGCCCTATCATGCGGCCCATCTCGCGGTCGTCGCCTCGCCGGATTGACGCGCGTCGTCACCAGATTGACGCGCATCGCCTCACCGGATTGA
>JBDGRH010000274.1:0-4693 GCA_042218225.1 Halodesulfurarchaeum sp. | reverse complement strand
TCACCGGATTGACGCGCGTCGCCGCGTTCAGGAACTATTTACCTGGGTCGCTCCTGAGTCCCGACGAATGTCGGACGGCTCGCGGGCGCACTTCACGGAGCTGGGTACGGTCGGTGTCGAAGAGGAGTACTTCGTCGTGGACGACGACGGGATGCCGGTCGCGGGGACCGACGAGCTGGTCTACGAGGGCGATCCGCCCGCACCGCTCGAGGACCGCCTCGATCACGAGCTCTTCAAGTTCGTCATCGAGGCCCGGACCCCAACGCTGCCCGGACCGGACGCCGCCCCGGATGCCGTCCGGGACATGCGGGAGACACTCGTCACCTACGCGAGGGAGCACGGCTATCAAATCGCCGCCGCGGGGTTGCATCCCGAGGCCGACTGGCGGCTCCACGAGCACGCCGAGAAGCCCCGATATCGCTCCCAGCTCGAGCGGATCCAGTATCCCCAGCACCGCAACACCACGGCCGGCCTGCATCTCCACGTGGGCGTAGATCACCCCGACAAGGCGGTGTGGATCGCCAACGAGCTACGGTGGTATCTCCCGATCTTCCTCGCCCTTTCGGCGAACTCCCCGTTCTGGAACGGGTTCGACACCGGGCTGGCGTCGGCCCGGGCCAAGATCTTCGAGAACCTCCCGAACACGGGAATGCCCACGGCGTTCGAGGACTACGCTGCATTCGAGGACTACGAGTCCGTGATGCTCGAAACGGGCTCAATCGAGGACCGAGGCGAGCTGTGGTTCGACGTCCGGCCCCACTCCGGCCTGGGCACCGTCGAAATACGGGTTCCGGACGCCCAGGACCGAACCGTGCACGTAGACGCCTTCGTCGAGTACGCCCACGCCCTGGTGATCGACCTGGCAGCGCGGTTCGAGGACGGAGAGGAGGGACAGCCCATCAGACGCGAGCTCCTGGATGAGAACAAGTGGCGTGCGCTCCGCACGGGTCACTCCTGCGAGCTCATCGATCGCGATGGCGATGGGGTGGTGTCGCTCGAGACCGTCGTCGAGCGCGAGTGCACCCGCCTGGGAATCGATGGCCTTCGAGCCGTGCTCGATGCCGAAAGCGGTGCCGCGCGCCAGCGACGTGTCCTCGAGGGATCAGGGTCGAGCGCCCTCAGGTCGGCCCTGCTGGTCGAGCCAAGGGTTTAAACCGAGCGGGAACTTTTGTCCTCGCAGAAGCGACGCATGTCCGAGGACGACACTCCTACCACGGATGGGTCTGGGGATCGCGACGCGCCAGGGGACGAGGAATCGGGCGCGGATATGCCCGAGGAAGGCGAGGAGTTGCCAGCTGAAGGCGAGGAGGCAGTCGAGGTCGAGACCGACGCCGACCTGGAGGGTGGGGCCCGACACCGTCTCGAGGAGGAGGCCGACCGGGCTGTCTCGGAGTTCGACGCCAGGCTGGTGGACGTCCTCTCGTGGGTCCTGGACACGGAGACCCGCGGACGCATCTTCGTCTTTCTCCGCAAGCATCCCTGGAGCACCAGCGAGGAGGTGGCCGAGGGAACCGGCCTCTACCCGAGCACCGTCCGGGAGGCGCTCGCCACGATGGCCGAGGAAGACGTCGTCGAGCGACGGAAACGCCAGAGCGAGGGGGCCGGGAACAACCCCTATGAATACACCGCCATCCCCCCGAGCGAGCTCGTCGGCAACGTCGTCGGTCGCGTCCAGGACGAGCTGAACACGCTCTTCAACATGGATATCTACCTGGGCGAGGAGGACGCAGAGACCACCGAGCCGGTGAGCATCGAGGTCACGGCGGGGGCGGAGGATGAATCAGCGGAGGCCGGTGGCGAAAGCGATGCAGAGGCCTCGAGTTCGGACCAAACGGGTCCGGTCGAAGACAGCGACCGGGACGACGAGGAGTAACTCGCCTGTCACCGGATGGCCGATAGTCCTGGGGGGATGGGCGATGGCAGCCCCTCGCGAGTTGGTCGGTGATCGGGACACCGTGACGTTGTTTCGACAGGTCGGCGCGGCGGAAAAACCCAACCCCTAAATCGGCGGGAGCCATCCCGCGGGATATGAACGTGGCCCTGGGCGGGACGTTCGACCCCATCCACGACGGCCATCGTCGGCTCTTCCGGCGGGCGTTCGAGCTCGGCGACGTGACGGTGGGGCTCACCAGCGACGACCTGGCCCCCAAGACGCGACACGAAGACCGGCCGATCCGCCCCTTCGAGGACCGAAAGGAGGACCTCGAGGCGGAGCTGTCCCGCCTTGCGGCCGAGCACGACCGGGATTTCGAGGTCCGGAAGCTGCGCAAGCCGACCGGTATCGCCGTCGAGCCGCAGTTCGACACCCTCGTGGTCTCCCCCGAGACCAAACCGGGAGGCGAGCGCATCAACGAGATCCGCCGGGAGCGTGGCCTGGACCCCCTCGACATCGTGGTCGTCGATCACGTGCTGGCCGAGGACGGCGACATCATCTCGAGCACCCGGATCGTCCGCGGGGAGATCGACGAGCACGGAAACCTCACTCCGGACCGGGAGGGACGGGGTGAGGGGCGGTCCCGGGCCTGAGTGGCTGTCCCGGGTGGGGGTTTCGGTTTCTGTTCGTCATGGACGGCCCACTCATGTCCCGACAGGTTGGAACTCCTCGAGCCAGGCCATAGCATTCTCGCTCGGCCGCGCTCTCGCTCCGCCGCGCTCCCGGTCGACACGCTCGTCCCGACAACAGAGTCCGGGTTCTCTGGAATGAGGGATCCGGATGAGCCCCGGTGCAGATGGGTCGGCGGCTCTTGCCTCCAGGGAGACGTTCCCCGCTCAACAGTCAGCGAGCGTCAGGCACCGCGAGTCGGTGGCATCGGGAGCGCAGGCCTCACCGTCGGCACAGTCCCGAACCGAGACCAGGTCCTCCATGGCACGCAAGTGGTGTGCGAATTCCTGCCCGCTGGGCGTGAGTCGATACGTGGTTCGTGGTGGGTGGGTTTCCGAGACGCTCCGCTCGACGAACCCGTGGCAAGCCAGTTCCTTCAGCCGTCGTGACAGCATCGTCGCGGTCATCCCCTCCACCGCGCGCTCGAGCTCGCTGAACCGACACTCCCCCTCGGTCAGGGCGCGGAGCACGTGAAACGCCCACTTGGAGCCGAGAAGCTCCCGAAGCGAATGCCAGGTGTGCTGCCATTCCCGGGTTTCGTCCATACTCGATACTCGATGGGCCAGCGAGTTACGAGTACCGCCTTGGTCGAAATCCGAGCGGGGGGTCGGTCGAGTCTCGAGTTCAATATCCAGAACCCCACTTTCAGTGACGAAACTACCTCCAGCCCACGAGACGCCCACGGTTTTCGGTTTCCGACCACTCTGTCCGGGTTGATGGCCACGTCGAGTTTCACCAGCCATTCGTGTTCGGCCGACGAGTACGCGAGGCAGACGCTCACGGTGGACTTCCTCTTTCTCGACCGGGAGCGGTGTGAGCGCTGCGCGGAGACCGAGCGGAACCTCGAAACAGCCCTGGAGCGGATCGACCCCATCCTTTCGGACCTGGGGATGGAGGTCATACTGCGACGGGTCCACGTCCAGACCCCGGAGGATGCTCGCCGCACTCGGCTGGAGATCTCGCCGACGGTGCGCATCGACGGGCGAGCGGTCCAGCCGGCTGGTCCGGCGACCACGTGTGAATCGTGCTCGGCGTGTGCGGACGGCGAGGGGGACATCGACTGCCGGGAGTGGCTGTACCGGGGCGAGGCGCACGCAGCTGCCCCGGTGGAGCTATTGGTGGAGGCGGTGCTCGAGGGGGCGTTCACACCGAGCTGGGTGGACGGGCCCCTGGCTCAGGAGACCTATACGCTCCCCGAGAATCTCGCGTCCTTCTTCGGGGAGGACGAGGGGGCGTCGGAGTGTGGGTGTGAATGTGGGTGTGGGTGAGAGTGGAAGTGTGGGTGAGAGGGTGAGTATGGGTGAGAGGGTGAGTGTGGGTGAGCGGGTGAGTGTGGGTGTGAGGGGAAGTGTGGTGAGTGTGTAAGTGTGGGTGTGAGTGGAAGTGTGGGTGTGGGTGTGATTCTTGGTCTTGACCGTCGGCAGATCCGGGCAGGCCGCGTTACCACGACGGCGGCTCGAGTCCCGCCTCCCTGAGCAGCTCCTTCCATCGCTTCTGGACGGAGAGTCGGGAGACGTCCGCCGCGTCGGCCACGGCGGACTGCGAGCGCTCCTCGCCGGCGATGAGCGCTCCCGCGTACACACAGGCTGCCATCGCCGCCCGCTTCGACCGGTCTGCTTCGGGAAGGGTCGAGAGGAAGAGGTCCTGGGCCGTGGATCTCGCCCGACCGTCGAGGTCGAGGCGGTCGGCCACCTGGTTGAGCTCGGCCAACCATTCGCGGTGGTCGACCTCGTCCCCGGCCCGGTACATCGAGTGAGGAGTGGGGTTCCTGGATAATAATTCCGCTGGAAACCAACTGTTGCTTTTCCCTGGGATTCCACGGGGCCACGTTCGTCGGGCCCCTGGCCGGGACTTCTCTGCTCCTGGTCATTTTCAATATATCGGGAGAAGGGGCGCTAATCCCTCTTTCTCGATCAATATTCAAGCCGATTGGGACCCGGTTCCCGACCCGGTGGAGAGTTACGCTTAACTCGTCCCCGCCGGTACCGACAGTGCCGGTATCCCATCCAGCGGTGCACGCTGGATTGGGTTGACCCGGCGAGCGCGGGTAGCCAAGCCAGGAAACGGCGCAGCGCTTAGGACGCTGTCCCG
>JBDGRH010000063.1:0-9531 GCA_042218225.1 Halodesulfurarchaeum sp. | reverse complement strand
CCTCACAAATATCGGCGGAAGAAGGGTTCTACCGTGGTATATTCCGATCCCCAGAAGTGCTCGAAAATCTATCAGAAATATATTATAAATGGGTTCCGACGCGGGCTCGCCGGCCGCCGGAAATCCCCTTCCCGTGGGTGATCGATCAGGTGTCCGACCGGCCTCCGTCGGAGCCACTCGAGATCGATCAGGTGCCGGACCCGGGGTGGTACGTGCCAGTCGCCGTCCCACCGAGCGAACCGTACCGGCCGTGTGCCACCCGAACGCATCCGGCAGTCCGCCAATAGCGCCGTGTGGGAATTAGTATTACCCGTTGAAGCATCGTCAGGACGTGATTAGTTCCACTATCGAATGATATGAAAGGATGGGAGATGGCGTCCGCCGGTACCGCTCACCCCTCCGTCTCGCCGAGATCCTCGAGCACCGCCTCGAACCGGTCGAGCCCGGCGGCCATCTCCGGCGGCTCGCCGCCCAGGGAGATCCGGAACCGCTCCGGGTGGCCGAAGAAGCGGCCGGGCACGACCAGCAGGTCGCGTTCGGCCGCGGCCGCACTGACCTGATCCCCGTCGGCGCCCTCGACGCCGAGGAATGCCATACTGCTGCCGGGTGCCAACTCCCCGAAGACGTCCTCGCGGCGGGCAAAGAAATCCGACAGGAGGCGGTGGTTCTCCCTGAGACGCCGGCGGGACTCCTCGGCGAGGGTCTCGCGGTTCGCGAACACGCGCCCCGCCAGCCTGCGGCTGGTCTCGGCCACGGCCGGCAGATGGGGGGCCACGGATCTGGCCGCCTGGACGAAGTCCTGGGGGCCGACCAGCCACCCGATCTTCAGCCCCCCGAACCCCAGGAACTTCGTCACCGAGTTGGTGACAACGGTGTCCGGCAGACCCGCCCCCGTCACCCCGCCGAGCGCATAGCCCTTCCCCTCACCCGGGTCCACCGTGAACGGGGCATAGACCTCGTCGACGAGGAGCGTCGCGTCCGCCGCCGAGACGATTTCGGCCAGGTCCGCCAGGGTCTCGCGTTCGATGGCGGTCCCTGAGGGGTTGTGTCGATTCGTGACGATCACGAGGGCGGTCTCCGGCGTGAGCGCCTCCCGGACCGCGTCCGGCCGGAGGGGAAATCCCGCCGTCACGGGCCGCTCGAAGCGGTTCACGTCCGTGACGAACCCCTCCGGGGTGGCCACCAGCGGCTCGTACGTCGGTGCCTCGACGAGCGCGGCCGGGTGGTCGACTGCGGCCAGTTCACAGGCGGCAAGGAGGGCCAGGACGTTCCCCAGGGAGGCACCCGACGTGACGAGGACCTGCTCGGGGGCGATCGCCGGGCCGTACGCCGCGGCGATCCGGGTCTCGAGCGGGACATCCGACCGGACCGGGGGGAGGTCCTCCAGTCGGTCCGGGACCACCCCATCGTGGGCTCGACGCAGATCGCTCGACCCCAGGTCCCACGTGACCTGCTCCGGGCGGCCGTGCATCCATTCGAGATACTGGATGCGCGGGAACACGCTCGCATCTCCGTCCGGCGGGGAGTTAATGATTACTCGGCCGTGGCCTGCGCGGCGGCTCGCTCGAGCATCCCCGTCGCGGTGGCGTACCGGTAGTACGCGGCGAGTCCGATCGCTGCGAGCAGGTTCGAGAGGGTGACGGCCCAGAACACGGCCACCATGCCGAACCCGAGCACGATTGCCCCGACGGCCGCGATCGGCAGCCGCACCGCTCCGAACTGGAGGAGCGTCGCCACGAAGCTCACCCGGGTCCGACGCGCCCCGTTGAATCCCGCCTCGAGGAGGGAGACCGCGCCGATCGCCGGATAGCCGATGGCGAGGATCTGGAGGTACAGCACCGACAGGGCGAACGCCTGCGCGCCGATGTTCGGGACGAGGAGCGCGGTGATGGTCCCCGGCACGAGCCACTGGATCAGCCCCACCGCTCCGAGCGTCGCCCCGGCGATGCCCGCCCCCGACCACGTCGCCCGGCTGGCCCGATCGGGCCGGTCCGCCCCGAGGTTCTGACCCACGACGCTCTGGGCGGCCTGCTGCAGTCCCGTGGCGGGGATGAAGGCGATGGACGCCACACGGGCACCAACGATGTACGCCGCCAGGCCGGCCGGCCCGCCCACCGCGAACACCACCACGATGATGAGGACCCGGACGACGTGCCTGGCGGCCTGCTGTCCCGCGGTCGGCCACCCGACGTCGACGACCTCGCGGACGTCCCCGAGGTGGAGTGTCGCGTCGGCTCGCGAGAGCATCCTGTCGTTTCTCCCCCGCACGATCAGCCCGAGCCCGAAGACGAACGCGGTCGAGTAACCCACGACCGTCGCCAGGGCGGCACCACTGATTCCCATCGCCGGCACGCCCCCGAGGCCGAAGATGAACACCGGGTCGAGTGTCGCGTTGACGGCCACCGCGATCACGTTCATATACAGTGCGGCCCGGGAGTCGCCCCACCCGACGAAGCCTGCCTCCGTGGTGTCCGAAAGGGCGAGCAGTGGCAGCCCGAGGGCGATGATGCCGAGATACGATGCCGCCATCTCCGGCACCTTGCCAGCGACCGGTGCCGGTCGGGTGAAGGTGAGCAGGTCCACGAGGGGTCGGGCACCCAGAGATACGGCCAGGCCAACCCCCGTTCCCAGCGCGGCGGCGAGCAGGAGACCCGAGAAGAGGCCCCGTCTCGCCGCGGACCGGTCCTCGCCACCGACACGCTGCGAGACGACGACCTGGGTCCCGACGAAAGGGGCGAAGAGCCCCAGGGCCAGAACGAGTGCAACCAGCGGGAACACCAGCCCCATCGCGGCAACCGCCTCCCCCGAGAGCCGGCCGAGCCAGAAGAGATCGATCACCTGCTGTGCCACCTGCACGACGTTCTGGACCAGAAGCGGCGCGGAGAGCACCAGCATCGCCCGGATCAACCGCCCTTCGGTGATGTCCTCGGGTGAGACGTCCAGCATCTGCGTCGGTCCTCGCGCCCCGGTACAAAGCGGTGGGATATAGCTTTCGGGCATTCGCGACTGCGGGGTCCGGATGGAGAGTCCGGGGACCTCCAATCCGAAGGGGGCTCTCGAGGTTGGGCTGAACGGGTATTGGACGTCCGGTCAGAACAGCGTCGACCGTTTCCGTAGAAACGAAATCGCACCACGAGGGGGGAGGGGGCGTGACGGCACGTGAAAGGATATTGCGCCACGAGGGGGGCGTGACGTCACGTGAAAGGATATTGCGCCACGCGAAGGAATACCGTGTCGGCACGAGAAGCGATATCGCCACAATAGAAGAGATAATGTGCTCGGGGAGTGCAACCACCCGTGCGAGTAACTAACATGGAGGGGCACGCCAGGGAGCGGGTGGGACTAGCTGCCGTCGTCTTTACGGTCCTTTTCGCCCAGGTTCTCCTCTATCCCGGTGTGGATTCGCTGGTGCGCCGGCTGGGCGCGACGACGGAGCTGGACGCCAGCATCTGGTTCATCGGGGCCGAGTTCGCCGCGTTCATCGTCTTCGCGATGGCCTGGGGGGCGGCGAGCGACGCCCTGGGCCGCCGCGTCCCCCTCATCGTTTTGGGAGCCCTGGGTGGGGCGCTGGGGTATCTCCTCCTCGGCACGCTTCACCTGGTTGTTCCGCTCTCGTTCTCCTGGATCGTCGTCCTCCGCGTTCTCCAGGGCGCCTCGACCATCGGGGCGTTCTCCCTGGCCATGACCATGTTGATGGACCTCCCGGGTGGGCACGGGCACAATATGGGAGCCGCGGGGATCGCGATCGGCTTCGGCCTCGCGCTCGGCTCCCCTATCGGCGGGCTTCTCTACGGCGTCGGGACGCTGGTCCCGCTTTACGTGGCGGCACTGCTCTTGCTCATCGCCGGGGGAATCGCCACCCCTCTCACGGACCGGGCCCCGAGCGGTGACGACCTCCGGATCGGAGACGTGCTCTCCGGACTCAGGGAAACACCCTCGCTCGGCGTTCCGTACGCATACGGGTTCATCGACCGGTTGACGGCGGGCTTCTTCGCGCTCGTCGGCACGCTTTACTTCCGGAACGTGTTCCACCTCAGTCCGGGCGAGACGGGGATCACGCTGGCGATGTTCTTCGCCCCGTTCGCCCTCCTCCAGTACCCCTTCGGGAAGCTCTCGGATCGGATCGGTCGGACGCTCCCGGTCGTCGGGGGCTCGGCCACCTACGGACTGGGGGTGATGGCGATCGGATTCCTTCCCACCATCGCCGGGGTCAGGGGCGGGATGGCGGTCGTCGGGATGCTCGGCGCGCTCATGTCCCCGGCGACGATGGCGCTCGTCACGGACATCGCCACCGAGAGCGAACGCGGGACCGCGATGGCGGGGTTCAACATCTTCGGCAGTCTCGGGTTCCTGGCGGGGGTGGTGTTTGGTGGGCTGATCGCCGGCTCGTACGGCTACCTCGCCGCCTTCCTCGCCGTGGGAGGGCTCGAGGTGCTCGTCGCCGCGGTCACCCTGCCGTTCTTCCTCCGGTTCGAGTGAAGGGCGCTGGCTCGACCTCGATCTGATCGCCTACCGGACCCGGATACCCATCGGTCAGGCTCGGTGGTCGGACGCGAGGGGCAACGTGATCACGACCGTGGTCCCCGTTTCGCCCGTCTCCTCGAACGAGAGCGTCCCCCCGGACTGGTTCACGACGTGACTGACCAGCCACAGCCCGAGGCCGCTGCCGTGATAGAGCGGCTGGATCTCCCGGTCCCCCGCAAGGACCCGTCGTTCCTCCTCCGGGATCCCGGGGCCGTTGTCCGAGACCGTGATGCGCACCGACCCGGACGCTTCCCTGGCGCGGACCGCCACCTGCGGCTGGTCGCGGAGCGAGTGCTCGACCCCGTTCTCGACGAGCTCCTCGAGGCCGGTCTGGAACTTCGAAACCACCTCGACCGGGAGGTCACCCGCGACATCGGTCTCGATCTGTGCCTCCGGATATCGATCCCGGACGGCCGCGGCCACCTCCCGACACGTCTCGCCGATGTCTGTCACCACTGTCCGCCGGGGGCCGGTCAGCAGGTTCACGATCTCGCGCTCCTTGTCGGTGATGTCGATCAGCCCGGCTCCCGTCTCGAGGATCTTCTCCGCCGACCTCATCCGGTCGGCCTCCGGGTCGTCCATGAGGAGCCGGGCGTGACCCATCACGACGTTCATGGCGTTGCGCAGGTTGTGCCGGAGGACGCGGTCCATCACCTGCAGCTGTCGTTCGCGCTCGACCCGATCGGAGATGTCCCGGATGAGCCCGATGAACCCCTGGACCTCGCCCGCGTCGTCCTCGAGGTAGAACACGTTCGTCTCCCCCGGGAACACGGTCCCGGATTTCGTCTCGTATCTGACCGTCATGAGGAAATCCTCCTCGGCTCTGTGCTTTCGGAGCTGGGCACCAAGCTTCTGGAATTCGTCCTCGCTCGCGTACACGTACTTCGTCTGCTTGCCCCTGATCTCCGGGAGCTCGTACCCGAAGAGGTCCGTGAACGCGGGGTTGCAGTCGATGATCTTCCTGTCCGTATCGGCGACGAGGATGGCATCCCGGATGCTATTGAACAGGGAGCGATAGCGCTCCTCGCTCTCGCGGAGGGCCCGCTGCATCTCCTTGCGGCTGGAGATGTCTCGGACGACTGCCACCCGGTAGCGCTCCCCCTCGACCGCGACGGTCCTGGCGGAGATCTCGACGGGGATCCGGGTGCCGTCGGCGCGGATGTGCTCGTATTCGCGGTTGGTGAATTCCCGCCCCTCCTCGGAGTCGACGAACGTGCGGAAGTCGCTCTCGTCCTCGAATCTCGGTTGCAGGTCCGCGACCGACATCTCGAGGAGCTCCTCCCGGTCGTAGTTGAGCATCTCGGCGGCTCGGTCGTTCGCGTCCAGGATCGCCCCGTCATCGGGATCCATCACGTACACCGCGTCGTTTGCGTTGTCGATCAATCGCCGGAAGAGGGAGAGCTCCTGCTCTCGCACCCGGAGGTCGTCCACGAGACGGGCGGTCAGGAGACCAAAGACGAGGAAGACGAGAACGAACGTCGTCCGAATGTAGAGCTCGTGTGGGGGCACGCCGGTGATCGCGAGGGAGAGAAACGTCCCCTCGTAGAAGAAAAGCGCATCGAAGGCGGCGTCGACCATCCAGACGGCCGCCCCCAGCGCAAGCGAGAGGGAGAGCAATTTGGTCCTGAGCTTCATCGTCCCCGTTCGCATTCCGGGCCGAACGGGTAATATAGCTTTCATATTTGCTGGCGCCGGGAAATTCGGCCCACGGGTCGCCGCGGTGGGTAAAGACGTGCGCCTCGTCCACCTGGCTTTACGGCCCGGCCCCGCGAAGACAGTCCCATGTCCCTCCAGGATTTCGTCCGAGATCTCCCCCCGAGGGAGCCGACGTTGGTCGTCGTCAACCGAACCGAGCCACGGCCGGTCCAGTCGCTCCTGGAGGCCACTTTCGACGCCCAGACGGTCGCCGTCGTCGAGGAGTCCATCCCCGACGCCGGGGAGGACATCGTGCTCCTCGTCGAGGATGGGACGGTGACCGCCTCCTCGTCGCTCACCAGCCTCGAGGAGCACCTCCTCCTCGTCAACACTGACCTCTTCGCGACGGGGAGTCGCTCCCTCGAGACCGTCGAGCTCCCGGACGTCCTCGCGGCGCTCGACGACGTCCCGTTTCGCCTCCGCGGGTATCCCGAATCCAATCGCGAGAAGCTGCTTCTCGTCCTGGTCTCCCGGTTCATCGAGCGCCAGGCGCTCGAGGGCGGTGCGGGCACGCTCCGCACCGGATTCCAGCGCCTCTCCCGGATCGAGGACGAGCGGGGGACCCGCTTTGCGTACGAGCGGCTCGCCGAAAGCGGGGTGGACGTGCACGTGTACGGGGTTCCGGACTGGATGCCCCCGCCAGACCTCGACGTGGTCGCTCACGGTGCCCACCTGGACGAGCTCCGGGAGTCGTGGTTCGTGGTGTTCGTTCCGCCAGCCGGCCGGGACAGTCACTATGCGCTGGTCGCGGTCGAGCAATCGCCGCGGACCTGGGCGGGGTTCTGGACGCGTGACGCCGAGTACGTCGCGGAGATTCACCGCTACCTGGAGGAGACATTATGATGTCCATGCGACCTCGGGAACGATCGGATTCGCGTCTTCATCACCCCGAGAGACGAGACTGAACTGGGGTAATTTCACTCCAATCTACCTATTCGACTGAATACGAGGAATCCGGACGCGAATA
Organism: Halodesulfurarchaeum sp.; assembly: GCA_042218225.1. Classification (GTDB taxonomy): domain Archaea; phylum Halobacteriota; class Halobacteria; order Halobacteriales; family Halobacteriaceae; genus Halodesulfurarchaeum. The sequence goes on along the minus strand of JBDGRH010000063.1, from coordinate 2,345 downwards.
CGCCTCTCGGCTAAATGTCCGCAACTGGCGATTCACTCGCCGAGCAACCAATCCACCCGGTCCTCGGGGAAGTGTTCGTCAGCGAAGTCCCGGATGGCCCGCTGCTGGGCCTCCTTTGAGTGGGCCTCGGCTGTCCACGTCTCGATGGCGACCCAGGTTCCCCGATCGGGCCGGTACCCGAACGCGTGGACGGATCCGTCGGGGGCCCGGAAGGCCACGGCCGGGACCATGTGCCGCTCGTCGAAGGAGAGGGCGGAGCCCGGCATCACCTGGAAGCCATCCGGGAGGTCAACCTGGAGGGACTCCAGCTCGGTCATCGTCACGGGTCGGTCGGGCAGCGCGTCCTGGATCCCCATCTGTCGTCGGTCACGACCGGGTCCCCGCCGGACATGAGCGTTTCCATCCAGGGCTGTTGGCCGGGGGAAGGGGGAAGGGGAAGGGGAAGGAGGGAGATGACGACTTGAATTCCCCTTTAGATTGGGGGGACGGGTGGCTCAGTTTCCGGGTTCGGAGTCGGCTATGGGCAGGCGGATCGACACGATGGTCCCACCACCGTCCCGGTCCTCGAACGCGAGTGTCCCGCCAGAGGTCTCGATCACCCAGTCGGCCAGCCAGAGCCCGACCCCGGTCGAGTGCCTGAGCGGCGTCTCGATACCGTTCTCGTGGACGCGGAGCTCGTGCTCGGGGATACCCGGGCCGTTGTCCGCGATGCGTATCTCGGCCCCGAGGGCTCGAGTGGGATCGGATCGGACGCGTACGTCGACCTGTGGCTCCTCTGCATCGTTGTGGACGACGGCGTTCTCGAGGAGCTCCACGATGGCCTGATTGAGGAAGGGCGACGCCCTGACCGTCACCGGGTCGCGAACGGCCACGTCGATGCTCGCCCGGTCCGGACAGTGGTGGGCGGTGACGGTCGCGACCGCGTTCTCCACCACGGTGGCCGCCGGCACGACCTCCACGGTGCTGTCGGGGTGGGGATCCGCGAGCACCTCGCCGAACTGCTGGATGGTGTTGCTGATGGAGAGGAGTTCGCGGGCGGCCTCCTGGATCGAGGCGAGGGGCCGGGATCGCACCTGTTCCTCCGCCTGGAGGCGGTCTGCGTTCCCGAGGATGACGTTGAGGTGATTGCGGAGGTCGTGGCGGATGATCCGCGCGAGGACGCTGAGGCGCTGGGAGAGTCCGATTGTCTGCTGGTGCTGGTCGCGGAGCTGCTGGCGCAGCCGACGCTCGTGGGCGTCGTAGAGACCGATGAGGAACCCGAGCACGGCGCCCCCGGCGGCGACGTTCACCAGGATCACCTGGAGGGGGACGTTCGCGATATTCCGGGCCTGGAAGTAGGCCATCTCCAGCCCCAGGAAGAGGGAGAAGACGACGATCCCGAGGATGGTCCACCCGCTGATCCGGAGCGCGAGCCGGTCGAGGTCGTAGTGATAGACGCCGGCCGCCCCGACGAGAAGGGTGAGCGAGAGCGTCAGCGGGACCGCGGTCACGAAGACGGTCAGATCGGACCCTCCCCGGGTACCGAGCACTCGCGCGACCTGGAGAGCGAGGAGCGCCCACGCCACCGCCCCGAGGATGAATCCCCCGATGATAGACCGTGGGGTCGGCCGGGAGAATATTGGTAGGGGAGTGGACATCACGGGGGACTGAATCGCCGAGGGACGTAAAGATTCTTTTTAGAACGTTCACATGATAGGTCAGGGGGCGGGGAGTGAAGGGGAGAGTGATGAGGAGGGGATGGTCGGGGATTGGGGCCGGTCATCAGGGAACGGTCTTCAGTATCGGTGAGCCGAGAATTTCCCTTCCAATAGGGGTCTGAACAGGCGGGGTGGGGATCATCCCGACCGGGAACCACCTGGCAATCACCTGGCCCGAAGCGGAGGGACGAGGATGGAAGCGGTTGGCAGGAGTGACCGGATGTTTCACCTCCCTTGATAGAGTCGGTTAATATAGGACGCTTGTCCAAATTAATGTACTAAACCTATATAAATAATAGAATATCCAGCCAATCTATGGCAACTTTTAGAGAATATCCCCATATTTTTGAATGATCCCCTCATTTGTATCGGGTGGCGGGGTCGCCGCTGTATCGTCTGCCACCACCCCGGATCGGCTCCGTCAGTCGGTCCCGGACCCCGTCAAGTGGCCAGTTTGCCCTGGGCCACCGGCATGGAGGCCATCGGCCTCGCCGTGGCCGCTGGGTCGTCACCGCGGTCACTCGGTCGTCGCCGGGATGCCCCTGGGGTACCCAGGACCCCCAGGTACGGTACGCTGTCGAAACCGAACGCAGGGGGGGAAGGGAATGCGGGGAGAGGAAGGTCCCACCTGAGCCCGGGCCACCTGCC
>JBDGRH010000101.1:7061-9610 GCA_042218225.1 Halodesulfurarchaeum sp. | reverse complement strand
AGAAGAGACATCCCGGCCACCCACGACAAATTCACGCTAGAACTCGGGAAAAAAGGCCCCAACCCCAGACTCCCAGACCACCACGCCCCCGAGACCCACCACGTCTCTCACTCCCGGTTCGAGAGCGCGATGGACGCCAGGAGCGCCTCGAGCTGGACCCGCTCGTTGGCCCCCGTGGCGATGCGGTAATCGGCCTCCCCGACCCGGTCCATGAGGGCGACCGCGGCCTCGTCGTCCAGGTCGAACTCCCAGACGGAGCGGTGGAGCTGGTCGATGATGTCCCCGCCCGCGAGTCCCCGGTCCCGGAGCATCTCCTGGAGGGTGGCCCGCGCCGCGGCGAAGTCCCCGTCGATGGCCGCGGTCACCATCTCCTCGATCTCCTCCGGGCGAGCGGTGCTCGTGATGGTGAACACGGTCTCCTCGTCCACGACGTCCCCCGTCGCCGCGGCGGCCTGGAGGGCGTTGATGGCCCGCCGCATGTCGCCGTCGGCCGCGTACACCAGCGCCGCCACTCCGTCGTCGGTGTACTCGATGCCCTCGGCCGCGGCGATCTCCTCGATGCGGGCGGTGACGTCTTCGTCGTCGAGCGGGGAGAAGCGGAAGACCGCACACCGGGACTGGATGGGGTCGATGATCTGGCTCGAGTAGTTACAGGAGAGGATGAACCGGGTGTTGTTCGAGAACTGCTCCATCGTCCGGCGCAGCGCCGACTGGGCCTCGCTGGTGAGGGCGTCCGCCTCGTCGAGAAAGATGATGCGGTAGTCGTGCCCGCCGAAGGACGACCGGGCGAAGTTCTTGATGCGGTCCCGGACCACGTCGATGCCTCGCTCGTCAGAGGCGTTGAGCTCGAGGAAGTTCTCGTCCCAGTCCTCCCCGTAGAGCTCCTTGGCCACGGCGACGGCCGCGGCGGTCTTCCCCGTCCCCGCCGGGCCCGCGAAGAGGAGATGGGGCACGTCGTTGCGCTCGACGTAGCTCTCCAGCCGGGAGATGATGTGGTCGTGGCCCACCACGTCCTCGAGGCGCTCCGGCCGGTACTTCTCCACCCAGATCTCCTGGCGACCGGCCCCGGAAGTTGCCATGTCCGAGCCCAGGGCCGTCCCGGTCATAAAGCCCGCGAGATGGGGCCAGATACTGTGCAGCGGGTGACCAGCGGAGGCCCCATCCCTGCCATGGGCTTCCCCGAGACAGAACGTGTCAATCATATTTATTGTACGACCGACCGAAGGAGGGGTATGTCCACCGGCTCGCGTCTCGCCGTCGTCGCGGTCGTCCTCGTTCTCTCACCCGCACTGGCCGCTCTTCCGGTGGCGGCGCAGCCGATCGGCCCGCCCGGATTCACCGGCGCCTCCGGCACCGTGGTGATCGCGGAGGGGGAGACCGCAGACCAGGTCACCGGGGTCGCCGGGACAATCCTCATCCGGGGAACGGTTACCGGCGACGTCTCTGCCGCGGCAGGGAACGTCGTCATCGCGGAGTCCGGACACGTCCGAGGTAGCGTCAACGTGGCCACGGGGTCTCTCCGGATCGATGGAACGGTCGATGGGAGCGTTTCTGCGGGTGCCGGAACCGTCGTGCTCGGGCCGTCCGGGACTGTTCGTGGCGACTTCGACGTCGGGGCCGGGAGCGTGGTGCTCGCCGGCACGATCCGGGGCGATGCGGCCGTGGGTGGCGAGACCATCGAGCTGCTCCCGACAGCCCTCATCGAAGGGAATCTGCGGTACGATGGCAGCCTCGCCCAGCGGGAGGGGTCAACGGTCCGGGGCTCACTCGTGCAGGACGAGGACCTCGGCCAGTTCGTCTCGCCGTTCTCCTGGGTCCCGCCCGCGCTCCGGTTCCCTGCCTGGATCGACAGCGTGTACGGGCTCTTCGCCAATCTCGTCCTCGGCGGCCTCTTGCTCCTCGTGTTTCCGACCTTCTCGACCCGCGTTGCCGACAGCGTGACGGAGGAGCCGGTTCGGGCCGGCGGAGTCGGCTTGCTGGCGCTGGTCGGGACACCCATCCTCCTGGTGTTCGTGGCCATCACCGTCATCGGCATCCCCATCGCCCTCTTCGGCCTGCTCGTCTACGTCCTCGCGATCTGGATCGGGGCGGTCTACGGCGAGTTCGCCGTCGGCCGGCGACTCCTCGCCGCCGCGAGCGACGAGGAGAACCGGTGGCTCGCCCTCCTGGTGGGTCTCCTCGCGTTCGCGGTCGTCGGGTTCATCCCGATCGTCGGGGGGCTTGCGGTGTTTTTCGCCCTCCTCGTGGGGCTCGGGGCCACGAGCATGGGCATCGTGCGTGCCTACCGGTCGCGGCGCGACCGTCGGCGGTCGAGCAGAGCGGGCACGGAGACAGCGCGTGGCGGGGGGTCCGAATCCGGCGACGAGCCCGGAGGGGCAAAGGACACGTGAGTAGGCCGGAGGTCGGTGAGATTCGACCCTTCTAGAATACGCTCACGACGATTCTCGGCCCCTTCTAGAATACGCTCACGACGAGGTTCGAAACCATCTAGAATCGGCGTGCATGGCATTTGGGACTGGACCGTCAGGTCCTCGGGGACGACTGTTCGA
>JBDGRH010000101.1:4447-6961 GCA_042218225.1 Halodesulfurarchaeum sp. | reverse complement strand
CGGCGTGCATGGCATTTGGGACTGGACCGTCAGGTCCTCGGGGACGACTGTTCGACCCAGTCAAGTAGCCTACCACCAGCCATTGTCAGGGCCGATACGCTTACGGCATCGCCTGCGATACGACTGTGTGGAGATGCGCGTGACCGTCGACGTCCTGGGGGACGGGGAACGCGAGGTCGAGCTGGAGGACGGGACGTACGGCGACCTCCTCGCGGCCGTCGATCTGCGCCCGCAGGAGGCCAGTGTCCTGGTCGAGGGACGCCCCGTTCCCGCGGACCAGCCCGTCGACGCCACCGAGGTTCAGGTGCTCCGCCTGGTGAAAGGCGGATGACCGTCCGCCTGGCCCGACCCGACGACCTGCGCCTGGTCATGACGGTCCTCGACGGGGCGAATCTGGCAATGGACGTCGAGACGGTTCGCCGTCGGCTGCGCCGGGGCCGGGTGCTCGTCGCGGTCGAGGGAACGATCGTGGGAGCCCTGGTGACCGTCCCGCGGGACCGGGGCGCCCACATCGAGGCCATCGCGGTCAGGCGTCGTCGCCGGGGACAGGGCCTGGGGACCAGTCTGGTCCGCGCCGCCGCGGAGCGGTGGGGCCGACTCACCGCCCGCTTCGACCCGGCGGTCCGGCCGTTCTATGCCTCCGCGGGCTTCGAGATCGCCGAGTCGGGTGATCGCCTCCACGGGCGCCGCGTCCCGGAATCGAGCGAAGCCCCTGTCCAGGCCGATTCCCCTCAGTCGGATCGCATCTGGCGGGCGGGCACGTGGATTCCCTCACCCCGCAGGCGGCGAGAGGGAATGGCGACGGACGAGGAGACCCCTCGCCGAAGCCGCGGTGACTGAATAGCACGTTCGTCTTCCGGCCCGAATCGGTACGCGGTGGTCGGGTTCGGATTTTCTTCTTCTCCTCTTCTTCCCCTCCCCCGGAAATCCCCTACACCAGCGGTTCGACGAGCTCCCGTCCGGCCTCCAGGAGATCGGCTACGGCGTCCTGGCTATCCGCCTCCGCGTAGACCCGGAGCTTGGGCTCCGTTCCGGACGGTCGAACCAGCAGCCAGGAGCCATCGGCGAGGAGTGCTTTCACCCCGTCCGCCGGATTGACCGACTCGACAGCCCGACCCGCGATCGACCCGGGCAGTTCGTCCTCGAGCGCATCGATCACTCGCGCTTTCTCCGCGTCCGGGCAGTCCACGCTCAGTTTGTCCTGGTGGATCTCCCCGTGGGCCTCGCGGAGGTCGTCGAGGCGCTCGTCGTAGCTCCGCTCGCTCTCGACGTGGGCGGCGAGCAGGGCCATGAGCACGCCGTCCTTCTCGCGGACGTGCCCCCGGATCGAGAACCCGCCCGATTCCTCTCCGCCCATGAGGGCGTCGTGGTCCGCCATGGCCCGGGCCACCCATTTGAATCCGACGGGGGTTTCGATGACCTCCTCGCCGTGGGCGTCCGCCACGCGGTCGATGAGGAAGGTGGTCGAGACGGTCCGGACGGCCGGCCCCCAGTCGTCCTCGAGGAGGGCGTCGTAGGTCGCGGCGAAGAAGAGGTTCTCGTCGAGGTAGCCCCGCTCCGGGGTGACGATCGCCAGCCGGTCGGCGTCCCCGTCGTTCGCGATCCCCAGGTCGGCTCCCTGCTCCCGGACCGACTCGATCAGCCCCTGCAGGTTCTCCTCGGCGGGCTCGGGCGGCGTTCCTCCGAACTGGGGGTCGTGGTCGCAGCGGCGACAGGTCACCTCCGCCCCGGCCCGCTCGAGGAGGCCGTCGGTGACTCCCCGGCCGCTGCCGTGCATCGGGTCGTAGACCACTTCCAACCCCTCCAGGTCGGGGTCGAGCAGGTCCAGGGCGTGATTCGCGTGGGGGTCGACGAAGTTCACCTCCCGGACGACCCCCCACTCGTCCTCGGGCTTCGGCTCGGGTTCCCGGAGGTGGCTCTCGATCGCCTCCGTGACCTCGGGCATGGCCGGGGCGCCGTCGGCCGGGAAGAACTTGATGCCGTTGTACTCGGGCGGGTTGTGCGAGGCCGAGATGACCACGCCACCGGCGAGGTCCCGGGAGACGATGGCGTGGGCAACCAGCGGCGTGGGGATGTCGCGACTCGGCATGAGGACGTCGTGGCCGTTGGCCGCGAGGACCGTCGCGACCTCCTCGGCGAACTCCCGCGAGGTCTCCCTGGCGTCGTATCCGATCGCCATGGGGCGGCCAGCCATGTCCTCGGCGGCGAGGTGGTCGGCCGTGGCCTGGGCCACCATCCGGACCCGGGGCACGGTGAACTCGTCGAGGGTGGCCCGCCACCCCGACGTGCCGAAGGAGATCGCGTCCATGCCGTGGTTATGCGCGGCCCGGGGCAAAACCGCTACGGTCGTCGGGATGGGACGGACACCTTTCCCCTGCACCGGGGCAAACTGGTGAAAAACAGGGTCGAAGAGGCTACCCCCGGGTCGATGGCGGGATTGGGGCAACGACCGGGATCTCAAAGGCTCGAGATCGGGGCAGATACCCACCAATGCGGGAGGTTGGATTGGGTTCG
>JBDGRH010000101.1:0-4347 GCA_042218225.1 Halodesulfurarchaeum sp. | reverse complement strand
TTGGGTTCGGTGTCCGGCTCGCTTCACCCCTCGCGGTCCGTTGAATCGATCCCGATCGACGAGAAGCCACCCGTGGTCGAGTTCACCCGCGCTCGGCCCGGTTGCGGGATACCTCGGCGATCCCCACGTTCGCGGCGCAGTTCGGGCAGGCAAGGAGGTCCCCGTTCTCGTCGGCGAAGACGCGGGCGAACCGGTCCGAGACGTGGGCGTCGCAGTAGTCACACCGTGCCATGGGTGCCGACGGGCGTGCCCATCGGTACCACTTCGTAGGCGGGATACATTGATACGCTTCTCGAAATCGGAAGTGTCGTTGGGTTTTCCCGAAGTATGCTTCGCGGATACCTGATAGCTACTGGGCGGACCGACAACCCTATCGAGGCGATGATATGACAGCCCACGCCGGTTGTGGGCCACCGTCGGAACACCTCCCGTTGGCCCGGCTCGGGGCCTATCGCGGTGAATTTGGGAACTCTTATTACGGGTGATACAGAAATTCACCCCGTATGGCAGACCTGATTGTCAAGGCCGCCGTGAAGGACGCGCTCAAAGACAAAAACGTCTCGTCGGACTTCTACGACGCACTCGACGACCGCGTCGACGAACTCCTCGAGGACGCCGCACGCCGCGCCGAGGAGAACGGTCGGAAGACCGTCCAGCCGCGAGACCTCTAAGCGAGGAGAACCACGAAGCCTTTTCTTGGCGCAGCAGCGGTGAGCGACAGCGCCGGATCCCACCGGTCGGCACGGAGCGGGTTGGCCACCGGCGAACGCTCCGGCGCGCCTGTCGTCGGTCCGTTAGCCGTATCGCCGTCGCTCGATCCCATCCGGTCCCGCGACGATGACCTCGTCGGCGAGCCCCACGAACAGCCCGTGCGCGACGACCCCGGGGATCGCTGCCAGGTCCGTCGCCAGGCTCCCCGGGTCCTCGATCTCCCCGAAATCACAGTCCAGGAGCACGTTCCCGTTGTCGGTCACGACGGGACCGCTCTTGGCCGTCGCGGAGCGGAGGACCGGCTCGCCGCCCAGCTCCTCGAGCGCACGCTTCACCGGCGCCACGGCGTCCGGGAGCACCTCGATCGGGACCGGGATGTCGAGCAGGTCGGCGGGCTTCGAGCGGTCGAGGACCACGACGAACCGATCCGCGGCCGCGTCGACGACCTTCTCCCGGGCGTGGGCACCGCCACCGCCCTTTACAAGGGTGCCGTCGGCCTCCTGGTCCGCCCCGTCGATGGCGATATCCACCCCGTCGACGACGTCGAGTGCCGTGAGGGGGATGCCGGCCTCGATGGCGACGGAGCGCGATTGATGGGACGTGGGGATCCCGGTGACGTCGAGTCCCGCGTCGACGCGCCGGCCCAGGGCCTCGATCGCCGCGGCTGCGGTGCTCCCCGAGCCGAGCCCCACCACGTCCCCGTCCTGGACCGCCTCCACGGCTGCCGCTCCGGCCCGTCGCTTCATGGCCTCGACGTCAGCGTTCCGGTCCGAGTCCGGGTCCGAGTCCGTGTCCGAGTCCTCGTCCGTGTCCCTCTCGGTCCGCTCGCCATGGTCGTCGGGGTCCGGCGCCTCGCTCATGTGTCGCCCACCGCCCCCGGCGGGCAAAAACCCGTGGGTCGATTGGGGTATAGCTGATCACCTCGGCACCTCTCAGGGTCGGCGTTCTCAGTCCGCAGACGCTGTCGGCGTCCCTGCCAGGACGGTCTCGCCGGCACGGACGGTCTCCCCGGTCTCCACACGGACGTCATCGCGGGAGACCGACGGGGGGAGGAGCACGTCGGCGCGGCTCCCGAAGGAGACGTGGCCGATGCGCTCCCCCCGATCGAGGCTGTCGCCCTCCTCCACGTACGGGTGGATCCGCCTGGCGAAGGCCCCGGCGATGAGGATCACGTCGATGTCGCCGATGGCCATCCGGACGCGCTCGTTCCGCCTGGATTCCTTCGAGAATGCCGGCCGGTGGGCGCCGGGGACGTGCTCGAGGGCCGTGACGGTCCCGCCCATCGGTGCGCGGTTGACGTGGACGTCGGTGACCCCCATGAAGACCCCGACCCGGAGACGGTCGTCCTCTTCCCGGATGACCGTCACCGTCCCATCGGCTGGGGCGAGGACACCCTCGGACGGGGGCGTCCGGTCCGGGTCGCGATGGAACCAGAGGACGCCTGCCGCGACACCCAGGGCGACGATCCCCCACCCGCTGGAGAGCGCCAGGAGGAGCCCAGCGACGGCGAGGGGGACCGCCGCGAGTCGCCAGGCTCGGGGTGCCAGCTGCGGGACCGCTGCCAGTCGTCGGCCCCCGGGTCCCAGCTGCATATCGGCCCCACGCGCGGCGGGGATAAGGAGTGTTCGGTCCCGTGGGTGGGGTGGAGGAGTGTTTGGTGCCTGGGGTGGGGATGGGACGCGATCGGGCCCGGAACGCCGGCGGATTTCGAGGGTGTGCGGGGGGTTTATCGGCGTCCGGGGCGAACTGCTCGGTCGATGGACGCCCGCCTCGCGCGATACCCGTTCCTCGATGCGGCCAAAGCGGCGGTCGAGGACGCCGCGGTGGACCTCGGCGAGGTGGTATCGGACGACGAGGAGGTGGTGGAGCGGGCCCGCGAGCGGGTCACCAGGGCACTCACCGAGCGCGAGGTCGGGCCGGCGAACCGGGCCACCCGGGTCGAGCTGCTCTCCTACCCGGTGGCGCGGGTTCTCGTCTCCCTGACCGACGCCGACGTGGTTCGCCGCCGCTACGCGGCCGCCGAGGCCGCAACGGCGTTCGAGCGTTTCACCGAGGACTTCTCGGAGGACGAGATCCGATCGGTCCGGACCGGTCAGGTTTCCCGGGAGGACCTCCTCCGGGAGTTCGACCTCGGCGGGTCCGTCCGGGCCACGGAGGACGGGTTCCTCGTCGGGGTTCCCGCGTACCTCGAGCTCGCGGCGTCGCTCCGCCAGGACAAGTGGCGCCTGCCCCGCAGACGGCTCGAGGAGGGGATGGTGCCGGTGACTCCCCCCGAGCTGGACCGCCTTCTCCAGCAGGCGGTCCAGCGCCGCGTCGCTGATGGGTTGCCGCTGTCCGTCCCGGACGGTATCGCCACCGAGCTCTCTGGGGTGGTGGACGACATCGAGCGGACGCTCGAGGAGCTCGACCTCACGCGGGACATCGACACCGTCGTCCCCGAGCTCTTCCCGCCCTGCATGCAGCACCTCCTCGACCGCATCCAGCGGGGGGACCACCTCGAGCATCACTCCCGCTTCGCCATCACCTCCTTTCTCACCAACATCGGCCTCTCCACGGAGGAGATCGTGGACCTCTACGAGGTCAACCCCGGCTTCGGCGAGGAGATGACGCGCTATCAGACCGACCACATCCGGGGGGACTCCAGCCCGACCGCCTACACCGCCCCATCCTGTGCCACGATGAAGGCCTACGGGGATTGTGTCAACCCGGACGACCTCTGCGATTCGATCTCGCACCCGCTCTCCTACTACGAGGTGAAACTCGACGACGCGGACGAGGACGAGCTCACCGACTGGCGGGATCGCGAGGAGCTCGCCGAGGCGGAGTGACGGGAGCTGGTTGGACACCTACTCGACACCGGGCCGGTCACCTATTCGGAATCGGGCCTGTAATCTAATCGCCGCCGAGGAAGAGCAGTCCGATCCCGCCCATCACCACGATGAAGGCGACGATCCCCGCGACGATGAGCAGCGCCCCGAGCTCGCCGCCATTGCCGGCGTGCATCAGCCCACCAGCGATGAGGAACGCGATGAAGACGACGACCCCGACCGTCGCCAGGGCCGCATCCCGGAGCGTCTCCCGTTCGACTGCCATACCCGGGATTCCCCGGGACCGGCCAAAAAGGCGTCGAAGCGGAGATTCGCTGCGGTTCGAGGTGTCCACAGGGGACCGCACGGATCCGTTGTGGCGAACAGGCGACCGTGAGGGTGGAATCGTCTCCGAGACAGGTGGTCGCACACCCGCTGACTGTCCCGGGCGACTCGTCACATCCGAACCGGGATGGTCCGGTGTTGGTATGTAAAGGTGTGGACGGGGGATGGGGTACCGGGCCGGTGATTTCGTTGGGTGGGGGGAGCTCGGATTCTCGTCACTCTTTGTTCTCGGATTGGCCGTGGGGTTCCAGGATGTCGGGGGTTCGTTTTTCCGCGTCCGTTGGACCGGTCAGACCGTCGAAAGCCTCTGCATCATTTTATAATATCACATGAGAGCAGACGCCCGAAAGCCCCACTGCAGTAGTTTCCAATACTCCTGGAAATCAGACGCCCGAAAGCCCCCGGGCGCTCCTAGACCGTGACGTTCCCGGAACGCAGACGCCCGAAAGCCCCCGGGCGCTCGACTCGGGCGACTCGCTGCGGT
>JBDGRH010000224.1:0-9630 GCA_042218225.1 Halodesulfurarchaeum sp. | reverse complement strand
CAGTTCAACGGCGACCGCGGCCCGTACAAGGGCGGCATCCGCTATCACCCGGGCGTCACCCGCGACGAGGTGAAGGCGCTCTCGGGCTGGATGGTCTACAAGACAGCGGTCGTCGGCATCCCGTTCGGGGGCGGGAAAGGTGGCATCCAGATCGACCCCGACGGGTACTCCGCGTCCGAGCTCGAGCGGATCACCCGGTCCTTCGCGAAGGAACTCCGACCGCTGGTCGGCGAGGACCGCGACATCCCCGCACCCGACGTGAACACCGGTCAGCGGGAGATGAACTGGATCAAGGACACCTACGAGACGCTCGAGAACACCACCGAGCCCGGGGTCATCACCGGGAAGGCCATCGAGAGCGGCGGGAGCGAGGGACGTGTCGAGGCGACGGGTCGGTCGACGGTTCTCGCGGCCCGCGAGGCCTTCGAGTACCTCGGAAAGGACCTCGAGGGGGCGACCGTCGCGGTCCAGGGCTACGGAAACGCCGGCTGGATCGCGGCCAAGCTCATCGACGAGATGGGCGCGACGGTCGTGGCCGTCAGCGACTCCTCCGGCGGCATCTACGACCCTGCCGGGCTCGACCCGGTCGCGGTCAAGGAGCGAAAGCGCGCCGAGGGCTCGGTCACCGACTGGGACGACTACGAGGAGGATCTCACCAACGAGGAACTCCTGCAGCTCGACGTGGACCTCCTCATCCCGGCGGCGCTGGAGAACGCCGTCGACGAGGAGATCGCGAAGGGGATCCAGGCGGACATCATCAGCGAGGCAGCGAATGGACCGCTCACGCCGAAGGCCGACGACGTGCTGAAGGACATGGACGTGCTGGTCATCCCGGACATCCTCGCCAACTCCGGCGGCGTGACCGTCTCGTACTTCGAGTGGGTCCAGAACCGCCAGCGCTTCTACTGGTCCGAGGAGCGCGTGAACGAGGAGCTCGAGGACATCATCGTCCGGGCCTTCGACGACGTCGTCACCGCATACGACGAGTACGACGTCCCCAACATGCGCACCGCCGCGTACGTCGTCGCCATCCAGCGGGTCCTCGATGCCTACGAGGAGAGCGGCAACTGGCCGTAACCCGGTTCATCAGTCGGTGACGAACTGATCGAGGTGGGCGTGCCAGGACACTCTCGAACGGGGTCACCCGGTATCCTGAACGGGGTGGGCGCCTTTCCCTTTCCGGATCGTGCGGGTCTGAAACGACCCCAGGGGGTATAGACGCCAGAAGGGACCGACTCGAGTAGGTACTGACTCGAGAAGGTACTCCTCAATCCACGAATCCGGCCGAGGCGAGCCGCTCGACCGCTTCAGTCAGCCGCTCAGTCGACGCCGCATACGAGACCCTCGCGTAGCCCGGTGCGCCGAAGGCACTCCCGGGGACGGTCGCGACGTGGGCTTCCTCCAGTGCCTCCGTGCACCAGCGCTGGTCGTCATCATCCACGGGCAGCATGAGATAGAAGGCCCCCTCCGGGGGTTCTATGTCCACGCCGGCGTCGGCAAGCTCGTCCACCAGCAGCTCCCGTCGTTCGTCGAACGCGTTCACCATCTCCTGGATAGGGTCTGTGGGTCCTTCGAGAGCCGCCACACCGGCGTGCTGGACGAAGTTGACGGCCGAGGAGACGGAATGGGATTGCACCTTGCCGACCTGCTCGATCGCCGCGTCCGGTGCCGCCAGGTATCCGAGGCGCCAGCCCGTCATCGCGTAGGCCTTCGAGAACCCGTTGATCGTGATGGTGCGCTCGGCCATCCCGTCGAGCGTCCCCGGGCTCACGTGCGGCGGTCCGTAATTGATGTGCTGGTAGATCTCGTCCGCGATGACCGTCACGTCGTGATCGACGGCGAGGTCGCGGAGTCCCTCGAAGGCCGCCCTCGTGTACACGGCCCCGCTGGGATTGTTCGGGGAGTTGACCACCAGAAGGGCCGTCTCGTCTGTGATCACCTCGGAAAGGCGGTCGAGAGCGGGTTCGAGCTGGAAGTCGGTGGGTCGGAGGTCCACGCGCTGCAGCTCCGCCCCCGCAATCTTCGCCATGGCTTCATAGGATACCCACGCTGGGTCCAGGAGAACCACCTCGTCCCCATCGTCCACGAGGGCCTGGAACGTCTCGAAGAGCGCCTGCTTCGCACCGGGTGTCACCACGACGTTCTCGGTCCCGTATTCGAGGCCGTCCTTCTGGAGCTTCTCGGCGATGGCCGACCGGAGCGCCGGGATCCCGTTTGAGGGTGTATAGCCGGTTTCCCCGGCGTCGAGCGCCCTTCGTGCGGCTTCCTTGATGTGCTCCGGGGTGTCGAAGTCCGGTTCTCCCACGGAGAGATCGACGACGTCGATCCCATCGGCCTCGAGACGCTTCGCCAGGTTGCTGACGGCGAGCGTCGCGCTCGGTTCGACCCGTTCGACGCGTGCTGCGAAGTTCATGGTTCCTCAAGCATACGGTAGGCGCCGGCGTCCCCGGGGGCCCATCTTCGTGATAGAGGTGGGGTCATCGGTCCTCCGTGGAGGGTACCGGGGAGGGTAGCCCCTCGACGAGCTGTATCGCGCTCTCGACCGCCTCTCGCCCTTTATCCACCCGGGCGCGGGCCTCGTCGGCGGACATCCCTGGCCCGGTGACGCCGAGGCTGATCGGCGTGTCGCGCTCGAGGCTCACGTCTGTGAGGCGGCTGGCCGCGGCCGTCCCGATGACCTGGTCGTGGTCGGTGTCCCCCGCGATGATCGCGCCGATAACCGCGACGGCGTCCACGTCCTCCCGGCGTGCCAGTCGGTCGGCCGCGAGCGGGGCATCGTACGCCCCCGGGACGTACACCGTCTCGACGATGGTCGCGTCCGCCTCGACGGCCGCCTCGCGGGCGGCGGCCTCCATCTCCTCGGTCACGGGCCGGTTGAACTCCGCGACCACCAGCGCGAGGGCTACCATACCGGTGGGGTCGATTGCCCGGGTGAAAACGCTACCGCTCGCGCACAAGACCTGCCCACCCCGCCAGTGAGGCCGCCGGGGAAATAGAAGTGATCAGTAGTTCGTCGCGTGGACGGGACGAGGTGTCTCTCCCTCGGGGGAGCGATCGGAACTGGCTCGGACTGTGTCCGTGTATTCCTGGCTCACTCGGAGTAGCCCTCTTGGATGAAGGCACCCTCGGTCTCGTACATGCTGACCAGCTCCTGGATGAACTCCTCCATGGTCTCTCCCTCCTCCAAGTGGGCCTCCATCCGCTCGTAGAGCTCCTCGTCGAGTTCGATACTGACTCCCATCGGATTTCTATTCGTGGGCCAGTGGGTAAGTACCTTCGCCCGATCGGGGTACGTCACAGTGGTAGGGGGAGGTGGGCTCTCCATCGGGATCAGGAGTCGAAGGCCATGCGATCCCCTTATCGAAGTCGGGATTGGTTGCCTCCTGAAGTCCGTTCCGGGCCACCCGATTCCGTCTCCTTTTTGGGGGGTGACCTGAAACCCCGTTGCATGAACAGCCGCCCCCTCGGTCGGCGCCGTGCCCTTCTCGGTCTCATCGGCGTCACCGTCGTCGGTCTCCTGGCTCGCTTTTTCGCCCTGGGTTTCCGGGTCTTCCACTGGGACGAGGGCCGCGTGGGCTTCTGGATCCTCAGGTACATGGAATCCGGAGTCTGGGAGTATCACGCGATCATCCACGGCCCATTCCTCTTCCACGTGAACAACCTCCTGTTCCGGCTGTTCGGTCCGTCGGATTTCGTCGCCCGGTTCGTCGTCGCGCTCATCGGGGGGCTCCTCCCCCTCGTCGCGTGGCTGTTCAGAGAGCACCTCGAGGACGTCGAGATGGTCGTCCTCGGAGCCTTCCTCGCCCTGAATCCGGTGCTCCTCTATTACTCCCGGTTCATGCGGAATGACGTCCTCACCGCCACCTTCGGACTCCTCGCGTTCGGACTCTTCGTTCGCCTCTATGACACTGGTCGTCGGTGGTATCTCTTCGCCGGGGTCGGCGCATTGACCCTCGCGTTTGCCACGAAGGAGATCCTTCTCGTGTACCTGGGGGTATGGCTGGGTGCGGCGATCCTCCTGCTCGACCATCGCCTGTTCGTGGCCCGGTTCCGGGATGGCCCATGGCAGTCCGTGGCGGTCGAATACCTCAAAGGTGTCTATCGGTTTCTCCGGCACAACTGGCTCGTCGTGGTCCTTGCCATCCTCGAGGGACTGGTCCTTGTCGTGTTTTTCTACGCTCCACGACCCGATCTGTACAATGCGCTGGCGCACCCAGCTCAGCTTCCCGGTGTCATCGACGCGGCCACGCTCGGTTCCTGGGAGAAGCTGAAGAGCCTGTGGATCGCCGGAGGGCACAAGCACAGCTACGTCTCGTTCCTGACTGACGCCCTGGAAACGACCGCCTATACCTCCCTCCCGCTCGCAGCGTTCGCGGTTGTGGGGTTCGTCGTCGATAGGTACGCTGGGGACCAGCCACGGGATATCGTTGCGTTCGCCGGGTACTGGGGGGTCACAATATTCGTGATATACCCGGCCATCACCGACATCTCCGCTCCCTGGTCGATCGTCCACGCGCTTGTTCCATTGGCCATCCCGGCCGCGGTGGGTATCCGGCTCGTAGTAGACCAGGGGCTACAGGCCCATCGAAGCGCCGACACCATCGGCGTCGGCCTCGCGGCGCTCGTCCTCCTTGCGGTCGTTGCCCAGGTGGGCTTCACCGCCATCGAGACCTCCTACCGGAATCCGCAGGACGATTCGAATCCGTTGGTTCAGTACGGTCAGCCGGCCGGGTACCTGCAACCGACGCTGGCGGACATCGAAGTCATCGCGGAGACCAACGAGGGCGTGGACGTCAGGTATTACGGCGATCACTTCTTCGTGGCGAATGAATCGGGGGCGCACACCTATCCGGCCCCATCGAACTGGTACAACCGGCTCCCCCTTCCCTGGTATCTAGAGCGGTTCGGGGCAACCGTGGATAGCACCGCAACTATCGAGCAGATAAACGGATCGGCCCCGGTCATCATCACGCGAGCCGAGCACTACTCGAAGGTCGATCAGCAGCTCTCCGGGTATCGGGCTTTGACGTACCAGCTGACGTCGAGCGGTACCGAAACTGTTTTCTTCATCGACCGGTCGGCCCGCGCCGGTTGAGGGGCGGAGCGTGGCGGGGTGGCTGTGGGGATAGTCACGAACGTGAATACCATCGCCCTCGATCGGGAATGCTTATCCATGCGCTTCCATTAGCCCACCGATGACGATGCGGAATACTGTCCCACCGGGATCGACGGTGGGGGTCATCGGCGGGGGACAGCTCGGGCGGATGCTCGCCGAGGCGGCAACCCCACTCGGGATCGACGTCGTCGCGCTGGACCCGACCCCGAACTGCCCGGCCGTTCCCCCCGCGACCGACCAGATCGAGGCGGAATTCGACGACGAGGAGGCAATTCGAGCGCTGGCCGAGCGGAGCGACGTCCTGACAGTGGAGATCGAGCTGGCCGACCCTGACGCCCTCCAGAGCGTATCGGCGGACCTCGACGTTCCTGCCCACCCACACCCGGACACCATCCGGATGACCCGGGACAAACTGTCCGAGAAGCGGCGACTCGACGCGGCCGACATCCCCGTTCCTGCCTTTGCGGCCGTGGATTCGGAGCGGGCGCTGCGCGATGCCTTCCAGGCACTGGGATCGCCCCTCATGGTCAAGGCCCGACGAGGCGGATACGATGGTCGCGGAAATGCCATCGTGGAGTCGGTTGCGGAAGCAACGAACCGTTTCGGGAGTCTCGATGGGCTGGTGGCCGAGGAGCTCGTTCCGTTCGAGCGGGAGTTGAGCGTCATCGGGGTCCGCGGGGTCGGCGACCGCCGCTGCTTTCCCGTTGCGGAAAATGTCCACGAGGCGGAGATCCTGCGGGAGACGCTGGTTCCTGCGCGAACCGATGATTCCGTGCGTCGACGGGCCCAAGAGGTGGCTGAGGGTGTGTTGAATGTGTTAGACGGGCGAGGGGTCTTCGGCATCGAGCTCTTCGAGACGGGCGATGGCAGCGTCCTGGTCAACGAGATCGCTCCCCGACCCCACAACTCCGGTCACTACACGATCGAGGGAGCGGTCACGTCCCAGTTCGAACAGCACCTCAGGGCCGTCCTCGGGCTTCCGCTCGGGGGCACAGGGCTCCGTGACCCGACTGCAATGGCCAACCTCCTCGGGGACGGCCAGGAATCGAGACCCGCGAGTGTGACGGGGGTCGAATCGGTCCTGGAATTGGGCGACGTCCACCTGCACTGGTACGGGAAGCGGACCGTCCGGCCACTCCGGAAGATGGGACACCTCACGGCCCATCACTCGTCTCTCGGCCATGCTCGAGAACGGGTTCAGCAGGCCCTTGAGGCGCTCTCATTCGGGTAAGTGCCACCTGGGAATGGATGGTCGGGTGTTCGGCGGGCACATTCGTGGGGAGGGGGTGACGGAATGCGGTGTCCTGACCACAGCGACCGGTATCTTTGAAGGACCCCCAATCGATGTCTGGGGCATGACCACGGTCGACGACCTGATCGAGCGCTTCGAGACCGAGGCAGCTGGGGACCGGCCGGCGGCACACCGGCCGGACGTCGGGATCATCATGGGAAGCGACTCGGACCTGGACGTGATGTCTGGTGCCCACGAGGCCCTTTCCGAGCTGGGGTTCGGTGAGCTCACCGACGCCGAGGACCCCCCGGAGGCGGCATATTGCTACGAAACCTGGGTCATCTCTGCCCATCGAACCCCGGAGCTCATGTACGCGTACGCCGACACGGCGGCCGACCGGGGCCTGGATGTCATCATCGCGGGGGCGGGCGGGAAATCGGCCGACCTCCCGAACATGGTGGCCTCGATCGCGTTTCCCGTCCCGGTCATCGGCGTGCCCGTCCAGGAGAAATCGGTCGACTCGGTGCTCGGGATGCCCACCGGAGCGCCGATCACGGCCGTCGATGCCGGGAAATCCTACAATGCGGGCCTCTCGGCCGCCCAGATCCTGGCCCGCGGAGACCCCGACCTGGCGGCACGGCTCACGGAACTCCACGAGGCGCAGGCCGAAGACGTCGCGGCGGTGTCGGAGGCGCTGCACGCACGAGGGATCGGAGAGTACCGCCGAGAATCGTAGGTTCAGGATCGCCCTGGTAATAGTGGGTCGTCCGTGAGGATCGATCAACAGATGAGCGGTCCGCGATTCCGTTACTGTCCGGATATCGGGACGGTCGGTGATTCAGTCGCTGTCCCGGATACCCGAATGGTGGCATCTCCGGGGACCCGGTTCAGGCCCGCCGTCGGAACGACCGTCGCGACCGGATCCGGAGGTTGAACTCCTGGGTGAGGAGCTTTGCCCCCAGGACGAACAGGGCGAGGACGTTCCGGAACCCTTCACTCGGCCACCAGAGCTCGTCCGCGGCAGCGATGCTGTTGGCCCCGAAATCGTCCAGTTCGGCCGAGAGGGCTGCCAGCTCACGGTCCCGATCGTCGCCCGGGTGGTGATCGTATATCGTATCCACCCGTTCGACAACCTCCTCCGATCGCTCGATCCGGTCGATGATCGTCCGGTAGGCGTCCTCGTCGAGGATACCGTGCTCGTACTTCAACCGATTCATCCGCTTTGCCGCCTCGTAGGTCGCATCGACGATGTCCTGCCTGGAGAGGTGCTCGGTTTCGTAGTTCAGCATCCGCTTCCACGTCGGCTCGAGCAACAGCTGGCGGTGGTCCTCCAGCGTCTCCGCATGCAGGGTGTATCCGTATTCCTCCGGATGTTCGAAGGCCGGGCTTCCTGGGTCGAGGAACGGGGCGTACGGGGCGACGAAGGGAAGGATCCGCTCGTCGTCGATCTCCTCGAGGAGGTCTCTCGCCCAATCAACACACCCCACGGCGGCATCGTAGTCCTGGCCCGGGAGCCCGATCATGAAGAACAGATCGATATTCCGACAGTTGTGGGCCAGGGCCGAACGGATGGTATCCTCGATGGCCGCATTGGAAACCGCGAATTTCCCGAGGCGCCGGCGGACGTCCGGCTCCTGGGATTCGGGGCTCAACTCGAGACTCCACTGAGAGACCGCCTCGTCGATCATCTGGAAGTATGCATCGTCGGCCGGGCCGAACAGCTCGAAGATGAACTCATTTGTAACATCCTCGCGACCGAGGCGCTCGAAGAACTCCCGCGCGTAGTCCAATCCACCCATGCGAAGGTCGTGGACGACGAAGATGGGACCGACGGAGAACGTATTGATCGTCCTGATGTCCTCGATGAGCCGCTCCGGGGAACGGAAGGCAGGGGCTTCCCGGTCGTGGACCCCCTGGTAGGAACGGGCCCCACCGCAGAAGCCACACGAGTGTCGACATCCCCTCGACGTCAGGAGCATCGTGATCGGCTTATCGAGCCAGCCGCGATGCGGGAGCACTTTGGAGAGACTGCCGTATTTGAATACAGATTTGATGGCGTACCGGTAGGACGGGATCGTGGCGTCATCGAGGTCCGTCGGCTGGTAGGTGAGGGGTGTCACGACGGTCTCCCCGTCGTCGTCCTTGTACGTGAGGTTCGGCACGGCCGAGAGATCCCCATCTCCGTCCAGGGTGGCCACCAGCTCGGCCATCGGCTCCTCGGTCGAATCCCCGCGGAGGACGTAATCGACGGCGGGGTGGTCGATCAGCTCCTCGTGGTAATAGGTGGCACTCAATCCGCCGAAGATCACGGGGGCCTCGGGATGGTGTTTCTTCACGAGTTTGGCCACCTCGATGGACCCGTGGGCGTGGGGTAACCAGTGGAGGTCGATGCCGAAACACCACGCCGGGGAGTCAGCGATCTCCGCCTCCGCGTCGAAGTCATCGTCCACGAGCATCTGGTGGGCGAGGTTGACGATCCGCGCGTTGTATCCGGCGCGCTCGAGGGTGTCGGCCAGACTTGTCAATCCGATTGGATACATCTCGAATACCGGGGAGGAGGGAATGACGTCGCTTATGGGACCGAGCACCTCCGGTCGGGTGCGGAAGTCGTAGATGCTCGGGGGATGAAAGAATGTCACATCCGGATCTGATACGAGAAAATCCCGATAGGCGGTGAGATCTATCATGTTGGCTCCCCAATTACTAGTACAGGGGAGGGGACCAAGGAAGTAGCGGTTATTCCCACGAATCCGACAATCGTAACGTACTTCGGAGGATCTACCGATTTACCTATTTACAGGCTCTGAAAGACCCATTATTTGAACTCTTGAAGTGCGTTAATTGTCACCATATACACTACTTACTGTGGGACCGGACGTTTTCGAGCTCGCGGGTCTGCCGGGGCGAGGTCACCGCATCTCGGTCGTGAGGAAAAATCGGGATACCCAACACCCAGGGGCGGTGATCTGTTCCCCCGCTGAGACCCGGGATACTGTCCTTTCGGGCAGTGTCGGATCAGGTGGCGGTGATGTTGATCGGCGATGGACCTCTCGAGACCTGCACCAGCGGGAAAATCGCCGGATGGGAAACGCAGCCAACGTCGCTGAACCGTGCATTTTCTGCGCTCACCCGTCCGTTCGTAAAATGGCCCAGAACCCCGTAAATACAGGTATCGACGGGATACGCGGAAGAATCAACGTTTATGAGGAGGGCATCCTAAGCGTCGCGTGTTACGGAGCCCACTTATGAACCCATGGATCGCCGTCGGCATGCTGGCAATTGT
>JBDGRH010000294.1:0-9672 GCA_042218225.1 Halodesulfurarchaeum sp. | reverse complement strand
GTTCTTCGACTCCATGAAGCGACGCTACGGGGGGAGACCTGATATACTATCGTACGATTCGGCTCTCGACCCTTTCAGAATCGGGGGATGGGACCCGTGCTATCCCGGTCCTCGGGAACGTCCGGCAATGGGTTTATCCGACCTCCCGGACGGCCGGTAGCGGGAACCGTCGGGAGACCCGGGATGCATCTCCCATGTTCGGCGACCCCACCTGCCTCTCGTCCGGTCGATCCCGGGGTATCTTCGACGTACCCACCCCCACACGCTTATGAACGACCCGGCGCCACCGTAATGCATGTCATCCGGGGACGCGGACCGGCTCGAGGAGATACGGGAGCTGGCCCAGCGGATCGCCGCCCAGTCTCACGAGGCGCTCGGGGACCCGACCATCGACCGCATCTCGGCGTACGTGGATGAGGTGCGAAACCACCTCGACGACCGGGAGCTCCGACCCGCGGCCGAGAAACTCCTCGCGTTCTGGGGCGCATACGCCGAAACGGAGCTGGAGGAGGCGATGGAGACCGGGTCGGCCATCGCGGATTCGACGCTGGAGCGCTTCGAGCAGGCCTTCGATCGGGAGGTGTTCGGTATCGACCTTTACCAGGCCCTCGAGACCCTGGCCATCGTCGAGGACCAACCGGCGGAGGAGACCGAGGAGGACCGCCTCCGGAAATGGGCGGAGCGGGTCCACGCGCTGACGGCGGACTTCGCCTCACATCTGGAGGGGCACCGCGACTAGCCGCTCGTTTCCGCGAGGACGGGACGGGATGGACGGTCGAAATCGGACGAATACCCAGGTCAATCCAGCTCCCAGTACGGCTCCTGTGCCCGTTTCACCCGCTGGATGACGTCGGAGACGTCCGGGTCGTACGAGGGTGGCTCGTAGATGGCGGGTTCACGGATGTGCTCCGTGTCGTACCCGAGCAGGGAGGCGATGACCGCCAGATTGGTATACGGGAGGCCACCCTCGATCCCATAGCCACCCGCCAGCGAGGCCACGAGCTCGCCGTCGGTGAACGCCTCGGCGGCCTCCACCGCAGAGGACATGAGGGTGGCATACCCCTGGGCGGTCACTCCCAGATCGGTGATCGGGTCCGTGAAGTGATTGTCCTGCCCTGCCTCGATGAAGACGAAGTCGGGGTCGTACTGGCGGGCGATCGGCACGAAGATCTCCTCGACCACGCGCTCGTATGAGCTATCGCCCGTCTTCGGGGGAAGCGGGACGTTCACGTTGTATCCCTCGCCCGCTCCCTCGCCAACGTCCTGGACGTCTCCCGTGCCCGGGAAGAGGGTCCGACCGTCCTGGTGGGTGGACATGACCAGAACACCGGGGTCATCGTAGAAGATGGACTGGGTGCCATCACCGTGGTGGGCGTCCCAGTCCCAGACCAGGATCCGGTCGACGTCGTGTTCGGCCTGGAGGTGTCGGAGCCCGACAGCGGTATTGTTGAGATAGCAGAAGCCGTGCCCATCGTCGGCGAAGGCGTGGTGCCCGCCGGGGCGGGCCATGACGAACGCGGAATCATGCTCCCCAGACACGACGGCTTCGATCCCCTCGACCACCCCACCGGCCGCCAGTCGGGCCGTCGCCCAGGTGTGTTCGGAAACGTGGGTGTCCACGCTCAACATCCCCGTCCCGCTTGCCGACATCGAGCGAAGGCGCTGGATGTATCCCCGCGTGTGGACGCGCTCGATCTGGGTCGAGGTGGCCTCGTCCGGCTCGACGTGGACCACGTTCGGGTCAGCGAGCAGCCCCTCCTCGCGAAGTTGATCCATTGTATATTGGAGGCGCTCCCGGCGCTCCGGATGCGTGGGGGTGTGCTCATGGAGGAGATAATCCTCGTCGTAGACGAGGGCCATCGAGGTGTCGGGGCGGGTCGACGGCTCGGCTCCTGTCGGAGGTTCCGTCTCCCTCGAGGAATCAGCGCTCCCCGACATGTCACTCATCCCCCGCGAACACCCGCTCGACCGCCGGCTCGACGCGGGCCCTCGCGTGTATGATCTGTCCGGCCACCCGGGAGCGCTCGACGACGCTGAATCGGTCGTACCCGAGCACCTCGGCGGGGTCGTTCCGGGAGCCTCCGGCCCGCTCGGCGGCCGCCTGTGCCTCCTCGATGGCCAGCTCCCTGGCCTTCGCGTCGGTGAATCGCTTGCCCTGCTCGATCTCCGAGACGGTCTCCGGACCGACGGAGGTCACGGTCTTCACACCCCGGGCACTGTCGACGTGAAGTGCCGTCTCGACGCTCACCCGGGCGACGCCACAGCCGACCGCCCCGGAGACGTCGGCGTGGGGCGGAACCGCATATTGGGAAACCGCCTCGGTGGACTCGGCGAGAAGGGGAGCAAGGTGGGGGGCGAGCACTCCGCCGACCGCGAGCGTCTCGGTGGACTCGATGGAGACGGATGCGATGGCCTCGCCCACGCGCTCGATGAACGCATCGAGAACCTGCTGGGAAGCCCTCTCCGGATCGGCAGCCCCGACGTCGGCGAGTGCCTTTCGGGCCGCTTCCACGTCCCCCGCCGTGAACACCTCGAGGACGTGGAGCGCATCCGTCAACGTCGGTTCGGGCCCCCCGAACGCGACCGCGTTTCCCATACGCTCCTCCCCGATCGTTGGCCCGCCCTCGCTGACGACGACCCGCGTATCACCACCGACCGGCAGGTTCCGACCCACGACACCGGCGTAGGCCGGTTCGAGGGGGCCGACGGACACGTTCTGCTCGGTGTCCGGGAACCGGCCGGTGATCCGGGTGACGTCCGTCGTGGTTCCGCCGATGTCCACGGCGATGCCCTCGGTGACACCGGTGAGGGCGATGAGTCCGAGACTGCTCGCGGCCGATCCCCCCCGGACAGTGTGCGCCGGCGTGGCGTGCATCGCGTCCACCCCGAGCATCGACCCATCTCCCTTGAGATAGTAGACGGGGGCGTCGATGCCGGCCGCCGAGAGCCCCTCGGAGACGGCCTCCGAGAAGGTCGCGAAGACCGGTTTCGACCTGGCGTTCGCGACGGTCGTCGCGGCCCGCTCCGGGAAGGTCAGGCCCGCGCCCGATTCGTTCCCGAGCGCGACAGACCCCTCCGCGGGAGAGAGTGTATCCCGGATATCGCGCTCCAGTTCCGGATTCCGCTGGGAGAATTTACCGGTGATGGCCGTCACGCCCGATTCGCCCACGGCGTCGACCGCCGCCTCCTCCGTCACCCGCCCCCGGTGGTCGACGGCACCCGCCGCGACGACGTTCTCCTCGCCGAAGAAACTCCGCTCCGGAGCGAGTCCGGGGCCGGGAATCACCACGTTCGTACAGTCCGGAAGGCGGCCCTGTACCGCGGCGTTGACCACGAGCGTGGTCGCCACGACGGCACGCTCGACCTCGAGGGAGCCCACCTCGTCCCCGAGAGCGGAGACGACGGCTTCCACACTCTCCGCCGTCTCCTCGTTGGGGACCTTCGCCGTCCCGTGGATGCCGGTCGCGTCGAGGGCGACCGCGTCCACGTTCGTCCCACCCGTGTCGATGCCGAGTATCACGTCCCCGGGAAATGTGGGGCCCCACCTTAGACCTTTCCCGCTCGCCAGCTGGTCCGAAATAAACACCGGTGCGTTCCCGGTGGCCCTCCCCCGATCCGCGTCCCGTCCCCCGAGCGTTTAAATACCATCACCGGACCATCCCGGAGCGATGGACCTCCTCGGCGTCCGCATCGTCTCGAACCCGGGCGGCGCCGTCGCCGCCCTCTCGTTCATCAGCTGCGGGATCCTCCTCGGGACGGCGAGCGGACTCACGCCGGGGTTGCATGTCAATACACTCGCTCTCCTTCTCGCGGCTCTCGCTCCCCACGTCCCCGCGGCCCCCACCTCGTCGGGGCGGCGATGCTCGCCGCTGGTGTGGTCCACTCATTCCTCGACATCGTTCCCGCACTCGCCATCGGTGTTCCAGATGCGGCGATGGCGATGACGGCCCTCCCCGGACACCGGATGGTCCTCGGCGGACGCGGTCGAGAAGCGCTCCGCCTCTCGGCCCTGGGAAGCGGCAGCGCTATCCTGGCTGCAGTGGTGCTCGGGCTGCCGATCACCCGACTGATGGCCCGGCTCGCGCCACTTCTCATCCAGCACCTCACCGTGGTATTGGCGCTCATCGCGGCGGTGATGATCGTCACCGAGCCGACAGTCGGTCGAGCATTCGGTGGGGTCCTGGGGGTTGTTGCGAGCGGCGCACTCGGGCTTTTGACACTCGATCTGAAGGCTCGCGGGATGGTTCCAGCGGGGGATATGTTGATGCCGCTGCTCTCCGGCCTCTTCGGCGTCCCGGTGTTGCTCCTCGCGGCCCAGGGTGGTGGGGTTCCCCCGCAGTCCGGAACCGCAATCGCGGCGAACCCACTCCGCTCACTCTTCTGGGGCCTCCTCGGCGCCCTCTCGGGCGCGATCGTGGCCTACATCCCGGGTGTCTCGGCCGCCGTCGCTGCCGCCATGGCGTTCGTCTTGACACCCGGAAACGCCGGGGATCGTGGGTTCGTCGCCACGGTCAGTGGAGTGAACACCGCGAACACGGTGTTTGCGCTCTTCGCCCTCGTCTCTCTCGGATCACCCCGGACCGGGGTCCTGGTGGCCTTCGAGAACGCAAAGCTACCCCCCAACCTCCCACTCCTGCTCGCCGCCATCCTCATCGCCGCGGCAGTTGCATTCGTTCTCGTCCCGCTCGTGGGCGACCGCTATCTCCGGCTCGTCGGCAACGTCGACAGTTGGACGCTCTCCCTTTCGGTGGCGGGGCTGCTCGTGGTCCTGGCGGGCCTGTTCACCGGGTTCGTCGGCGTGCTCGTCATGGTGGTCGCCTCGGTCGTCGGTATGATCCCGGTCCAGTTCAATACCCGCCGAGTCCACCTGATGGGGGTCCTGTTCGTTCCTCTTGCCGTCTGAGCCCCGACCGAGGAAGGGGTGGATATCCGGGGCGAGGAGCCAGTGCGACCTTTTAAAAGGTGCACTCAGTGAGTCCGGGATCGGTTCCTCTGGAGGCCGAAGTACTCCCGCTCCCATACCGCTCCCTCCCCACTCCCCCACGCTCGAGCAGTCCAATCGATCAATTGCCACCGGTATCAAGGTGGCGTGGGCTACGGCAGTCGGAACTCTGGACCCGTCTCGGTGTCTTGCACCTCGACCCCCAACGCCTCGAGGTCGTCGCGGAGGCGGTCGGCGCGATCGTAGTTGCCAGCCTCGCGCTCCGCTTCGCGGATCTCGAGGACCAGTTCGACCAGCTCGTCGGCGATGGCAACCTCCCCGTGCCTTCCCTCCTCCCCGAAGACGAACCCGAGCACGTCACCGCCCAGCTCCTCGATCGTCTCGATGACCCGTCTGAGACCCCGGTAATCGTAGGCGTCCGCATCGTCAAGATGGGCGTTCGCCGCTGTGGAGAGCTCGAGGAGGGCTGAGATGGCCTCGCGCGTATTGAAGTCGTCGTTCATCGCCTCGGTGAAGTCCTCGCGTGCCGCCGCGACCGCCTCGCGGAGGGGGTCCGCTACCACCTTCGTGTAGGCGTCCGGACTGTCAGCCGCTTCGACGGCCCGGCGATATGCTCGCTCGAGGCGGTCCCACCGCTCGACCGCCTCGTCCAGCGTCGCCTGCGAGTACGTCTGGGGCCGCCGGTAGGACGAGGAGAGCAGGAACATCCGGATCGGATTCACGCCGAACTCCTCGAGGGCGTTCGAGACCGTGAAGAAGTTCTCCAGGCTGGTGCTCATCTTCTCCCCCTCGGTCTCGAGGAGGCTCACGTGCAGCCAGTACCGGACGAACTCCTCCCCGGTGGCGGCCTCGCTCTGGGCGATCTCGTTTTCGTGATGGGGGAAGACCAAATCCTGACCGCCGACGTGGAGGTCGATGGTGTCGTCCAGGTGTGTCATGCTCATCGCCGAGCACTCGATGTGCCACCCGGGCCGGCCCTCACTCCAGGGAGACTCCCAGGTCTGTCCCCCGGCCGAGATCGGGAGGTCGTCCACGGACTCGTCCCGATGCTCCGCGATCGCGGCCGCATCGACCGGCCCGGCCTTCCACAGCGCGAAGTCCTGCGGGCGGCGTTTCTCCGCGATCTCCGCCTCCTGACCCTGGGCCTCCATCTCCTCGAGTGCCTGATTCGAGAGTGACCCGTACTCCTCGAAGCGCGAGACGTCGAAGTAGACCGACCCGTTCGACTCGTAGGCGTACCCCCGCTCGATCAGCGTCTCGATGAGGTCGATGATCTCCGGGACGTGCTCCGAGACCCGCGGGTACACCTCCGCCCGGAGGAGATTGAGCCCGCGCATGTCCTCGATGACGGAGGTGATGTAGTGTCTGGCGACCTCCTCCTCGGTCTCGCCCGGTCCCGCCGGGCCGGTCCGGGCGACGATTTTCTCGTTCACGTCGGTGAAGTTCTCGACGTGGCGCACGTCGTAGCCGAGATGGGAGAGCCACCGGTGCATCACGTCGACGTGGACCCACGAGCGGGCGTGGCCCAGATGGGCGTCGTCGGAGACGGTGAGCCCGCAGTAATAGAGGAGGACCGACTCCGGATCCTTGGGCTCGAACGGCTCGCGCTCGCCCGAGAGCGTGTTCGTCACGGTCAGGGACATTGCCGGGGCGTACACGAGCCACCACTTTATAATGCGTCGAAAGGGACAGCGTCTGTCGCCGGCCGACCGACTCGGGAGCCCTCGTATCGGCCCCATCCCCACCCATCCCCGAAACGAGATCACTCAGCTGGTGTTCGCGTCCGACTCCTCGACGAACCGGAGAGCCGTCGATCCGCTCCCGTTGGGGACCACGAAGACCGCGCAATCCGCGGTCACCCCCACCCCGATCAGGGAGAGTGATTCGTCAGCGAACCGCGCCAGGACGGTCGCCACGAACCGTGGATCGACGTCCCCCGAGGCGATGATGGCTGTTGGGTCTGGAGACGAGTCCCCGTCCCTGGCTATCTCGGTTGCCCCAGGGGCTTCCCCGTCGACCGCGAGGAGCGCCTCGACGTCGGCCACCCGTCGCTCCATCCGCACCCGTATCGCCCGCTCGCGTCGCTCAGGGGGGTCCAGGTCCTCCGCATACCGCCTGAGAGCGGTGGCGATGGCCTCCTGCTCCCCCTCGAGGTCGAGGTACCGTGCCGCCGCGGCCACGTTGAGGACGCCCGCCCGGAGTGCCTCCTTGAGAAAGGGCCTGGCATCCACGGCCGCCCGCGTCTCGGCTGCAAGCGAAGCCATGGTCGTGGATGGCTGCGCTGGCAGAAAAATCACCCGACAGCGTGACGCACAGGTGATCGGCGCCGTCGGCCAGTCGAATCGACAGGGCTCAGGGTCCCACGAGCAGATACCCGGCAGCGGCGATGGCCACGAGGACGGCCAACCCGCCGAGCATGACGGCGGCGGTGTCGCTCACCAGGATCATCACCACGACCGTCGCCAGCACCCCAAGGGCCCCGAACAGGCCGGGAAGGAGGACCGACGGGAGCTCCCGCCCGCTCTCCTCGGCCCCGCCCGTCTCCGACAACCCGTCGTCGACTGACACCCCGTTTGCTTCCTCGGGCGCGTCCACCTCGATGGAGATCGTCTCTCCCTCGGCACCGTACCCTGTGGAGATGTCGAGTTCCCCGCCGCCGACGCTCCCGTCCTCGACGGACACCTCGACGGGTTCGATCTCTCCCGCGGGAACGTACCAGTTGGGGTCCTCGAGGGAGGCGACCGCGGCGAGGTCGTCGTCGAAGTGGAGGTGGACGTGGGCCGGTTGCCCGTGGTTCTCGAGGATAATCTGGAAGGACCCGTCAGTGCTGAATTCGGTCGTCTCCGGCTCCAGGGTTCGCATCCCCTCGCGATTCAGGTGGACGTACAGGGTCCGGGCCACACTCCCCTCTACCACGAGGTGGGAGAAAAAGCTCTAGGCCGCAGCCTCGTCCCGCATGTCCGGCGGCAGGAGGTTGGGGATGCCCTCCTCGATGGGATAGACCTCGCCGCACTCCGTACAGGTGAGTGTTCCCTCGAGGATCTCCTCCTCGTTTCGCTCCTCGACGTCGAGCTCGAGGTCGGATTTGTCCACCGGGCAGCAGATGATGTCCATCAGGTCCGCTTTCACGTGAAATTCACCTACCGGGGACCTGCGTGCCGAGGGCAAAAAAGGTGCCGGGTATGGGCCCCGTGCGGTCCCAAATGGTGTCGCTCGGGCGGCAGTCAGGCTTCAACCAACCGGCGAGAGAGTCACTCGAACGGATCGTCCCTGACGATGGACGTGGATCGGTCCGGCCCCATGCTGATGGCCACGGCCGGAACCCCGAGCTCGTCCTCGATGTACTCCACGTACGCTCGGGCTGCGTCCGGAAGCGCATCGTATCCGTCACTCGCGACCGCATCCCAGTCCACCTCCGGCCAGCCGGCAAAGGTCCGGAAGACCGGCTCGCAATCGCCCCACCGCTCCGTCGTGGCGGGCATCGAGTCGCGCCGCTGCCCGTCTAGCTCGTAGGCGTGGCCCACCTCGACCTCGTCGAGCCCCGCCAGGACGTCCAGGTGGTTGAGCGCGAACCCGGTGAAGCCGCTGGTCCGGGCGGCGTGCCGGAGCATCGGCATGTCCAGCCACCCGACGCGACGGGGGCGGCCGGTGACCGTCCCGTATTCGCCGCCCTCCTCACGGATGTACTCGGCCAGCTCGCCCGAGAGCTCCGTCGGGAGGGGACCGGTTCCGACCCGGGAGAGGTAGGCTTTGACGACGCCGATGACCGCCCCCTGGCCGACGGTCGTCACCCCGAGTCCGGTGCCCGTGGCGGCGTACCCGGCGGTCGGGTTCGAGGAGGTGACGTAGGGATAGATGCCGTGGTCGATGTCCAGCGACGTCCCCTGGGCACCTTCCAGCATGACGTTGGCCCCATCCTCGATCTCGGCCGCGAGGAACGCGCCGGCATTCACCGCGAGGTCCTCCTCCTGGAGGCGCTCGCCGTATCCGCGATATTCGCGGAAGAGCGCCTCGACGTCGAAGGCCTCGTCCGGCTCCATCCCGTAGATGGTCTCGACGATGGCCCGCTTTTGGGGAACGACGTACTCCAGGCGGTCCCTCAGGATCTCCGGATCGAGGAGATCTCCGACACGGATACCCCGCCGGCCCGCTTTGTCCTCGTACGTCGGGCCGATTCCCCGGCCGGTCGTTCCTGCCTCGAGGTCGGAGTCGCTCTTTGCCTCCTCCTCGATGCCGTCCAGAACCCGGTGGTAGGGCATGATGACGTGGGCCCGCTTTGCGACCCGGACGTCGGGGTCGAGGCCCCGCTCCCGGAGGGAGTCGAGCTCCTCGAAGAACGTCCGGGGATTGAAGACCACCCCGTTCCCCAGCACGCCGGTCTTGCCCCGGATCGCCCCGCTCGGGACGAGTGAGAGCTTGTACTCCTCGCCCCCCTCGACTACGGTGTGGCCGGCGTTGTCCCCACCCTGGTATCGGACCACGATGTCGGCGTCGCCCCCCAGCAGGTCGACGACGCCACCTTTGCCCTCGTCGCCGAGCTGCGAGCCGACGATGGTGACGGTCATGGGCGGTGCTTCCCCGGCCCGGGCTAAACCGATTTCGGTACGTGGAATCTCCGTGTGGTGGCTCCGGGAGAACCCGACGTGGAGAACACACGTCGACCCGTGGGACAGCAGTGATGGGGGGGGGGCAGAGACCGAATCGAAGGAGTGAGACCGACCGGGTCAGCG
>JBDGRH010000117.1:0-9798 GCA_042218225.1 Halodesulfurarchaeum sp. | reverse complement strand
TCCGCCTCCGACTCCGCCTCTGCCTCTGCCCCATCCCCCTCCTCCGGGCCCTTCCCCCTCTCCTGATATCTCTCCCTTCTCCGCTATCCCCTGCGTACAGTCGGACGCCGTGATTGTGCCGTATGGCACTTCTCGGGGTGGATATCCGTGATTGGAAGGGCGGCCCACGTTTCTCGGGGAGGACCTTGTCGAATCCGACCGTCAGGCCGATCTCCCGCTCAAGATCGGGATCGGGGTCAGCGGAACGGAACGCCCGTATGCTACTCCTGGATACGAACATGTTCCCGGTAATTTCCACACAGACGGGAGCGGGGCGAGGACGTTCGGGGTTATGGCCAACCTAAACCGGGGCGAACCATCGACCATGCGGGTGGAACGCCGCACGCTGGCGAAGATCCTCGCTGGGATCTTCGTCCTCAACCTGGTGGTGATGGGTGTCGGCGCCTGGTATACCTACGAGCAGGCGCCGCCGGTTCCCGAACAGATCGTCGGCCCGGATGGCGAAACGATCGTGACCGCTTCGCAGGTACAGACTGGCAAGGAGGTCACGCAGGCCAACGGCCTGATGGACTTCGGATCCATCCTCGGTGAGGGAGCCTACTACGGCAACGACTACACCGCAGACGCCCTGGCGCTGAAGCGGGATTTCATGCGGGCGTACTATGCCCGCGAGCGCTTCGATGCGGCATACAGTGACTTGGACCCCCAGTCTCGGGCGGCAGTCGACTCGCTCGTGAAGGCAGATCTCTCCCAGCCGGTCGACAGGTCGAGTGGAACAATTACATATTCGCCCGCGGAGGCGTACGCGCACAAACAGGTCCGGTCGGTCTACGTCAATCGGTACCACGATGGGGACCAGTCGCTCGGTATCGCCGCCGGGACCATCGACTCCGCCGAGGCGGCGAGACGGTTCGCGGACTTCGCCCTCTGGACCGCCTGGATCGCCCATACGCCGCGACCCGGTGGAGAGACCAGCTACACGAACGACTGGCCGCCGGTCCCGGGCACCGGGAACAGCCTCCCTGACGCCGCGATGCTTTGGACGCTCGTCGCCTTCCTCTTCCTGGTCGGGGGGATCGGGGCGATCATATGGCTGTTCTTCTTCATCGAGCTCCCGGAGCCCGAGGGGTCCGGGGTCGAGATCCCGGATCCGGGGCAAACCGCCCTCCTCCCCTCCCAGATCGCCTCGGCCCGGTTCGTCTTGCTCGCTGCAGGACTGTTCGTCCTCCAGACGCTGCTCGGTGGCTTCATGGCCCATTACTACATCGAGCGGGGCGGGTTCTACGGCCTCGGCGAGGCGCTCGGGGTGAACCTCCTCGCCTGGCTCCCCTTCAACGTCGTGAAGGCCTGGCACATCGAGCTCGCCATCGTGTGGGTGGCGACGCTCTGGATCGGCGCGGGACTCTTCATCGCCCCGCTGCTCTCGGGCCACGAGCCCGAGCGGCAGTCCACGCTTTCGAACGTCCTCCTCGGGGCCATCGGGGTCGTCGGGGTGGGTGCGCTCGTCGGCATCTGGGCGGGGACCGTCGGGCTCGTGGACGGCTCGCTCTGGTGGATCATCGGGAACGAGGGCCTCGAGTACCTGGAGATGGGTCGGCTCTGGCAGGTGGGCGTCCTCGTCGGCTTCCTCATCTGGGTGGTGTTGCTCTTCCGGGCGCTCAGGCCCCTCCTCGGTCGAGAGTCGCGATACGGCCTCGGGCACATGCTCCTCTTCGCGAGCGCCAGCATCCCGCTTCTCTTCCTCGCGGGATTCCTCTTCACGCCACAGAGCAACTGGGTCGTCACCCAGTTCTGGCGGTGGTGGGTGGTTCACATGTGGGTCGAGGGGGTCTTCGAGTTCTTCATCGTGGCCACCGTCGCTGCCCTGCTGCTCTCGATCGGGCTCCTCCGCAAGCGCGTCGCGGAGAAGGCCATCCTCCTCGAGGCCGGACTGGTCATGGGGACCGGCATCGTCGGCGTCGCCCATCACTTCTGGTGGATCGGCATGCCCCAGGCCTGGATGCCGATCAGCAGCGTCTGGTCCACGCTGGAGCTGGTCCCGCTCGCGCTCATCCTGTATGACGCATTCGCCCAGCACCGGGCGATGACGGCCGCCGGGGCGAGAACCACCTACGGTATTCCCCTCCTGTTCGTCATCGCCTCGGGCGTCTGGAACTTCCTGGGTGCCGGCATCCTCGGGACGCTGATCAACTTCCCCGTCGTCGGGTACTTCGAGCACGGGACGTATCTCACCGTCGCGCACGGACACGCCGCGTTCTTCGGGTCCTTCGGCATGTTGGCCCTGGGGCTCGGGACCTTCGTCCTCCGGTATACCACCACGCCGTCGGCCTGGCCGAGAACCACCTTCAAGCGTGCCTTCTGGGCGATGAATGGTGGCCTCGCCCTCATGCTCGTCCTGTCGGTCATCCCCGTGGGCTTCCTCCAGCTCGACACCGTGCTCTCGAGCGGGTACGACGCGGCCAGGTCGGCCGCCTTCTACAACAGCGACGCGGTCCAGTTCCTCCTCTGGGCCCGGATGCCGGGTGACCTCCTGATCATCGCCGGAAGCCTCCTCTACGCCACGGGAACGGTGAAGGCCCTGCTCGCCCAGCGGACCGCCGTCGAGCAGTCCAGCACGACGGTGCCCGGTCGGGCCCTCCCCGGCGACGACTGAGCGGTCTAGATAGCCCGTCCTGGAACCGTTATCACTGATACATCCCGGGCATGCCCCCTTCCTGGGGGCGGGACTCCGTCTCCTCGACCATCTGCTGGTACTGGGAGGCGATCTGCTGCATCCGATCCTGGATCTCCTCGGCCTGTTTCTCCAGCTCCGACGTGTCGATGTCGAAGTCCACCAGCGGCTCGAGGGCCTGCTCGATGACCGATTGGGCGGCACCGGGGTCGGGGAGATATGGGTGGGCTTTCACGATCAGGACCGCGGCGGGGACCCCGGCGTGATAGCACTTCTGGACGAGTGCGCCGGTCACGCCGCCCACCAGCCCTGGCTCCCCCGCGAGTTCGATGCCCGCAGCCTCCAGGTCCTCCTTGATCGCTGGTCGAGTGGCGACACCGGTCACGCCCCCGCGGTTGGACTCGGACTCCGCTGGCGCCCCGGCGAGAAAGATGGCCCGCCCGAACTCCTCCGCCAGATCGGTGAGAACGCACTCCGCGAGCGGACCGAACGTTTGGGGAGGCAGCGCGAGGTCGCTCTGGAGGGTCATCACCGGGGGGTCCGCCCCGGCATAGACCCGGACCGGGTCGCGGACCATCCCTCCCTCGAAGGTGACGACGGGGGGAAACGACTCGTCGTAGATGTTCCCGTGGTGGTCGAGGTCGAGCTGTCGGGTCACCTGGTCCACGGCGATCGATGCCACGAGCCCGTGTCCCGGGAGCCCCTCGATGAGGGTCGGGGCCCGCGTGTCCACAGTCGTGAGCTGCTCGAAGGTGGCTGGTTCGGTTTCGTTCATATGCCCCCTTCTCCCGGCCAGCACCTAAACGCATCCCCGGACTGACCAGGGCGACCGGGCGGGACCATCGAACCGGAACGCTCATCTCGGGGGTGGGCGAACCCCCGGGAGTGCTCGTCGAGCAACGCCGCACTTCCGATGGATCGTCCGCCTCCCTCCGGATCTGGGAGGTGAGCGGGTAGATGGTGGAGGCGCTCGCGGTCGCGTCCGGGAAGGGTGGGACTGGGAAGACGACTGCCACGCTCGCACTGGGCATGGCGCTCGCCGACGACCACGACGTGACGGTCGTGGACGCCGATACGGGGATGGCGAACCTCCTCTTCCATGCCGGATTGGACGACGTGCCGGTAACCCTCCATGACCTCCTCATCGCGGAGCGTGACGTCCCTGTCGAGGAGGCAGTCTACGAGCGGTTCGGGATGCGCATCGTCCCTTGCGGGACCAGCCTGGAGGCGTTCCGGGCCGCGGATCCGGATCGCCTCACCGAGGTCGTCGCCACGCTCGCGGGCGAAACCGACGTCCTTCTTCTCGATTCCCCGGCGACCCTGGGGAGCCGCAGCGCGATCCTTCCCATCGTCCTCGCAGACCGTGTGGTGCTGGTCGTCCAGCCCACCATCCCGGCCATCACGGATGGCCTCAAGGTCCAGGAGTACGCCACGGCGTACGGCACCGACGTGGCCGGACTCGTCTTCAACAAGGTCCACGAGCCGGAGGCTGTCGAGCAGATCCGGGAACGGGCGGGAGCCTACGTCGAGGGCCCGATCCTGGGGACGGTCCCCATGGACGACGCCGCCCGGGCCGCACGGAAGGCGGGGACGCCCCTGCTGGAGCATGCACCCAAGAGCGAGGCCGCTGCGGCCTTCCGCTCGGCGGCGGAGCGG
Organism: Halodesulfurarchaeum sp.; assembly: GCA_042218225.1. Taxonomy (GTDB): domain Archaea; phylum Halobacteriota; class Halobacteria; order Halobacteriales; family Halobacteriaceae; genus Halodesulfurarchaeum. The sequence continues at coordinate 5,471 of JBDGRH010000117.1, read as the reverse complement.
CTGGCGGTCCGGCCGGGTCGTGCAGGGCCGGTCGCCGACCGCTTCCGGAGCGCCGTGATCCCGGACGCATGACGCTCCCGTCGGGCCAGCCCTGCTTCGACCGCGTCGTGATGTCGGTCGAGGAACCGCTGGAGGTCGCCCTGGAGCGTGAACTCACCGGGTACGGCGTCGTCGTGCCGCAGGCGGGACTGCTGGGCGATGGACCTGGAGAGGGGGTCATCTGGTTCGATGACGGGATCCCCATCCGTGCTCGTCACACGGCCTCCGGTCGGACGGGGTCCGAGGCGCTGGCCGACATTGCGGAGACGGGACCGTACCGCGTCCGCCTGGTGGCAGCCTCTCGCTCGGCGGACGCGGCCACCGGTCCGGACCTGCCGCCCGGGGCGCCCGCGGAGCGACTGGCCGGAAACGAGGGGCTCGCAAAGCGTACGCGAGAGGCGGCTTCGCACCACCACGACGGGGAGCCGGCGGACGAGCTCGACGCCGTCGAGGCCTTCCTGGCCGACCAGGAGAAGATCGAGGCCATCCAGCGACAGGCCCGTGCGGAGGCTCGCCAGCGTGCCGCCGAGTGGGGACTGGAGGACCTCGCGACCGAGGACCCGGATTGACCCCGGTCACCTCCCTGATCTGCTCGCACCATCCTCACAGCAATCCGGTCACCCGGAAGACGGCGAACGTCACCAGGACCAGTCCACCGGAGTGCAACAACCCCTCGTATACGCCCCGACCGGCCACCCCCGCGAACCAGCCACTGCCCATCATCGCCGCCTGCGCGATCAGGTAGAACCCGGGTCGATCCGCGTTCAGCGGCGTGAGCGCCAGGTCCACGACGACTCCCTCCGTCGGCCCCGGTCCGGTCGGGGCAGTCGTCCCGGTGGCGAGGAGATTCAGCACCACCACGACCGCAATCACGAAGAGGGCGGTGAGCCATCCCACGGCGACCACGAGGGGCAACCTGGCCCGGCGAGCGCGTGCCGCGTGGGCGAGTCGACCGGTCTCGCTCCCCATGGCCTCGAACGCCGTCGCGGTATCGCTGCCAGCCTCCAGGGCTCCGGTGGCGAGCCCGATCGTCCGGCCGGCCAACGGCGTCCCAACGTGCTCCACGAACCGCTCGAGGGCGGCCTTCCGGACCGGCCGGCGGTCCGTCCCGACGCGGAGTGTGAAGGAGAGATCGGCGACGTCGGGTTGAAGGGCGCCGAAATCCTGCTCGTCGGCGACCCGATTGACCGCAGTTGCGAAGGGGAGCCCCCGGTCCAGCCGGTCCGCCACGGCGTGGACGAACGCGGGGAGTCGCCTGTCTTTCGCGGCGAGCACCCTCGCTCGCCGGCGGTCCACGAGCCCGACGGTGAGTCCGACGCCGGCGTATCCCAGCAACCCCGCCGACACGGGATCGACCCCCAATTGATAGAGGATGAGGATAAGGAGGAGGCCCCCGGGAAGGGCGAGTAGCAGGGTGTCCGAGGGTTCCTGCCGGATACCCTGGAGGATATCCCGGATTCCCCTGCCACGATGGCCGGCGGTCCAGCGGCGGCTGTGGGGGCGGATTGCCGCGATCACGATGCCCACCAGGAGACCCAGGGCGAGGATGGCGGCCCCACCCCCGATCGACACCACCCGCTGGAGCTGGGGGGACCGGAACGCCCCGAACCAGGGGAGGGAGAGGAAGGGGAGAGGAAGGAAGGGGAGGGACGTTGGGACGTGGAGGGTGGGGAGGAATACGGAGGCCGCCGCGAGGCCGACGACCGCGACGGTCGGGAGAACGAGCAACACCAGGAAGCTCCCCAGGACGAGCCTGAACGTCCCGCGCTCGCGCGCCAGGTCGCGCTCGTCCCGCTGGGCCATCAGACGACTCTCCCGCTCGAGGAACTGTCGAAGCGCATCGGGTCCTTCGCGGGACTGCTCGAGGAAGGAACGGAGGAAGGGAGCGAGCACATCGGGCGATGCGCTCTGGCGGGCGACGCGTCGGATCGCCGTATCGAGGTCACCGCACACCGCGGCAGTGGCCAGCACCCGTTCGAAGCTCCTCGCCGTCTCGCCGTGGACGTCGGCCCGGTCCACCACTCCCTCGAGCAGCGACGCCGGGTCGGTCGTTCCGGCCGAGATGACGTGGAGATACCGGACGGCCCCCGGAAGGGTTCGCTCGATGCCGATCCGACGGCGCCGGAGCTGGAGTTGGAGGGCAAACCGCGCCCCGCGAAGGATCGCGGCCCGGCCGAGCCCCCCTGCGAGGACGGTGACGAGGCCGTGGAGGATCGGAATCAGGACCGTATCGGGGACCCCGGTTCCGCTCGCCGAGAGGATGGCCGCCCTGTGGATGACCGCCTTCCCACTGGCGGGCATCCCGAACACCCCTCCGAGGATGATCGCGGCGAAGACTGCCCACGCGATGCCGTTGACGGTGGCGACGGCGGTCCGGAAGGGGACCGCGATCCCGCATGCCGCAAAGCGGTTGCGATCGTCGACGTGGCGCTCCGCGTCAGCGGGTCGGGCGAAGGCCCGGTGGAAGAGGGCAGAGAGGGACACCCAGCGGCCACGGCTCATCCGTCGAGAACCCGCTTGATACGCTCGACGGTGGCGGCCTCGTCGCTTCGCAGGTCGGCGAGGAATGATAGCAGCGACGCCCGGTCCGACATCCCCTCACGGCGCTGGAACTCGACGTAACGGCGACGGCGCTCGAACCCCCCATCGATCTGCTCGCCGCCAGCCGTCGTATCGCCGGAGCCCTCCGGGAGCACCTGCTCGACCCCCGCCGCGTCCGTCTCGTCTCCGGACGGCTCGATCCGCTGCCACCGGAGTATCGTGCCGCCGGCACGATCGGCCGATCTGTCGGTCCGGCCGGTCTCCCTCGAGCCATCCACATCGATGGTCGGTGACCACAGCGTCGGCTCCGCCGTGGAACCGGACGGGGGGAGCTGGACCAGGAGGTCGATCGTGGCGAACAGGGCGGGTGGGATCCCCCGCTCGGCCGCGAGGCGGGCGAGCACCGTCCGATCCGCGATCCGCGCCGCCGCGAACACGCCGCGACCGGCTGTGAGGTGTTCCTCGAGACGCACGAAGGCCTGCTCCCCTGCCAGTTCGGGGATGACCACGACGTCCGCGTTGAGCCCGTCACCGGGCGGGTTCGCCTCGCCATCCTCGCTGGTGTTGGACCCCGGTTCGACGACGGTGAGGCCGGTCTCGTGGGGGAGGTCGAGGACCGCACCGGTCCTGCCGAACGCGACGGTCCGTCTCGTGGCGGGGAGGAACGGCAGATGGCCGAGGAGTGCCGTCCCGGGCTCGGCCCCGTCCGGACCGGCGAAGAGCACCCGTCCACCGGCCTCCGCGACGGTCCAGACGGCGGCAACCGCGTCCACCGTAACCCGGCCGAGGTCGAGGAGGGTGGCCGGGGTGGGCGGAACCGACCGCGACCGGCGTATCGCGATGTGTGGCCCCTCGTCGCTTCCCGTCGGGAGCGCCACCGCACACCGGAGGGTGTATCCATCTCTCTCCTCCCGGTGGATGTCAACCGTCGCGGCGGGGTCCTCGGCGGTCAGTTCGGCGCCACCCTCGGCCGCCAGTTGCTCTGCCACTGCGAGGAAGGAATCCGCCGATTCGAACGAGAGCGTGGTCGGCATCCGCCCGGTCTCGGGCACCGCTCCATCGTGTGGGACGACAGTGATGCGCTCGCCGGCCCGGTTCGCCTCCACGTTCTTGATCCGCTCGTCGCGAACGGGGATCGTCAATGGCCCGTCCCCCGCCAGCTCGCGGAGCACGTAATAGCGGAGAGCTGCCACCCGCTCGCGGGAGGGCTCTTCCGCTGGAGGGGTGGGGAGGTGCTGCTTTCGGGGATGGATCCGGCTGAGAGCGCGACGGATCCGGTCAGGAAGGTTCATGGAGGCCTCGAGAGCGAGTCGTCGCCGGAGCAACTGCGTGGCGCGACGCTCGATGTACGCGGTCGGGTCGGACGGAAGACGCGGGTGGGGGTCCTCACGGATCCGCTCGATGACGGCGGCGATATGGCGCTCGTCTCCGGGGAGGCGGTCGGGGGAGTGCACCACGTATTTCTGATCGAAGGTGTCCCGCCCCAGGAGGCGCTCTCGCAGGATGGTGACGGGGACGTCCCGGCCCCCGAAGGGGACGGTGTACGTCTCCAGGCGTTCGCTGAGGACCCGATCGAGGAGTGGGGTCTCAGCCACGATATCGGTCACTGCCGGCGCGAAGTCCCGGGTATGGACCAGGAGTCGTCCGTCGACCACGTCACCGATCCGGACGCGTTCGTCGAGTGCGAGCCCCGTCAGCTCGCCCAGGGCACGGAGGTCGGCACACAGGTGATATTCCACTCGGCGGGCGGTGGGCGGGGAAAGTCCCTCCAACGAGTGGCTGACCCGCTGCCAGGTATCCGGTATCCCCTCGTCCATCCGGTCGGTGGCGTCCTCGCGGGTGAGCGGCCGGGAAAGGACAGCATCCTCGAACGCATCTGCCATCCGCTCCAGGAGGCGCTCCCCCTCGACGCCCAGGAATGGACGTCGGACCTCGTAGGCGAACCCGTCCTCTGCCTCGGTGACGGTCGCCACCACGTCCCGCTCGATCGCATATTGCGCCCGGACCTCGGGGGCATACCAGGCCTCGGGAGCGTCGGGGGGAATCGGTCCCGGAACCCCGGGTTGCACGGCGGCCATTGCGTTTCGATGGTCCGGTATCCGATTTAAATATTCGCAGACGCCTCGAATATTGAAGGATATATTATATATTGTGGGGTGACAGATAGGTGCATATTTGATACTTTTCGAGCCTCCGACGGACTATTTGCACGGGCAGGGTCAGGGTGTCTTTTTGCGTATGGCCGTCGGGTTTTACCCCCAGAGGGCGGATTTTACCGCCGTATCCCATCCCCATTTGTCGATCGACGGTCATTCACTCCACGCGGTCGCTCAGAGGATCGCATCATGATGTAATCTTGATAGCTCTCGACGAGTTAGAAGTTGTAAGAATGATTGTTAGCGGCGTCCAACCCGGACTGGAGCGGTCGAATGAGACACGGGGCCCGACTCTTCTATCCCTCTTTCCTCTGCTCGTCGGACGGCGAACGACCGGGCCTCGTTTCCGGTCCTGCCGGTCGGTCGGAACGTCTATACGGTCGTCAGCGCAACGCCGATCCGTGGACCGAACCGCCCGCCAGGTCGTCCTCGCGACCGTCGCGGTCCTCGCCATTGCCGTCGCCGCGGCCACCCTCCCGAACCCAGTCACCGACGGTGGCACGTCCGGATCGGGAGTCGATACGCAACCCGCCAGTGGGCCGTTCATCCCCGACCTGGGCCAGGACCAGCGGGCAGGACTCGGGGGCAGCGGCTCGTTCTCGCTCTCCGGGCTGTGCTTCCCCGTGCTCCTCTCCCCCGCCTTCGTCATCGGGGCCATCCTGACCTTGATCGTCTTCGGCCTCGTCGTCTATCGCCGGCGGGACGTGTTCTCGGTGGTCGCCGCGTACGGGCTCA
>JBDGRH010000042.1:0-9911 GCA_042218225.1 Halodesulfurarchaeum sp. | reverse complement strand
CCAAGCACAACGCAATCCCGCTCTTTATACCACCCCGGCGCATAGCCACCCGCAAACCGGTCGCCGCGGACGGAGACGCGGCGACGATCGACGGCTGCAAGATGCCGGGGTCCGTCGTCGCCGAGTCCGGGCCGGGTTTCGGTACTGAGCGGGCCCGTACGGGCTTTCAGTGATCGACAATGGAGATCGAAATCGCGACAATCGGCGGATACGAAGAGGTCGGTCGGCAGATGACGGCGGTCAGAGCGGGCGACGACGTCGTCATCTTCGACATGGGCCTCAACCTCTCGAAGGTCCTGTTGCACGACAACGTCGAGACGGAGAAGATGCACAGCCTCGATTTGATCGATATGGGCGCCATCCCGGACGACCGGGTCATGTCAGACCTCGAGGGAGACGTGAAGGCAATCGTGCCGACGCACGGTCACCTCGACCACATCGGCGCCATCTCGAAGCTCGCCCACCGGTACGACGCGCCGGTGGTCGCCTCGCCGTTCACCATCGAGCTCGTCAAGGGACAGCTGGAGGGCGAACAGAAGTTCGGCGTCGACAACGAGCTCGTGAAGATGGAGGGGGGCGAATCGATGGAGATCGGCGAAGGGCTGGAGCTCGAGTTCGTCCACATCACCCACTCCATCATCGACGCCGTCAACCCGGTGTTGCACACGCCGGAGGGGGCCATCGTCTACGGGCTCGACAAGCGCATCGACCACGACCCGGTCCTGGAGGAGCCCTTCGACATGAAGCGGTTCCGCCAGATCGCCCGGGAGGGCGATGGGGTCCTCGCGTACATCGAGGACTGCACGAACGCCGGGAAGAAGGGGCGCACTCCCAGCGAGTCGCTCGCCCGTCAGCACCTCCGTGACGCCCTGCGAAGCATGGAGGACTACGATGGCGGCATCATCGCCACCACCTTCTCGAGTCACGTCTCCCGGGTCCGGAGCCTGGTCGAGTTCGCCAAGGAGATCGGCCGCCAGCCGATCCTCCTGGGTCGGTCCATGGAGCGGTACTCCGGGGCCGCAGAGCGCCTGGGCTTCGTGGACTTCCCCGACAACCTCGGGATGTTCGGCCACCGGAAGAGCGTCGACCGGGCGTTCAAGCGCATCATGAACGAGGGGAAAGCCAACTTCCTCCCGGTCGTCACGGGCCACCAGGGCGAGCCGCGAGCGATGCTCACCCGGATGGCACGGGGCGAGACGCCCTTCGAGCTCGAGCCCGGCGATAAGGTCATCTTCTCGGCCCGGGTGATCCCCGAGCCGACGAACGAGGGCCAGCGGTACCAATCAGAGAAGCTCCTCGGGATGCAGGGCGCGCGCATCTACGACGAGATCCACGTGTCCGGTCACCTCCGCCAGGAGGGGCTCTACCAGATGCTGGATACGCTCCAGCCGAAACACGTGATCCCCGCCCACCAGGAGATGGCCGGGTACGCGCCCTACGTCAACCTGGCCGAGGACCAGGGCTATCAGGTCGGCCGGGACCTCCACGTCTCCCGGAACGGGAACCGGATCCAGCTCGTCGAGTGACATGACCCCAGAGGCGCGAGAGGAGACGGTCAAGGAGGCGGTCAGGGCTCGCCGGGAGCTCGTCAACGCCGCGATCGACGACTACCTCCCCATGGCCGACCCGGAGCGCCTCTACGAGGCCTCCCGCTACCTCCTGGAGGCGGGCGGGAAGCGCCTCCGCCCGGCCGTCCTCCTCCTCGCCGCCGAGGGACTCACCGATACCGAACCGCTCTCCGTCGACTACCGCACCTTCCCGACCCGGGGAGCCCCGGAGGAGCGCGTGGACGTGCTCGCCGCGGCGGTCGCCGTGGAGGTCATACAGTCGTTCACCCTCATCCACGACGACATCATGGACGCGGACGACATGCGCCGGGGCGTAGAGGCCGTCCACGTCGCCTTCGACGAGGAGACCGCCATCCTGGCCGGGGACACCCTCTACTCGAAGGCCTTCGAGATCATGCTCGAGACCGGTGCACCCTCGGATCGGGCCATCGAGGCGCTCGACCTCCTCGCGACGACCTGCACGCGCATCTGCGAGGGGCAGTCCATGGACGTCTCCTTCGAGGACAGGCAGTCGGTCTCGACCGACGAGTACCTGGAGATGGTCGACCGGAAGACGGCGGTTCTCTACGCGGCCTCGGCGTCAATCCCGGCCGTCCTCCTCGGTGCCGACGACGACACCGTCGAGGCGATGTACGAGTACGGCCGGACCGTCGGCCAGGCCTTCCAGATCCACGACGACGTCCTCGACCTCACGGTCCCGAGCGAGACCCTGGGCAAGCAGCGGGGAAGCGACCTGATCGAGGGAAAGCAGACCGTCGTGACCCTTCACGCGCAGGAGCAGGGGGTGGACGTGGACCGGCTCATCGAGGCGTCGGACCCGGAGGCGGTCGAGGAGGAGACCATCGAGCAGGCGGTGGCCGAGCTCGAGGCGGCCGGCTCGATCGAGTACGCCCGGACCCTGGCGCGGGACCTCGTGGACGACGGGAAGGGCTACCTCTCGGTCCTCCCGGAGAACGAGGCCAGGCTGCGGCTGGAGCAGGTCGCCGATTATCTTATCGAGCGCGGGTATTGAGGACGCCCATCCCCTTCTAAAGGGCACATTCGCCACAGGCACCCCTCACTCGACAAAGGCGTCCAGGTACCCCTCACTCGGCAAAGGCGTCCAGGTACCCCTCACTCGACAAAGGCGTGCAGGACGATCTCCCCGTGCTCGCGACGGGCCTCCACGCGGACCCGAGCACGATCGACCCCCTTTCGATCCGCGACCTCCCGTTTGAGATTCCGCTTCCAGAGCGAGAGCGCCGACACGTCCTCGATCGTCGGGCCGACGTCGCCGCCGTCGTACCGCAACTGGTTCCGGGCGACCATTGGATTACTCCCTTCGGGAGAACGTGTAAAGAGTGTTTCCATTATTGCCCCCAACGCCGTCCCCCGATTATGACGGGTGTCGGACGTCAAGAGGACACCGAATTGACAACGGGGTTGCCCTGTCTGCACGTCCCGACTCCTCCCCTCCCCCCGCCACATCACAAGCGCCCGAGCCCAACCCCGAAATCCCAATCGCTTTGACGACCGACGGACTGGCAGGTACCTATGGACGAGGCGCTCAGGGAGCGGATCGAGCGCGAGGTGGAGAAGCACGCCCTCTTCAACGCGCTCAAGCACGAGAGTGACGCCCAGGTGGGGGCGATCATGGGCCCGCTCATGGGCGAGAATCCCGAGTTCCGCGAGCACGGCGACGAGATCCCGGCCATCGCCGGGCCGGTCGTCGAGCGGGTCAACGAGCGCTCCGAGGCGGAGAAACGCGAGCGCCTGCAGGAACTGGCCCCCGAACAGGTGGCGGAGCTCGAGGCGGACGCAGATCAACCCGAGCACCCCCTTCCCGACCTGCCGAACGCGGAGGCGGAAGACGAGATCCGGATGCGCCTCGCGCCGAACCCGAACGGCCCGTGGCATCTCGGCCACGCCCGCATGCCCGCCGTCATCGGGACCTACAAGGAGCGATACGACGGGTGGTTCGTCTGCCGGTTCGACGACACCGACCCCGAGACCAAGCGCCCGGACCTCGACGCCTACGACCAGATCCTCGCGGATATCGAGTACCTGGGCTTCGAGCCCGACGCGGTCATCCGCGCGAGCGACCGCCTGGAGACCTACTACGACCACGCCCGCGAGCTGATCGAACTGGGAGGAGCCTATACCTGCTCCTGCCCGGCCGAGGACTTCTCGGACCTCAAGGCGGCGGGTGAAGCCTGCCCGCACCGGCAGAAGGACCCCGAGACAGTGCGGGAGGAGTTCGAGGCGATGGTGGACGGGGCATACGACGCGGGCGAGATGGTCCTCCGGGTCAAGACCGACATCGAGCACAAGAACCCGGCGCTCCGCGACTGGGTCGCCTTCCGGATGGTGGACACGCCCCACCCGCGGGAGGAAGCGGCCGGGTATCGCTGCTGGCCGATGCTCGACTTCCAGTCCGGAATCGACGACCACCTCACGGGCGTCACCCACATCATCCGCGGGATCGACCTCCAGGACTCGGCGAAGCGCCAGCGCTTCGTCTACGAGTACTTCGACTGGTCGTACCCGGAGGTCATCCACTGGGGACACGTCCAGGTGGACGCGTACGACATCCGCCTGAGCACCTCGACCATCGCCGAGCTCGTCGAATCCGGTGAGCTCGAGGGATGGGACGACCCCCGGGCCCCGACGCTCATGAGCCTCCGCCGACGCGGCATCCGGGGGCAGGCCATCGTCGATGCGATGGTGGACCTCGGGACCTCCACCAGCAACGTGGACCTCTCGATGAGCAGCATCTACGCGAACAACCGGGAGCTGATCGACGACGCGACCGACCGCTGCTTCCTGGTGCGGGAGCGATTCGAATCGCGCACCCCCAAGGAATCCCGGTCGCTGGGTGCCGTCGAGTTGCCCCTAGAAGGGGGTCCCGATGTCGCCCACCCCCCGGTCCACCCCGACCACGAGGAGCGCGGGAGGCGGGACATCCCCGTCGGCGACCGCGTTCTCGTCGAGACCGAGGACCTCCCGGGGGAGGGCGAGCTCGTCTGGCTCAAGGGCTTCGGGGCGGTCCGGTACGAGGAAGACGCACTGGTCCACGTCGACGCGGACATCGAGGTCGTCCGGGAGGGCGACGTGAACGTGATCCACTGGGTGCCCGCCGAGGGATCCATCGAGGTGACACTCAGACGGCCCGACGGCGACGTGTTCGGTCGGGCGGAGCCGGGGTTCGCTGCGTACGAGCCCGACGACATGGTGCAGTTCGTCCGTGTCGGGTTCGCCAGGGTCGACGAGCGGGGAGTGGACGGCGCCGTCGCGTACTTCGCCCATCCCTGAGCGATGCAGGCAGTCGTCCCGGCGGCGGGCGAGGGAACGCGACTTCGACCGCTCACCGAGGACAGGCCCAAGGGTCTCGTCGATGTGGCGGGGCAACCGCTGCTCGCTCACGTCTTCGAGAGCCTGGTCGACCTCGGGATCGAGGAAATCGTTACGGTCGTCGGCTACCGGGGCGAGGACATCATCGAGCACTTCGGGGAATCATACCGTGGCGTCCCGCTCTCCTACGTCTGGCAGGAGGCCCCGAAGGGAGTGGCCGATGCGCTCCTCCAGGCCCGGGACGCGGTGGACGGCGACGTCGTCCTTTACAATGGGGACAATCTCTTCGACGCGGACCTCGAGCGGGTGCTGGAGGTCCATCGAGCCCGTAACCCGGGTGCCACCCTCCTGGTCGATTCCGTCGACGAGGAAGCGGCTCGGCGGACGGGCGTGGTCGTGCGGGACGACGATGGAACGGTAACGGGGTTCGTGGAGAAGCCGGCGGACCCGCCGTCAAACACGGTCCTGACCGGGTTCTTCGTCCTCTCACCCGCCGTCTTCGACGCCGCCTCCCACAGCAGTCCCTCCGAGCGCGGCGAGTTGGAACTGGCGGACGCGCTGGACGTGCTCGCGAACGAGGGGCACGCCATCGAGCTGGTGCCGCTCGAGGGGTGGCGGATGAACGTGAATACCCCGGCCGATCTGGAGCAGGCGGACGCATACCTGCGCCAGTGAGGAAATCGGCGAGTGGACCTGCAAACCTGGGGGATCGAATGGCACCCTCAGTTCTCGTCTCCGTTCTCCTCCACTTCATCGGGACCATACCCGGCACCGTCACCATCCCCGTCTGCGTCCCCGGCACCATCCCCGTCTGCGTCCCCGGCACCATCCCTGTCCTCGTCCCCGTCACCATCCCTGTCACTGTCCTCGTCCACGTCCACGTATCGTTCGCGTTCGGAACGCGCCGCCTCCGTTCCGTACTCGTCCACGAGGGGCTTGAGCGCGTCTCCGAGAGAGCGCATCGCGGTTGTCGGTGAGTGATACGTCAGATCCCTGGCTACCGCAGGCCAGGGCCGCTGCTGGAGGAGCTTCGCCACGAGCAATCGCTCCTGGCGCGCATCGAGGAGTTCCGGGTCGCCCCCGATCAGATGGGCGAGGGCGAGGTCGCGGAAGGGGCGGGGATCCACACTATATAATGCGGGTCCGTACGCCGCGCTGGCGACGAGCCGCCAGTCCGCCTCCGAGAGCGAGCGGCCCGTGTTCGGCGTGGCCGGACACGCCCGAAGCGCTGCTCTGGCTACGTCCGGGTCCATGTCGGTGAGGGCGTCCGAGAGCACGTCCCGGATGCGCCCCGCGAACCACGCCGCGTGACGGTCCCGGAGCTCGACCCCGGCCGCGGAGGTGGGCCGGAGCATCAGGACCGAGTACTCGCCGCTCGCCTCGTTCCGCGTCGTGGCCAGGTGGACCGTCCCGTAGCCGTTCGCCTCCCAGAACCGGACCAGTTCGGGCGTGGCTCCGTAGCCCACACCGAGCCAGTCGACCGTGTCGGCGAACTCCGTCTCGATCTCCGCGAGGAGGTGGCTCCCGAGGCCGCGGGAGCGGGCCGCGTGGTGGGTCGCGATGCGCATGACCCGCAGCCCCACGTGGCGACCCGCGTCCTCGTCGCGCAGCTGGCTCATGAGGACGTCCGGGAGCATGTTGCCGCGGATCCGGCTCCCCTCGTAGACGGCCCGGCGCGTCTCGGCGTCGAGGTCCCCTTCGCGGGCCAGGAGGGCAACCGAGACCACGTGACCGTCGTGGAGCAGCGCCCGGACGGAGAGATTGGGTGCGTCGAGCAGCCGGGCGAGGTCGTCGGGCTCGGTTCGATAGTGCGCATAGACGAGCAGCCCGAACGCCTCCCGGAGGAGGGTCTCGTCCGTGGCGAGGGTCTCCTGGTCGAGAGCGCGGTACTCGACGCGGTCCGGCCCAGCGTCCGCGACCACCTGCTCCGGGACCGGACGGGCGTCGAGCAGGAGAGCGTGAAAGGCCCAGACCTCGACCGGGTCTCCGGCGGCGTAGCGGATGGGCTCGACCATCGAGACGTCGGTCACTGCGTGGTCGGCGTCCTCGAGGCGGTCCCGGAACCGGACGTCGAACCCCCGACCAGTCCCCTCGTATCCGTGGACGGTCGTCGTGAAGGCCACCCGGTCCGCCGCGAGGAGGTCCGACAGGAGGCGCACGGGAAGGGCCGCCGCCTCGTCGACGATGAGGACGTCGGCCTCCTCGACGGACGCGACCGCCTCCGGCGGGGGCTCGAAGCGGATCTCGCCGCCCTCGAGAGTTCTAATTGTGGCAGTACCCTCCTCGGTGGGAGTCTCGTCGCTCCTGTCCGGGGGTTCCTGCTGGAGCTGGTCGCGGTCTCCCAGGAGTTCCCGGGCCCGTTTGAAGACCTCCGCGGCACCGTCCGGGTTGGGCGCGGTCACGAGGACGGATTCCCCGTCGCCGGCGAAACAGGCCGCTGCGATCCCGGCTGCACTCGATTTCCCCCGGCCCCGGTCCGCCTCGAGGACGAGCGCACTCGGTGGATCGTAGAGGGTCTCGAATGCGGCGACCGCGTCAACCTGGTCCTGGGTCAGACAGGTCTCGAACGCCGCGCGTGGGAACGCCGACGCTTCCGGAGGGACTGGCGGTGGCTGGTCCGGTTCCGCTTCCCTACCGGGGGCAGGGTCCGTCAGCCCGTTCTCGACGATCTGTCCCTGGTCGAGGTCGACGATGGCGATCCCCCGGTGGGCCCGGAGCGTCTCGACCAACCGCCGGCGGAAGCGGCCGGTGACGTCCTCGATAGTGGCGGGCGGAACGGCCAGCGTCTCGTCGAAGCCATCTCGTTGGTCGGGCCAGTCATCCAGGGAGGGAACGAGGAGGACGAAGAGGCCACCGCCGTCGACTGTGCCGACCAGTCGGCCAATGGCGTTCGGATGGCAGGCGTCGTGACAGTCCAGGACGACGGCCGATTGCGTCGTCCCCAGGAGCGTATCTGCCCGCTGGGGCTCGACCACGTCGCAGGGGAGGCGGTCGTGCTCCGAAACCAAGACACATTCCACCGGGTCGATGTCAGCCCCTGAGAGCGCCTCGCCGGCGGCGTCGAATCGCTCGGCTGGTGCGCCGGCCAGGACGAGGAGGCGGCGCTCGTCCACCAGGCTGGCCTCCTCGCGCAACTCGCCGGCGAGCGCCCCGATCATCATCGGCGATTCGACCGGGCTCGGTATGGGAGTTTCCCCCGGGCGTTTCGTCCGGGCTCGGTATGGGAGTTTCCCCCGGGCGTTTCGTCCGGGACCAGGGTGGGAGTTTCCCCGGCCGATCCGACGGGCCCAGAATGGGAGTAACCGCCCGGCCGAGTCCCCCACTCGCACGCCCGCAGGGGTTTGGACACGCTTTTAAGCACGGGGTGCAGACCTTGGTGTAGACCTCGCAGGGGTCGATGATGCTCCCAGCCTCATAGGATCTCCACGGCGGGGGAGCGCAAGTCCCTCTGCGGGAAATAGGTGAGAAATCATGCCAGTGTACGTTGACTACGACGTCCCAGCGGACCTCCAGGAGCGAGCCCTCGAGGCCCTCGAGGTCGCCCGCGACACCGGACGCATCAAGAAAGGAACGAACGAGACCACGAAGGCCATAGAGCGGGGCAACGCCGCCCTGGTGTTCATCGCGGAGGACGTCTCCCCGGAGGAGATCGTGATGCACCTCCCGGAGCTCGCCGACGAGAAGGGCATCGCGTACGTGTTCATCGAGACCCAGGACGAGATCGGTCACGCCTGCGGCCTCGAGGTCGGAAGCGCCGCGGCGGCCATCGTGGACGCCGGCGAGGCCGAATCCGACGTCGAGGACATCGCGGGCAAGGTCGAGGACCTGCGATAGGGCCATGAGCGCAGAAGACACCACCGAGGGGTCCACCCCGGCCGAGGTCATCGAGGTCGTCGGCAAGACCGGGATGCACGGCGAGGCGATGCAGGTGAAATGCCGCATCCAGGAGGGGTCGAACCAGGGCCGCATCATCACGCGGAACGTGCTGGGGCCTGTCCGGGTGGGTGACGTGCTCCAGCTCCGCGAGACGGCCCGGGAAGCGGACGCCATCGGAGGTCAATAATGCCCCAGCGTCGTGAGTGCGATTACTGCGGCGAGGAGATCGAGCCGGGCACGGGGACGATGTACGTCGCGCGGGACGGGACCACGACGTACTTCTGCTCCTCGAAGTGCGAGAAGAACGCCGATCTCGGCCGCGAGCCCCGCGACGTCGAGTGGACCGGTGAGGGCCGGGAGGGTGGACAGTGACCCGCGAGCGGACGTTCGTGATGGTCAAGCCGGACGGCGTCCAGCGGGGGCTCGTCGGCGAGATCATCGGCCGCCTCGAGGACCGTGGCCTGAAGCTCGTCGGCGGGAAGTTCATGCAGATCGACCGCGACCTCGCCGAGGAGCACTACGCCGAGCACGAGGGCAAACCCTTCTACGAGGACCTGGTCTCGTTCATCACCTCGGGCCCGGTCATGGCGATGGTCTGGGAGGGCCAGGACGCGACGCGGCAGGTCCGGAAGATGATGGGCGAGACCGACCCGGCCGACTCCGCCCCCGGCACCATCCGCGGTGACCTCGGGCTGGACCTGGGCCGGAACGTCATCCACGGGTCGGATCACGAGGACCCCGGAGCCAACGAGCGCGAGATCGAGCTCTTCTTCGACGAAGCGGAGCTCCACGACTACGAGCGCATCGACGAGACCTGGCTGTACGAGTGAGTCTGGTTGGGACCAGGTTGGGTTGAGAGAGCTGGTTTTGCGCGTTCCAGTCAATTTGGCGAGTCGGGGATAGTGTGGGATCGTCGGTGCTGTCGTTGTCAGATGTCTTTCAATTCCCTGGTTGAGGCTTTCCGATACTGCCAGAGGGTGAAACACCGGGTAAATGGGATGCATTTGATATTGTATACTATCCACTAGACACAGACCGCGGAGGCTACCCTGCAGATTGCGAATTTGTTGGAAACCAGACCCCCGAAAGCCCCTCTGCTGTATTCGAACTCGTTGGTAACCAGACCGCCGAAAGCCC
>JBDGRH010000131.1:0-10051 GCA_042218225.1 Halodesulfurarchaeum sp. | reverse complement strand
AGCCGCCTATTCGTTCCGGGGGCTCCTCGGGTGATAGTCCGTGTCGTACTCGCCAGGCCGGTCGTCCAGGCGGTCTGGATTGATGCGCCCGCCGAGGAGCATGAAGTCGACGATGGTGAGCGCGGCCATCGCCTCGACGACGGGGACGGCCCGCGGCGGAAGGACCGGGTCGTGTCTGCCGACGACCTGGACCGTCTTCTCCTCGCCGGTCTCCCAATCCACGGTCTGTTGCTCCTTGGGGATCGAGGTGGGCGCGTGGAGGGTCACCTCGCCGTATATGGCCTCGCCGGTCGTGATACCGCCCTGCATGCCCCCGTGGTCGTTCTCGACCGGGACCGGATCGCCCGACTCGTCGAAGGTCCACTCGTCGTTGCGCTCGGACCCGCTCGCGGTCCGGGCGCCCCGGCCCATCCCGAACTCGAAGGCGGTCGTGGCGGGGATGGCCATCATCGCCTGCCCGAGCCGGGCCTCTACCGCATCGAACCGGGGCGCGCCGAGTCCTCGTGGGACCCCGCGGATCTCGAAAGAGACCGCCCCGCCGATCGAGTCGCCCCGTCGCTGGTAGTCCTCGATCAGCTCCCGCATCCGCGCGGCGGTCTCGGGGTGGGCGCAGCGGACCTCGTTTTCCTCCCGTTCGTCGCGCATCTGCTCGAATGAGATCGGCGGTGCCTCGATCTCTCCGATCTGGTTCACGTGGGCGGCGATCTCGATCCCTTCCTCCCCGAGGATTTTCTTGGCGATGGCCCCCGCCGCGACCCAGTTGACGGTCTCCCGGGCCGACGACCGGCCGCCACCGCCCCAGTTGCGGGTCCCGAACTTCGCGGAGTAGGTGAAATCACCGTGACTCGGCCGCGGAGCCGTGACGAAGGGTTCGTACTTGCCCGAGCGCGCGTCCTTGTTCTGGATGGTCATGCCGATCGGGGTCCCCGTGGTGACACCGTCCTGGAGACCGCTCCGGATCTCGACACGGTCCGGCTCGTCCCGGCTGGTCGTGATCTGGGACTGGCCGGGCTTGCGGCGGTCCAGCTCGCGCTGGACGTCCTCGGTCGACAATTCGAGCCCGGCCGGGCAGCCGGAGACCACGACACCCATGCTGGGTCCGTGGCTCTCGCCGTAGGTCGTCACCTGGAACAGTCGCCCGAAGCGATTCCCGTTCATCACCCGCTCTTGCGGGGCCACCCCTTTAGCTGTTGCAGACGGCGCAAACCGGACGGTCCGGCGTGGGGGAGGGGAGTTGGACTACTCACTGAGGGACCTGAACTCCTCGAGGGCGCAATGGTCGCCGACAGGGCCGCTCGCCGACAGAGCCACTGGCCGACAGAGCCACTGGCCGACAGGGCCACTGTCCGACAGGGCCGCTGGCCGACAGAGCCGCTGGCCGACAGAGCCGCTCACCGACAGCGCCGCTGGCCGTCACTCCCCGGTCCGGACACTCGCCCCGAGGTCGTAGAGGACGTCGAAGAAGTCGGGATAGGAGACGTCCACGTGTTCGGCCCCGGTGATGGTGGTCGCGCCATCCGCAACGAGGCCCGCAACCGCGAGGGCCATCACGATGCGGTGGTCCCCCCGCCCATCCAGCGTGGCGCCCTCGAGCGCACTTTCCGCTCCCACGACCGTGAGCGTGTCTGCCGTCTCCGAGACCGTGGCGCCCATCTTCTCGAGGGACTCGGCCATCGCACTGACCCGGTCGGTCTCCTTGTACCGGACGTGCTCGCAGTTGGTGATCGTCGTCTGACCGTCCGCGACCGCGCCCAGGACCGCCACCGTCGGGAGGAGGTCCGGGGTGTCACCCACGTCCACGGTCACCCCTTCTAGATGGGCCTGGCTCACCGTCAGGCTCCCCGCGTCTCGATCCCAGGTGACGTCCGCGCCCATCCGGTCGAGGATCGACACGATGGCCGTATCTCCCTGTGGGCCCGGGAAGGCTCCCTCGATCCGGACGCCGTCACCAGCGACGGCGCCCGCCGCCAGCAGGTAGGATATCGAGGAGAAGTCCCCGGGGACCAGGTACTCCCCATCGGGTGGGTCGTACGTCTGGCCCCCGTCCACCGTGTACGTCTCGCCGTCCCCGCGGGCCTCGACACCGAACGACGCCAGCAGGTCGAGCGTGATGTCGACGTACGGGGCAGATTTGAGGGGCGTCGACAGCTCGATCTCGATCCCCGTTTCGGTGACCGCGCCGGCCATGAGCAGGGACGTCACGAACTGCGAGGAGACGTCTCCCGGGATGCGCACCGAACCACCTCCTTCGCCACCCTCGATCACGAGCGGTGCCTGGCCGTTCCCCCGTGTGCTGCGAGCCATACCACCCAGCTGCTCGATCGCCTCCAGCATCGGCCCTTGCGGCCTGGAGCGGAGGGACGCATCACCAGTGAGCACCGTGATCCCGTCGCCGAGCGCTGCCGTCCCGGACGCCAGCCGCATGGTCGTCCCGCTGTTCCCGCAGTCGATCACCTGGGTCGGGACCTGTGGATCCCCCCGGAACCCCGAGATCTCCACGCCACCCTCGACCTGGGTCCAGTCCGCGCCGAACCGCTCCACGGCTCGCAACGACGCCCTGGTGTCCGCGCTCAGGAGGGGGCGCTTCACGACCAGGTTGCCCCCGTACCCCCCGGCGAAGATCGCCCGGTGGGTATAGCTCTTCGAGGGTGGAGCCTGGACCCGCCCCGACACGGTCGAGGGCTCGATCGTCGCCTGCATGATACGGGACTCGGGTCCCCCCTGCATCAGCGTTCCGGCCCCTGCATCCATCGACGGGTGACGACTCGGGCTCGAAGACGGCAGCGTTTTGGTGGGCCCCCGAAACCCCTTTGTCATGGACCCTGACCTTTCCAGGCTGGACGCGTTCCTCGACGAGTCGGGGCACGACGGCTACCTCATGGACGCGGGCTCGGACCTCTCGAACCAGCTGTATCTCTCCGGGTTCGACGCGGAGGACCCGTTCCTCACGCTTTATACCCCCGAGGAGCTGGTCCTCCTCACCTCCGGGCTGGAGTATCAGCGAGCCAAGGCGGAGAGCCGCGCGGACGTCGTCAAGCGCTCGGCCGACTACGGGTACCGAGAGCTCGTCGACGAGCACGGCCGCGAGGAGGGCCGATCCCGGATGCTCGTGGCCTTCCTCGAGGAGTTCGACGCGACGTCGGTCGCCACCAACCGCCGGTTCCCCCTTCACACGGCCGACGGGCTCCGGGAACGGGACATTGCCGTCGAACCGGACCTCGACGACGTCCTCGAGAAGGTCCGGGCGCGGAAGACGCCGGAGGAGATCGCCCACATCCAGGCGGCCCAGCGGGCGAACGAGGCCGCCATGCGGGCGGCCGAATCGGCCCTCGAGTCCGCCGGAATCGGCCCGGATGGGACGCTCACTCTCGACGGAAAGGACCTGACCAGCGAGCGGCTCAAACACACCATCGAATCGACCCTCCTCGAGGAGGGCTACGCCCTCGACGACACCATCGTGGCGAGCGGCTCGGCCTGTGCGGTCCCCCACGACAAGGGCAGCGGCCCGATCGAGGCCGGGGAGACCATCATCATCGACATCTTCCCCCGGAGCAAGTCCACGGGCTACCACGCCGACATGACCCGCACATACGTCAAAGGGGAGCCCGACGAGGCCGCCCGGGAGTTCTTCGAGCTGACGGCCGAGGCGAAGGAGGCGGCCCTCGACGCCATCGAACCCGGCGTCACCGGCGAGGCGGTCCACGACGAGGTCTGTGACGTGTACGAGGAGGCGGGGTATCCGACCCTCCGGGCGGACGAATCGACCGACACCGGATTCATCCACAGCACGGGGCATGGGGTGGGACTCGACGTCCACGAGCTGCCGCGTGTGTCCCGAGAGGGCGAGGAGCTCGAGCCGGGCCACGTGATCACGATCGAGCCCGGTCTCTACGACCCCGCGGTCGGCGGCGTCAGACTCGAGGACCTGGTCGTGGTGACCGAGGACGGCTACGAGAACCTCACCGACTATCACGAATCGTTCGTCCTCTGAGGGGGCGGAAATGGTGAGGGGGGAATGAAAGTATATTGAGACAGGGGAGAACCCCAACTACGCTATTACTCCCCCCGTATACTCTCTCGTTGGATCCATACTGGCGATCGGCCCCAGCGATATTGTACAATACCGTCCGGGAGCTGGGGCCCGAAAGCCACCGGGCGCCTCTAGACAGAGCCCTTACCCGAACGCAGACGCCCGAAAGCCTCCGGATGCTCCGGTCGCGCGGCTCTCACGGCTCCCTTCGTCTCACCGGTCGCTCACACTTCGCGGCTCACTTCCGTCTCACGGGTCGCTCACACTTCGCGGCTCACTTCCGTCTCACGGGTCGCTCAGCCCTTCGGACGCCCTCGCTCCGCTCGGTTGCCTCTCCCTCCTCGTTCGAGGACCCCGAGGCGTCCTCGCTGCGCTCTGGTTCCTTGTTCGCTTCGCTCACCGCTCACCTATTCGACGAGGCCCTCGCTTCGGTCGATTGGTGCCCGCGCATCGCACTCGCTGCGGTCCTTACCTCACCTCTCGCTCCATTCGGGGTTCGGCTGCTGTCGTTCCGTTGGCGTGCTTCCCGGAGCGCCCGCCCCTTTCGGAATCCCGCCCTGAATCACCTCGAAATCCCTAGAAATATCGGCCGGACGAAATGAAGATTCCCTGGCGCATCGACCGGCCGAGGGCTTTCAGTTCGTGGCGGTTCCGGGTATCCTCATTGTTGCAGGTCGCCCGGAAGCTCCCAACTCGTGGCTGTCTCGGTTGACCTGGATAATTAACGTGGGGACCACGGCCCACCCCTCCACGGGTTTGCTTCCGATAACAGGGACGTGGCATTCGGTGCGCAATCCCGGAAAGCCCCAACCCGAGGATCCGTTTTCGGATGGCCGGAGCAGTTCCGATACCGTTCTCTCCCGGCTCGATTGCACTGAACCCTGCCCACCGGTTGCCCACCAGCCACATTCCACCAGGGAGTTCCCGGACAGGACTTATCTCCCCGCCAGACCAGGTCCAGGATATGCTCACCCTGGCGGTCGCCCACCGCGAGGAAACCTACGAGCGGATCGAGGAACCCCTCCGGGAGCGGGGGATCGAGGCTCGCCCCATCTCGCTGACGGAGCAGACGACGCCCATCGGCGAGAACCGACCATCTCTTCCCGATTTCGACACGGGGTTCGTCTTCCCGGGGCGGCTCATGGAGGGGGGCGTCGTGGATGCCCTCCTCGACGTCCCGTGGGTGAACGATCGCGAGGCCGTCCTCCGCTCGAGGAACAAAGCAGAGACCCTGGCCCGGCTAGCCGAGGCCGACCTGCCGGTCCCGGAGACCGTCCTGGTCTCGAACCCGGTGGACGACGCGGCTGTCAGGGACGCGTTCGAGCGGTTCGACCCGCCGGTCGTCGTCAAGCCCAACTCCACGACCCGGGGAACCGGGGTGCTCAAAGTTGGGGAGGTGGACTCGCTTCTCGGGGCGACCGATTACCTCGACCTCCTCCACGAGTTCCCCGCGACCGGGGATCGCTCGTATCTCATCCAGGAGGCGATCGAGACGGCCCGGGATTACCGGGTGATGGTGCTCGAGGGCGATTTCGTCGGCGCGGTCGAGCGCTCGCTCCCGGCGGACGACGCAGCGGCGGGACGGTGGAAACGCAACGTCCACCTCGGAGCCACCGCCGAGGGAGTCACTCCGCCCCCGCCGGTCCTCCGGCTTGCGGAGCGGGCCGCGGAGGTCGTAGACATCCCGCTTTTGGGCGTGGATATCCTCGTCTCCCAGGAGAAGACCGTCATCACGGAGACGAATGCGCGGCCGACCATCGACCGAGCGGAGAAGTACGTCGGGGACTTCTACGATCGGCTCGCGGGGGTGATCGAGGGGACGGCTACTGGACGCTGATATCCGTCGTGTCCTCGGACCGGTCGAATGCGACCTCGAGGACGCCGTTGTTGTACGTCGCACTCCCGCTTTCGGGATCCACGCGTGTGGGGAGGGGCACCCGTTCGTCGTATTTCCGGTTTGTACTCGCGGCCTCGATCGTGACGTACTCTCCGTCGCACTGGAGGGAGATATCGTCCTTCTCGACGCCGGGGAGGTCCGCCACGACCCGGATCTCGTCCTCGTTCTCGTAGACGTCCACGTGGGTCCCGCTGCCGCCCTGCCCCGGCGGGGCGCCGTACCCGCCAGCCTGGTCCTGCACGTTCCCCATCATCTCGTCCATCATGCGCTCGATCTCCCGAAAGATGTCGTCGAAGGGGTCGTCACGGTCGTCACGTCTCATGGGGCGGAAATTGGGCGTGGTCGGGGAAAAGGATTCGGATGGGGCCGGTCCGGGTTGGGGGTGCGTGGTCCGACTTCGCCGTCCTTCCTTCACGACAGCCCCATCGCCTCGTTGGTCCTGGCCACGCTCGTCTCCGCGTCGGCCTCCCCGAGCACCGCCCTGATGGCGTCCACGTTCTCGGGGACGACGTCTGACTCCTGGTGGATGGCCTGGAAGAGGTAGAGGTCGCCGTCGACGACGGTGACGGACTCGGCCCACACTCCGTTCTCCCAGAGGTCTCCACGCGGGCGCCCCTGGTCCAGCGCATACTCCTTGAGCGCGCCGGTCCCGTCGATGTCCAGGTCCTGCCCGATGAGCATGATCCGCGACTCCGCGGCGAGCAGGTCCCGGACGTCCGTGGCCCGTACCTCCTCGGCTCCCGGATTCCCGGCCAGGGAGACATTCACCGAGTGCATGTGCATGAGCGTGGCGGGCACCTTGAGCCCCATCGTGTCGATGTCGAGGTCGGGGAAGATGGTGTTCACGTCCGGGCCGTGATGGGAGGGTAGCGAGACGGGGTTCGGGAGGATGTCGTTGATGGGCCCGCGGCCGCTCTGGGCTGGATCCCCGCCCCGACGAACGAGCGTCGCCCGGACCTTCTCCACCCCGAATTCCTCCTCTAACGGAGCCACGAGCCTCGCCAGGCCGGTCGTGTTGCAGGAGACGACCCGCACGTAGGAAGCCTCCGTCGCCGCGGCGTAGTTCGCCCTGGCGTTGAAGCTCACGTCGACGAGATCGTGACTCTCCCCGCCCTGGAATATCGCCGGGGTGTCGTGCTCCTCGTACAGGGCCTTATTCTCCGTTCCGATCCCCGACGGGGTCGCATCGACGACGATGTCGCTTTCCTCGACGAGCTCGTCCACGTGGCCGGCGGTCTCCATCCCGGCCTCCTCGAACTTCCCGGCCCGCTGGGGCACCGCCGTATAGAGGTCGTAGCCGCGGGAGAGGGCCTGTGCTGCCTCGTAGTTCGGGCGCGTCTTCGCGACCCCGAGGACCTCCATGTCCGGCTGTACCCGGACCGCGTCCGCCACACGCTTCCCGATGGTCCCGTACCCGTTGATCCCGACCCGAACCATGGGCGAGACTCCCGGCCGGAGGGAGAAAACGATTGCGAGACGATTTCGACTGGAGGCCGGTCGTCGGTTCCCTTCCACGCGCTCTCCCAAGGGAAAGCGCTAACCACGGTGGAGCCGACGGCCGTCACATGAGCCTGGCGCGCGCCGCTGAAACCGCCGTCCACCAGTGTCTCGCCCTCCAACCCGACGAGTCGTGTCTCGTGGTCACGGACGACGAGCGCCTGGAGATCGGCGAGGCCCTCTACGACGTCGCGGCGGAGCAAAGCGATGACACCGTCCTCCTCCGGTACCCTCCCGGGGAGCAACACGGCGCGGAGCCACCTGGGGCCGTCGCCGCCGCCCTGGCGGAGACCGATACCTTCCTCGCCCCGACGACGAAGAGCCTCAGTCACACCCGCGCGCGGAGCCGGGCGACCGACGCCGGGGCCAGGGGAGCGACTCTCCCGGGGATCACCCGGGAGGTGTTCACGACGGGTCTCGAGGCCGATTACGAGCGGATCGCTCGCCACTGCGAGGACCTTCACACTCAGCTTGCGGGTGCAGCGGAGGTCCGTGTCACGGCCCCGAACGGCACCGACATCACCGTCGAGCCGGGGACGCGGGAGTGGCGTCAGGATACCGGGACGATCCACGAGCCCGGCGACTTCTCGAACCTGCCCGCCGGCGAGGTCTTCGTCAGCCCGGAGACCGCCGACGGGGTGTACGTGGTGGACGGGACGATGATGCCCCACGGCCGTCTCGAACCCGAAACGCAGCTCGAGTTCGTCGTCGAGAACGGGTACATTACCGAGATCAGCGACGAGGCTGTTCGGGAGGCGGTCGAGGAGGCTGCCTCGGCGGTGGGCGAGGCCGCGTACAACCTCGCCGAGCTCGGTATCGGGGCCAACGTCGCCGTGACCGCCCTGGTCGGGTCCGTCCTGCTCGACGAGAAGGCCGCGGGGACAGTCCATCTGGCGATCGGGGACGATGCGGGGATCGGCGGGGATACGGACGCCCCGATCCATCTCGACGGGATCATCAGGGACCCGGCGGTCTTCGCTGACGGAGAGCAGGTCGAACTCCCACGTCCCTCCGGGGACTCCGTGGACTCCGCGGATATTTAGGGACTCGCGGGCTACGAGGCCACATGACACAGGAATCGGATCGGGTGGCCAGCACCTGCCCGTCGTGCTCGCCCGAACTCGAGACGGTCCACGAGGTGCTCTCGACGGGTGGGGGACGGGCGACGGTCCGCTGTGGGGACTGCGGGCACGTTCACAAGATCCCGATCGAACAAGAGCGGACGGTCGAGCGCGATGTCATCGTCTCCCAGGACGGGGAGTCGCTCTCCACCACCGTCGAGGTCCCCGCCGACGAGCGGGTCCGGGTGGGGGAGGAGTTCGTCCTCGAGACGGCGGAGGCGATCATGCAGGTGCGTATCACCGACCTCCAGGTCGGCCCCGAGGAGCGCGTGTCGGCCGCCGACGCATCGGAAGTGGACACCTTCTGGACCCGGGCGGTCGACAACGTGAGTGTGGACGTGACGCTCCATCCCCGCGATGGGAATCAGGACCGGAGCCGGAGCGTGACACTGTACCTCCCGGGCGATTACGAGTTCACGGTCGGCGAGACCGAAACCCTCGACGAGGAGGAGTTCACGGTGACGGACATCCACGTCAGGGAGAGGGCCGTCGAGCGGTACCCGTTCGCGAAGCTGGGACAGCCGGGTGACACGGTGGCGGCGAAGGACGCAAAGCGGGTGTACGGATACGACGAGCGCACTGAGACCGCGTGGTCGGCGTGGTGATCGAGGATGTTCGGGCGGGATGGGGAGGACGACCCCGATGATTTCGAGCGGGCACGACACGCCCTGGTCGACGGCCTCGAGCGGCGCGAATCCCTGAGCCAGCGGACCGCCGAGGCGATGCGGGCCGTTCCCCGCGAGGAGTTCCTCCCCGAGTCCCAGCGCCAACACGCCTACGCGGACCGCCCCCTCCCGATCGGCGAGGGACAGACGATCAGTGCTCCCCACATGGTCGCGATCATGGTGGAGGCGCTGGAGGTCGAGCCGGGGGACACCGTCCTTGAGATCGGGACGGGGTGTGGCTACCACGCGGCGGTCACCGCGGAGGTGGTCGGCGCCGAGAACGTCTATACCGTCGAGTACTTCGAATCGCTCGCGCGCGAGGCCCGCGCCCGCTTCGATCGGTTGGGCTACGGGGAGATCTCGGTGCGGGCGGGGAACGGCTGGGACGGGTGGCCGGCGCACGCCCCATACGACGCCGCCTACTTGACCTGCGCCGCGCCGGAGTTCCCGGAGGCGGTCGTCGAGCAGGTCCGGGTCGGTGGCCACCTGCTCGGGCCGATCGGCAGCAGGGCACAGTGGCTCGTGTCGGCCGAGAAACGACCCGATGGTTCGCTCGACCGGACGAAGATGAGCCGGGTCCGCTTCGTCGAGATGCAGGGCTCGCCTTAGAGTTCGGGTGAACCGTTCGCGGATTGTCTCTGGCCTCCTCGTTTCGAGGCCGTTCGGCAGGTTGGAGTGAACCTGATAAACGGAACCAACAGGCGTTGAAAGCCCTCGGCCGCCTGCAGTACACGCGGTAACCCCGACCGCCAGGAGTTGAAAGCCCTCGGCCGGCTCGGGTCCCGCGGCTCGCGGGTCGCTCCGCTCCCCGCTCGCTCGTTCGGCGGCGCCCTCGCTCCGC
>JBDGRH010000007.1:0-10192 GCA_042218225.1 Halodesulfurarchaeum sp. | reverse complement strand
GCACCATCTTCTACCACAAGCTCTACCACATGGTGTCGAACAAGATCCACGCCCGGTCGAAGGGACCGGTCCAGGTCCTCACCCGCCAGCCCACGGAGGGACGCGCCCGGGAGGGGGGCCTCCGACTTGGCGAGATGGAGCGCGACACCGTCATCGGCCATGGCGCCGCGATGGTGCTGAAGGAGCGCCTTCTCGATTCCTCCGATAAGGAGTACGTCTACGTCTGCGGGAACTGTGGGATGACCGCCGTCGAGAACATCGACCAGCGCCGCGTGTACTGTCCCAACTGTGGTGAGGAGACCGACGTGCATCGCATCGAGATGAGCTATGCGTTCAAGCTCCTTCTCGACGAGATGAAGGCGCTTGGCATCGCCCCGCGACTCGAA
Source organism: Halodesulfurarchaeum sp. (assembly GCA_042218225.1). Classification (GTDB taxonomy): domain Archaea; phylum Halobacteriota; class Halobacteria; order Halobacteriales; family Halobacteriaceae; genus Halodesulfurarchaeum. Next base: position 9,806 of record JBDGRH010000007.1, on the reverse strand, counting down.
CTGGAGGACGCCGTCTAACCATGTCCATCGGACAGAGCCCCAAATCCATCGGCGAGATCAGCTTCGGGTTGATGGACCCGGAGGAGTACCGCGAGATGAGTGCCACGAAGGTCATCACGGCAGACACCTACGACGACGACGGGTTCCCCATCGACATGGGGCTGATGGACCCACGGCTGGGAGTCATCGACCCGGGGCTCGAGTGCAAGACCTGCGGGAAGCGCTCGGGCTCGTGCAATGGGCACTTCGGACACATCGAGCTCGCGGCACCGGTCATCCACGTCGGCTTCGCCAAGCTCATCCGACGTCTCCTCCGGGGAACCTGCAGGGAGTGCTCGCGGCTCCTCCTCACAGAGGAGGAGCGGGAGACGTACCGCGACCAGCTCTCCCGGACGCGGAGCCTGCACCAGGACATCTCTGACGTGACGAAGGCGGCCATCAGGGAGGCCCGCAAGAAGGACGCCTGCCCCCACTGTGGCGAGCCCCAGTACGACGTCAAGCACGAGAAGCCTACAACGTACTACGAGGTCCAGGAGGTCCTCGCGGGGGATTACTCGGAGCGCATCGCCCAGGCGATGCAGCCGGACCCCGAGGACGAGGAGGACGAGGGGATTTCCCCACAGGAACTCGCCGAGGAGACGGACATCCCCCTCGACCGCGTCAACGAGATCCTCTCGGGTCAATTCCGACCCCGCCGGGAGGACCGGCAGGCGATCGAGCGGGCACTTGACGCCGACCTCACGACCGAGGACATGAACAAGCTCATGCCCTCGGATATCCGGGACTGGTTCGAGGACATCCCGGACGACGACATCGAGGTCCTCGGGATCGACCCCACGAACTCCCGGCCGGAGTGGATGATCCTCACCGTCCTCCCCGTCCCGCCGGTCACCGCCCGTCCGTCGATCACCCTCGACAATGGACAGCGCTCCGAGGACGATCTCACGCACAAGCTGGTGGACATCATCCGGATCAATCAGCGCTTCATGGAGAACCGGGAGGCTGGCGCCCCCCAGCTCATCATCGAGGACCTCTGGGAGCTCCTGCAGTATCACGTCACCACCTTCATGGACAACGAGATCAGCGGGACGCCCCCCGCCCGGCACCGGTCCGGGCGCCCATTGAAGACTCTTTCCCAGCGCCTCAAGGGGAAGGAGGGTCGGTTCCGTGGCTCACTCTCCGGGAAGCGCGTGAACTTCTCCTCCCGCACGGTCATCAGCCCGGACCCGACCCTCTCCCTCAACGAGGTCGGGGTCCCGGAGCGGGTGGCCACCGAGATGACCCAGACGATGGTGGTCAACGAGAAGAACCTCGAGCGGGCACAGAAATACGTCTCGAACGGCCCCGATGCGCACCCCGGGGCGAACTACGTGAAGCGACCCGATGGGCGACGGGTGCGTGTCACCGAGAAGGTCTCCGAGGAGCTCGCGGAGCGGATCGAGCCGGGCTGGGAGGTGCAACGCCACCTCATCGATGGCGACATCGTGATCTTCAACCGGCAACCGTCGCTGCATCGGATGTCCATCATGGCACACGAGGTGGTGGTGATGCCCTACAAGACCTTCCGCCTCAACACCACCGTGTGTCCGCCGTACAACGCAGACTTCGACGGGGACGAGATGAACATGCACGCCCTCCAGAACGAGGAGGCCAGGGCCGAGGCCAGGGTCCTCATGCGGGTACAGGAGCAGATGCTGAGCCCCCGCTTCGGGGAGAACATCGTCGGCTCCATCCAGGACCACATCACGGGGACATACCTCCTCACGAATACGAACCCGCACTTCAATGAGACCCAAGCCCTCGACCTCCTCCGTCAGACGAGCATCGACGAGCTCCCGGACCCCTCGGGCGAGGCGGAGGACGGAACCCCGTACTGGACCGGGAGACAGCTCTTCTCCGAGCTCCTCCCGGAGGAGCTGAACCTCGAGTTCACCAGCTCCGCGGGCGACACCGTCCACATCGAGGACGGGCGCCTCGTCGACGGCACCATCGACGAGGACGCCGTTGGTGCCTTCGGGGGCGAGGTGGTGGATACGGTCGCGAAGGTCTATGGGAAGACCCGGGCACGACAGCTCATCAACGAGATCTCCGCGCTCGCGGTCCGGGCAATCATGCACTTCGGGTTCTCCATCGGTATCGACGACGAGACCATCCCGAAGGCGGCCCAGGAGCAGATCGACGAGGCCATCGAGAACGCCTACGACCGCGTCGAGGAGCTCATCGAGACCTACGAGCGAGGGGAGCTCGAGAGTCTGCCGGGACGCACCATCGACGAGACCCTGGAGATGAAGATCATGCAGACGCTGGGGAAGGCCCGCGACTCCGCGGGTGACATCGCCGAGGACCACTTCGAGGACACCAACCCGGCGGTCATCATGGCGCGCTCCGGGGCCCGTGGCTCGATGCTCAACCTGACGCAGATGGCCGGCGCCGTCGGCCAGCAGGCAGTCCGCGGGGAGCGGATCAACCGCGGATACGAGCGGCGGACCCTGTCGCACTTCAAGCCGGATGACCTCTCCGCGGAGGCCCATGGCTTCGTCGAGAACTCCTACACGGGCGGATTGACCCCGAAGGAGTTCTTCTTCCACGCGATGGGTGGCCGCGAGGGGCTGGTGGACACGGCCGTCCGGACCTCCAAGTCCGGGTACCTCCAGCGTCGTCTCATCAACGCTCTCTCCGAGCTCGAGACCCAGTACGACGGGACGGTCCGGGACACCAGCGATACGATCGTGCAGTTCGAGTTCGGCGAGGACGGGACCAGCCCGGTCGAGGTCTCCTCGGCCGAGGACACGGACATCGACGTCGAGCAGATCGCCGACCGCATCCTCGAGGCGGAGTTCGAGGACGAGTCGGAGAAGGCCGAGTTCCTGGGGCGAAAGGAGCCACCGACGAACCTCTCCGAGCACGGCCCGACATGGGAGGTGGAGTCGGATGACTGAGGTCACCGAGGACATGGAGGCCATCGTAGGGGACACGGAGCTCCCGAAGCGTCTCCGCGAGAAGATCTACGACACGATCGAGGAGCGCGAGGGAGTCACGCTCGAGGAGGTCGAGGAGATCACCCAGGCGGTCGAGGCCCAGTACCTGGATACCCGCGTCGATCCGCTCGACCCGGTGGGGACCGTCTCGGCACAGTCCATCGGGGAGCCGGGAACACAGATGTCTATCCCCGGGGACGAGCGGATCGTGGTCCGCGATGGCGGGGAAACCCGTCTCGTCGAGATCCGGGATCTCGTCGAGTCGGTCTTCCGGACGGAGGCTGTCAGGACGCGAGATGAGCACGAGGTGGCACTCGCTCCGGACCATCTCGCCGTCCCGAGCCTTCGCTCGGACGAACAAATCGACTGGAAGCCCATCGAGGCCGTGAGCCGCCACGAGGCCCCGGACCACCTCCTCCGTATCGAGCTGGAGTCCGGACGGAGCATCCGTGCCACCGCGGAGCACTCGTTCGTCACCAGGGAGGACAACACGGTCGTTCCGGTGGCCGGACGGGATCTCTCCGAGGGCGACTGGTTGCCGATCGTCGGCTCACTCCCGGAGCCGGATGCCACCGAGGAGATGGACCTGCGAGCGCGTCTCCCGAGCGAGGAGTACTGGTTCACGTCGACGCTCACAGACGGGGGCGTAACGGAGCATCCGGGCGGTCCAGACCAGGTTCGCAATAAGCGAGCCGCTGTGCAGCAGGGTGCTCTAGAGGAGCGAACGGTCTATCCCGTCCAGGGGACCGTCGGCTTGCCCGAATCGTTTCCCCTCGACTCGGGGACGGGTTTCCTCTTCGGGGCCTGGCTCGCCGAGGGCTCGGTCACCGACTACTATCTCTCCATCTCGAACGTCGACGAGCAATTCCAGCGCGAGGTTCGGTCGGTCGCCGAGCGGTTCGACCTCTCGGTCAACGAGTACGAGAACCACAGCGGTTTCGGCGTCGGGCACGACCTCCGGGTCAACGGGAAGGTGCTGGCCGATCTGATCCGAGAGACCTGTCTCGAGGACGGACAGAAAGTGGTCCCGGACGTGGCATATGGGGCCCCCTCGTCCTTCGTCCGGGGCCTCCTCGCGGGGTACTTCAGCGGGGACGGGAACGTCGGGAAGAACTCGATTCGGGCGAGTTCGACGTCCCGACCCCTTGTGGAAGGGATCGCTCTGCTCCTTGCCAGAGAGGACATCTACGCGCGCTTCGGGACGCAGGGCGACTCCACGACGCTTCGCATCCCGAAGAAGTTCGTCCCCCGCTTCGCCGACCGGATCGGAATGGTGGGCGAGCGGGCTGAGGCCCTTTCCAGCCTGGCGGCGTCGGTTTCCGCCGACGGTCCCGACGGGACGGATCAGATTCCGAACTTCGGGGACGCGCTCGCACGGGCCGCAGATGCGGCGGATCTCCCCTCCAGAACGGTCCACAGTGCGAGCGAGAGACAGCGGATCGGTCGGGCCCGGCTGGCACGCCTCGTGGAGACCATCTCGGACCGGACGGACGGGGAGCCCGACTCGCTCGAGACCCTCGAGGAGGCCGTGGACGGCGACGTCGTCTGGGAGCGGATCACCGCCATCAGTGAGGTCCCCACGACCGAGGACTACGTCTACGACGTGAGCGTCTCCGGCCTCGAGACGTTCACCACTGCGTCCGGGCTCATCACCCACAACACGATGAACACGTTCCACTACGCCGGGGTCGCCGAGATCGACGTGACCCAGGGCCTGCCCCGCCTGATCGAGCTGGTGGACGCCAGGAAGGAACCCGATACCCCGATGATGACCGTCCATCTGGAGGACGAGTACGCGACGAATCGAGAGAAGGCCCACGAGGTGGTCTGGCAGATCGAGGCCACGAAGATCCTCGCACTCGGGGACATCTCGACCAACGTCGCGGACATGATCGTCCGGGTGGACCTCAACGAGGACACCCTCCAGGAGCGCTGGCCGACCATGGAGGACACGGAGGCGATCGCCGCCGAGATCGCCGACGACATCCAGAGCGCCCTCGGCGTGGAGGTCACCCAGCAGGGAACCATCATCGAGTTCGGCCCCGAACAGCCCAGCTATCGCGAACTCCTCCAGCTTGTGGAGAAGCTGCGGGACGTGGTCTTCAAGGGCATCGAGGACATCTCCCGCGTCGTCATCCGGAAGGAGGAGACCGAGCGGGGCGAAGAGTTCGTCCTGTACACGGAGGGTTCGGCCTTCAAGAAGGTCATGCAGATCGAGGGCGTCGACGACACCCGAACGACCTGCAACAACATCCACGAGATCTACGACGCCCTCGGGGTGGAGGCGGCCCGCGAGGCCATCATCGAGGAGACCATGGACACCCTCGAGGAGCAGGGGCTCGGCGACGTGAACGTCCGCCACCTCATGCTGGTCGCCGACATCATGACGAACGACGGGACCATCCAGTCGATCGGGCGCCACGGCATCTCCGGGAGCAAGGAGAGCGTGCTCGCCCGGGCGGCCTTCGAGGTGACCGTGAACCACCTCCTCGACGCCGCCATCTACGGCGAGGCCGACGACCTCGACGGGGTCATCGAGAACGTCATCGTCGGGAAGCCGGTCAAGCTCGGCACCGGCGACGTCGACCTCCGGATGACGGCTTCGAAGTCGGACTGAGATGTCCCATACCCTCACGGACGAGGCCCGGCAGTACATCGCCGTCTTCGAGGACATCACCGACGCACAGGCAGTCGACTGCGTGGTGGACGACGAGTACGAGCGGGTCCTCTACGTGGTCAGCACCGGCGAGATGGCCCAGGCCATCGGCCCGGACGGGTCCCGCGTCTCGCGTCTCGAGGAGGCGTTGGGCCGAGACGTCGAGCTGGTTGAGGACGCACCCACGCCGGAGGGGTTCGTCGCCAATGCGCTGGCCCCGGCGGCCGTCTATAACGTCACCATCTCGGAGAACAACGACACGGTGGCCTACGCCGAGGTCGACCACGACGACAAGGGGGTGGCCATCGGGAGCGGCGGGCGGAACATCGAGGGGGCGAAGCGGCTGGCGGCCCGCCACTTCGACATCGACGACATCCAGCTCACATAGGCACCTTTTACTGCGGGCGCGCCGGACGCGCCCTGGTAAACGCTGCACCAAAAGCCTTCCTCACCCCCTTCGGGGGTTCGTCGGCCCGAGCGCTTCGCGCTCGGTGAATCGCGCCACTCGGGTCCTCCGGACCGCTCGTGGCGCGAACGATTGCCCCGTGGTGGCTCCCTTCACAAGAGTCCCATGATGACCTCAAACAACTACGAAGCGAGGCGGTGGTTCTTCCCGAACCTGACCGTGATCGCGGTGGGTTTCAGTCGATCCAGCGTGATGACCGGGGTACGGCATCTTGCACCGAGCAAGCGGTGACGTCCTGTCGAGCGTGGGAATCGATATAACCCAACACGTCCCGTCGTGGTGTTCGGCTTCCGGGTTCCAGTCTCCGGTTTCCTACCGATTTCCCGATGGGAACAGCTTGGAAGTTTGGATTGGAAAGAGAGCACCAACACCCTGCAGAAAGGGGAACGATGTGGATCGCAGTAATCGGTTCTGGGGGTTCCCAGGGGGAAACCGAATGGCCGTCCCCACGAGGGGTACGGAAATTCACCCCGAAAGTGCAAGTGGAACGGGGATCGGGCCAGCATTCGGCGACCAAGCGGTCCGGAGGACCCGAGGGAGCCGATTCTCCGCGCCGGACGCGGTCGCCGAGGACCCCCGGAGGGGGTCCGACGGCGGTTTTGGTGCAGCTTTTGCCAGGGCGCGCCGCAGGCGCGCCCGCAGCAAAAGGTGCAGGTGAAAGGCCGAGTTTAAGTACGTGCACAGGTTATCCCGGCGTATGCCGAACGGGAAGTACGCCGCTCGCAAGCTCAAGAAGGACCGCCAGAACCACCGGTGGTCCGACTCCGAGTACGCACGACGCGAGCGGGGCCTCCGCAAGAAGTCCGACCCCCTCGAGGGTGCCCCCCAGGCGCGGGGCATCGTCCTCGAGAAGGTCGGCATCGAGGCCAAACAGCCGAACTCCGCCATCCGGAAGTGCGTCCGGGTACAGCTCATCAAGAACGGGAAACAGGTGACCGCCTTCGCGCCAGGTGACGGGGCCATCTCCTTCATCGACGAGCACGACGAGGTCACCATCGCCGGCATCGGGGGCGCGAAGGGTCGCGCCATGGGCGACCTCTCCGGTGTGAACTACAAGGTCGAGAAGGTGAACGGCGTCTCGCTCATCGAGCTGGTGCGGGGCAACGCGGAGAAGCCGGTGCGATAACATGTCGAGTGACGCACCCGAGCCGGAGAAGCCCGCAGGGACCGAAGAAGAGGAGGCGGCGGCGAAGCTCTTCGGCCGCTGGGAGGTATCGGGTATCCAGTACCGCGACCCCAGCACCCGGCGCTACATCGCCGTCACCCCAATCGCCCACACCATGGGCCGCCACGCCTCAAAGCAGTTCAAGAAGTCCGAGATCAGCGTGGTGGAGCGCCTCGCGAACCGGCTGATGCAGACCGCCGAGAACACGGGCAAGAAGCAACAGACCCTCAAGATCGTCGAGGAGGCGTTCGAGATCGTCCACGAGCGAACGGAGGAGAACCCGGTCCAGGTCCTCGTCCGTGCCATCGAGAACGCCGCGCCCCGCGAGGAGACCGTGCGCCTGAAATACGGGGGCATCTCCGTCCCGAAGGCGGTCGACACGGCCCCCCAGCGCCGGGTCGACCAGGCGCTCAAGTTCATCGCCGAGGGGACCTACCGCGCCTCGTTCAAGTCCCCGGTGGACGTCTCGGAGGCCCTGGCCCGGCAGCTCATCGGTGCGGCCGACTACGACGTGGAGACCTACGCCGTCTCCCAGAAGGAGGAGAAAGAGCGGGTCGCGGCGGCGGCGCGCTGACGGTCCGGATCCGCGTTCTTCTCACTCTCCAGCTCACCATTCTGCAGGAGCACCCTGGCGCACGCTGTATCAGTCCGCGGCGCGCCCGGCGTCGCGGGCTCGGTGCTCGAAGTACGTCTCGAGGAGATCGACGAGTGTCCGGAGACACTCCCGTTCCGTCGGGTCCGAGTGGAGCGCTCCGAACCGGTCCCGGAAGACGGAAACGTCGATCCCGGGGGCGTCGGCTGCTGCCGCGTCCGCCAGTTCGGCCAGGCGGTGGTCGGTGTCGATCCCGTGCCGGTCCACGAGGGCGAGGGCGAACGCGGCGTTGACCGCCGTGAGCCCGGGGTCCGTCTCTCCCGAGAGCCGGTACCCGGCTTCTGGGGCATCTCGGGGACGATCGGCAAGGGCGGCGGCAAGCTCAGACTCGATGAAGGAGACCAGCTTCCCGCCCGACGTCACCTCGAAGGTGAGCTCGTCGGCGTAGAGGTCCCGCAGGTGATTGGCGATCTGGTAGGCGTGGGGGAGCACGTCACGCTCGACCTGCTGGCCCGCGAAGGCGAGGAAGAGGGCTTCCTCCGTGTCGAGGGTGTGTGAGGGATGTTCCTCCTCCGCGCGACGCATGTGGGCGAACTCGTGAAGGGCGAGTTCCGGGGCGAGGGCGCTCCTGGCGGCTCGCTCCGAGAGCGAAAGGACGTGGGCGTCGTGTCGGTGTCCGGTCCACGTCCTCGCGTTCGGGTCGGGCTTGATCCGGACCTCGACCGGCTTCGCCAGGTCGAAGCCCGATTCGAACCTGGTTGCCGCCCGTTGGAAGGGGTGAGTGGGTCCCCCTCCCTCGACGCGCAGATCCATGCCAGGCGATACCAGGGGACGTGGATTCATGACTGTTGTGACCGATTCTCGGGCGTTCACCCCTCACACCACGGATCCCGGCGGAGGGAAACACTACCCTTTTGAACCTCCTGTGGATAGGAGGCACCAATAATGGGCCGACGCAAGAAGATCGTCCAGCAATGTGAGCGGCTCATGGACGAGCCGGAGAACATCCGGAACATCGCCATCGCCGCTCACATCGACCACGGGAAGACCACGTTGACGGACAACCTCCTCGCCGGAGCGGGGATGATCTCCGAGGACCTCGCCGGCGAGCAACTCGCCATGGACACCGAGGAGGACGAGCAGGAACGGGGCATCACCATCGACGCGGCCAACGTCTCCATGACTCACGAGTACGAAGGTCGGGACTACCTCGTCAACCTCATCGACACCCCCGGCCACGTCGACTTCGGGGGGGACGTCACCCGCGCAATGCGTGCCGTCGATGGCGCCCTGGTCGTGGTCGACGCGGTCGAAGGGACGATGCCCCAGACCGAGACGGTCGTGCGCCAGGCCCTCCGGGAGAACGTCAAGCCGGCGCTGTTCATCAACAAGGTCGACCGGCTCATCAACGAGCTCCAGGAGGGGCCGGAGGAGATGCAAGAGCGCCTCCAGACGGTCATCCGCGACGTGAACGAGCTCATCCGCGGGATGGCCGAGGAGAAGTTCGAGGAGGAGAACTGGAAGGTCACCGTGCAGGACGGGACGGTGGCGTTCGGCTCCGCCCTGTACAATTGGGCGATCAGCGCCCCCTCGATGGCGGAGACCGGTATCGACTTCGGCGACATCATCGAGCTCGAGCGCGAGGGGAGACGGGACGAGCTCCGCGAGCGCTCGCCGCTTTCGGACGTCGTCCTCGACATGGTCGCCGAGCACTTCCCGAACCCCGTCACCGCCCAACCCGAGCGCATCCCGACCATCTGGCGCGGCGACGACACCCTTGACGTCGCGAAGGACATGCGCGAGGTGGACAAGGACGGCGAGGTCGTGTTCATGGTGACGGACATCTCCATGGACCCCCACGCAGGAGAGATCGCGACGGGACGGGTCTTCTCGGGGACCCTCGAGAAGGGCCAGGAACTCTACGTCTCCGGGACTGCGGGGAAGAACCG
>JBDGRH010000160.1:0-10199 GCA_042218225.1 Halodesulfurarchaeum sp. | reverse complement strand
TGAGATTCGAACTCAGGTCCGACGCACCCCATGCGCCGAGGATACCAAGCTACCCCACGGTCCCGCATCCGGGCAAACGCGAGGTCTCCCATTAAGGGCTTCGCTTCCCCCTCCCCCTGACTGGAACCCACCGTCGACTCCCCTCCTGGGTGCAGATTCAAATACGATGGTGGGCCAACCCGTCCCCATGTCCTGACGACCTGCCGGACGCGGGGCCGCGGGAGTGCGACGATCCGTGTCCGACCAAGCGTGTCGCCTGTTAGCCATAATCCGCACCCGTTCGAGCCACTACACGAGAACTCGCTCGAGATCCACGACTTCGCCGGCGTCGGCTCCAGGGTCGCCGACGAGTCGGCCGAGGCAGACCGCAGCCCCGTTCGGGGTGAAACACGCGACCAGCCCGTCGTGGTCCGGACCGACCGACGCGTCGACCACCCCGGGGGCATAGACGGGGGCGCCGTCGGCCACCGCCTCCGCCGCGCTCATGGCAATCGTCAGGTCGGGGAGATGGGAGATGGCCCGCTCCCCTGGCTCGACGACAGACCTGAGCCAGTCGTCTTCCCCGTCCTCCTCCCAGCGGGCGAGCGCGTCTGCCAGATCGTGGAGGGTGGCCAGTGCGCTGTCGTCGAAGGGACCCGTCGCGGTCCGACGGAGGTCGCCCATGTGGGCCCCCGTCCCGAGCGCCAGGCCGAGGTCGTGACACAACTTCCGGACGTAGGTCCCGCTCTCACAGCGGATCCGGAGCAGGACTCGCCGGTCGTCGGCCTCCATCGCCGTCAGCTCGTGGACCGTCCGGACGCGGAGGCGGCGGGCGACCGCGCTCTTCCGTGGCGGCTTCTGGTAGATCCGCCCCTCGAATTCGGCGAGCGTGGCTTCGAGGTCCGCCGTCGGCTCGTCGTGAAGTTCCAGGACCGCGACGTACTCCTTCTCCCCCTGGAGGAGCGCCGGGACCAGCCGCGTGGCCGTCCCGAGCAGCGTCGGGAGGACGCCCGTCACCTTCGGATCGAGCGTCCCGGCGTGGGCCGCCCGTTCGCGACCGGTCAGATCTCTGATCCAGGCGGACACCTCGTGCGCCGAGGGACCCGGGGGCTTATCCAGGTTCACGACCCCGAATTCGAGGAGGTCCTCGGGCGTGCGATCCGACGGGGAGGGGCGGAGTTCGGCCATCCCTCAGAAGTCGTATTGGACGTCCGTCACGGGCACGGCGCCCTCGTCCTGGTCGGGGTCGTAGGCCTCGACGGCCGTCCGGACGATCTGCATGACCTCCTCGGGCCCCCACCGGGCGGTGTTCAGCGCGAGGTCGTAGATGGAGCGATCGTCGAAATCGATCCCGTAGTAGACCCGGTAGCGGCGCGCTTCGCTCTCTGCCCGCGCTCGCATCTCCGAGAGGGCGTCCTCGAGGGGTTTGTCCTCCCGGTCGGCCACCCGCTCGGCCCGGATCTCCTCGGGGGCGTCGAACCAGAACTTGAGGTCGGCGTACGCTCCCGCCATCCACCCGGAGAGTCTCGACTCGAGGATCAGCTCCTCCCCCTCCCGGGCCGTATCCCGGAGACGTCGGTCGAGGTCCCGATCGATGGCGTCGTCCTCCTCGGCGAGCTTGTTGAACTCGAGCGGGGTGTACCCTCGCTCGTCGGCCAGCGAGCGGAAGATGTCACCCCCGGAGACGTGCTCGTACCCCAGCTCCTCGGCGAGCGACGCGGCCACCGTGCTCTTGCCGCTCGCGATGGGTCCGGAGATGGTGATCAGCATACCTTCCCTCCGTCGGGACCGGACAAAGAGGTTGTGAACACGGAGCGACCGCGGACAACGGCTCCTCAGTGGGGGTCGGCCAGCGGGCCTACGACGGGGTCGTCTGCATGTTCAACGACTTCCGGATGATCTGGGAGAAGCCGATGGAGTTCAGGATGTACCAGAGGATCCAGGCCTGGAGCGGTCCTACCACTCCCGCCGTGAGCTCGATCTGGCCGGTGAGCGGGAGGATGATCGTCTGCTCGGCAGTCGGCAGGTGTGTCGGCGGACGGATCTTCCAGTACATCCAGAGGAACACGGGGATGGTGAGGAGCATGATCCACACCATCGGTCGGAACTGCTCCTTGAACATCCCCATCTGATCGCCCATGGCGTCCATCTGCTCATCGCGGATGCGGTCGAGCGCCTCGTCGTCCCCCCGCTCCCGCGCGGCCTTCTGCTTCTCCTGGATCTCCTTCATGCGCTCCTGGTAGGCCTGCATGCGCTCCATGTCCATCAGCTCGTTCTGGAGGATGGTGGAGTACAGGCCGGTCACCGTGGCGAGCACCATGATCACGGCGAAGAAGGGAAGCACCGCGTCGAGGGGGCCGAGTACGAGGTCGAGGGCGGTTCCGACGATGGCCCGAACGGACTGGATGGAGTACCCGGCGAACATGGCGACGGACCCGACCGCCGCGGCCTTATCGTACGTGCTCCAGGAGGACCCCTCGTCGTCGACGTCGACATCGGTCTGGAACTCGATATCGCCCGTCTCGGAGAGTGCCTCCTCGACCGCCTCCCGGTCGGCGAATTCGAACCCGTCCTCGGCCTCGACGAGGATGTCCTTCTGGAGGAGGCGGCCCCACTCGCCACTGGTCATCTCGTCTTTCACATCTCTCCAACGGAGCTCGCCCTCCATCTCTAGAAGGTCCCGGAGGATATCCTCGAACTCCGGATTCTCGCGGACGAGGGCCTCGACCTTCTCCGCGGTTCGTGCCATTACCCACTCCTCGGAGACGGGTGCTAAAGAACCCTTTTACTCGGTCCTCCGTTGCCTGGCCGCAGGTGGGTTCTGTTGGCTCGAGACCGCTCAGGTGAACTCGGCCGCATCCAAACCGGAAGGGGGTTTTCGGCCGCCGCCAGACACTTCAGGTCGCTTCGGCCGCCTGGACCACTGTCTCACGGATGTCCTCCCAGACGGCATCCGGGGACCGCTCCCCGTCGATCTCGACCAGTCGCCCCCGCTCTCGGAAGAGTTCGACGACGGGCCGGGTGTTCTCCTCGTAGACCTGGATGCGATCGCGGGCAACCGACTCCGTGTCGTCCTCACGCTGATAGAGCTCACCCCCGCACTCGTCACACACGCCCTCCTGGTCGGGCGGATCGTACGTGACGTGATAGTTGGTTCCACACGCAGAGCAGACCCGCCGACCGGTTAGCCGGGTGAGCAACTCCTCCTCGCTGACGTCCAGGTAGATGACCACATCGAGGTCGGTGATCTCCGCGAGGTATTCAGCCTGGGACTCGTTCCGGGGGTATCCATCGAGGACGAACCCCGAGGCCTCCTCGAGGGCGACCTCGACGATCTCGTTGACGACGGGGTCCGGAACGAGCTCCCCGGCCTCCATGTACTCCCGTGGGGCACCGTATTCCGTCTCCATGTCCTTGTTCTCGCGGAGCGCGTCACCGGTCGTGACGTGCTCGATGTCGAAGGTCTCCGCCAGGCGCTCGGACTGCGTCCCCTTTCCGGCACCCGGGGGGCCCAGGAGCAACACGCGTGGATCTGCCATATCGAGCCGTACTTCGGCCCCGCCCAAGTCTGTACCGGAAGACGGAGCAATATTCATGGTCGCCCTGTCTAGGTGAAGCCGAATGACCGTATTCGACGCCGACGACCCGACGGCCCGGAAGGCCCTCTTCGCCGATGCCATCGCCGCCCATCGGGAGCGGGACAGCCAGTTCGTCACCGTCGAGGCGGACCGGGCCACCGACCCCGGCCCAGGACCGCCGCCGTTCGTCCAGTACGCTGCGGGTGCGGGGCGGTGCAACCTGGACTGTCTGGAGAGCGAGCGTCCGGCTCTGGAGTCGGTCGTCTCGGAGTTCGGTGGAGCGGCCATCGTCGACAGACACGAGGTTTCGCGGGACACCCTGGGCGCGACGACGGAGGAATCGAGTGCCCGTGGACGGGGGAACGCAAGCGACAACCCCGAGGCGGGCGGGGGTGGCCCGCCCCAGGAACGAGCCGTCAATCTTCGGATCCGCGTTCCGGGAGATGACCGGCGCATCGCCGAGTTCATCGAGCGGTGTTTCGTCTCCGGATTCGGTCTGGATACCGGGTTCCGGGTCTGGGTAACCCGGATCTGACGGGAGCAGGGTATTTCGGTGGAGGCAATCTGCCGGGGGAGTCCGCAGTCTTTTCACGCGTTGGCATCGAAGGCCGACCGATGAGCGAGGAGTCCGCCGAATACGGTGCGGAACTCAACCGGGATATCGGGCTGGTTGGGGCGATCGCCATCGGGGTGGGGACGATGATCGCCGCGGGAATCTTCGTCCTCTCCGGATTGGCGGTCAGCAACGTCGGCGCGATGGCCATCGTCTCCTTTCTCATCGCCGCCGTCGTTGCGTCCTTCACCGCGTTCGCCTACGCCGAGTTCTCCGCGATCTATCCCGAGTCGGGGGGTGGATACGCGTACGTCGCGAACGTGTTCGACACGGATCTCACCTATATCGTCGGCTGGTCGATGATCCTTGGGTATCCCGCCTCGGCGGCGTTCTACCTGGCCTCCTTCTCCGACTGGTTCTACCGATTCATCGTCCCTGCACTCGACATCCCGGAGGCCATCCCGTATTGGGTCTGGGGACTGGTGATCCTCGTTCTCCTCGTCGGGGTGAACCTCAAGGGGACAAAGGAGACAGGGATGTTCCAGATCGGCATCACCGCCCTGAAGGTCGCCCTCATCATCCTCTTCCTGGCTGGGGGTCTGCAGGCCTTCGATCCCTCGGTCATCGCCGGTTCCTTCGGGGAGTACCTCACCGATTTCCGGGATATCGGACTGACGAGCGCGCTCGTCTTCATCACCTTCTTCGGTTTCGAGGCGATCGCCACCAACGCCGAGGAGATCGAGTCACCGGGGCGGAACGTCCCGCGTGCGATCTTCTTCAGTATGGGATTCGTCACCATCATCTATACGCTGGTGGTACTGGTTGTGGTCATCGCCATCAACGATCCCGAATTCCTGGAGTTCCTCCGGGCCGAGGCGGCGCTTCACGGCCTCGCGCCGGAGCGGTTCATCGCTGAGAATGGCGAGATCGCGATGGGGCGGGCGGCCCAGTACTACCTGGGTCCAGTGGGATTTTACGTCATCATCGTGGGCGCGCTGTTCTCCATGCTCTCCGCCGCGAACGCCACCATCCTGGCCGGCTCTCGCGTGAAACTCGCAATGAGCCGGCGGGATCACCTTCCGTCCCGCTTCGAGGAACTCCATCCGACCTTCGAAACCCCCCACCGAGCCGTCCTCCTCACCGGAACGTATATCCTCGTGTTCATCGGACTGTTCACCGTCGTGTTCGGAGGTGGTCCCGGCTCCGAGGCCGCCGTCCACGTTCCCGGGACCGCCTTCGAGTTACACCTCGGGATCGAAGCGATCGCGCACTTCGCCGACTTCATGCTCCTCTTCGGGTTGATCGTCGTCAACCTCGCCGTCATCCAGTCCCGGCGGAAGCACCCGGATCTGGACCGCCCATTCACGGTGCCGGGTGTCCCTTACGTCCCGATCATCGCCGTGCTCGCGAACCTGGTCCTCCTCGTGAACGTCGAACCGTCCTCGTTCCTCCTCGGGGTCATCGCGGAGCTGATCGGCGTGGGCCTGTGGTTCGGGGTCATCTCGGGGCCCGAACCGGAGGCCCTCGAACGCGAGACGCCCACCGTGGTGGAGGAGAGCCATCCGGGGGACGAGGAGTACGAGCTTCTGGTGCCCATCGCGAATCCGGACCACGTCCCGCAGTTGATGCGGACCGCCATGGACATCGCGGAGCAGGAGGAAGGGGGTATCCTGGTGATGAACATCGTCACCCTCCCGGAGCAGACACCCCTCTCCCGTGGGTACCAGTACGTCGACGAGCGCCGGGAGATCCTCGAGAGCGCCCGCGAGTTCGCCGAGGATCGCGAGGTCCCCGTCAGCGGCACGATCCGGATCGCCCACCACCCGGGTGATGCCATCCTCAACACCATCGAGCAGGAGGACGCCGACGCGGTGCTCATGGGGTGGTCCGGGAGCGGATCGCGCCGTCGGGACATCGTCCTGGGGAGCACAGTGGACGAGGTGGTCCGGGAGGCGAAATGCGACGTGCTCGTCGAGAGCATCGGTGGGAAGCCCGACGGGGACCTCTCCTCGATCCTCGTTCCGACGGCGGGCGGTCCACACGCAGAGTTCGCCGCCGACGTCACCGCGGCCATCGCGAGGAGCGAATCGGCGACCGTGACGCTCGTTCACGTGGTGGGCCCAGATGCCGGGGCAAGTCGGCGACAGGAGGCCGCTGAGCTTCTCCAGGAGACGCGCCGGGGATTCGGCGATCTCGACGTCGAGACCGAGGTTCTCAGCGGACAGGACGTGGTTGAGACGGTCGTCGAGGAGACCGGAGCCCACGACCTCGTCGTCCTGGGGGCGACCAGGGAGGGCCTCCTGCAGGAGCTGCTCTTCGGGGCCATCCCCGAGGGGATCGCCACGCGGAGCCGAACCACAGTCATCATGGCGAAACGCCACCTGGGGATCACGTCCCGGCTGCGCCGCTGGCTCCGGTGGGAGTGAGCACAGGTCCTGCGGTGGCGAATCCGCTCAGGTCCGCCAGTACGCCCGGGTGAAGACGACCAGCACGGGAAGGATCTCCAGGCGGCCGATCCACATCAGACCGACCATCAAGAGCTTCGAGAGCGGGGGAAATCCCACATAGCTGTTCATCGGACCAACGGCCCCGAATCCAGGCCCGACGTTCCCCAACGTGGCCGCCACCGCACTGGCCGCCTCGAGGACGGAGAGGGCCTCCCCCCGAAACCCGAGCCAGAGCACAACGGGCGTCGCCACGGCGAAGCTCAGGACGTACAGTAGCGTGAATCCATAGACGCCCCTGAGCGCCTTCTCGTCGATTGCCCGTCCCCCCAGTCGGACTGGGGTGACGGCCTCCGGGTGGACGGTGGTGAAGAGCTCCCGCCGGATTCCCTTCAGGATTAACAGCCACCGGACGACCTTGATCGAGCCGCCCGTGCTCCCCGCGCTCCCACCCACGAACATGAACGCGAGGAGGAGTCCGTGGCCAACGGGGCCCCACACATTGAAATCCATACTGGCGTACCCGGTGGTTGTCACGATGGACACGACCTGGAAGGCCGCGTGTCGGACCGTCGGCTCGATGGCGTCCATGACTGGACCGGTCACGCCGACGGCCGCCTGGAAGCCGGAATCCGTGAAGAGGATCGCTGCCACGACGGCGGTGAAGACTCCCAGAAGACCGAGATAGAAGCGGAACTCCTCGTCCCGGAAGAGGTGATCCGGCTCCCCGGTCAGCACGTGCCAGAAGAGGGCGAAGTTCGTCCCGGCGGCGATCATGAAGGGGATGATCACCCACTGGACCGCCGCGGAGAAGGCCGCGATGGAGCGGGCCTCGGGGGAGAACCCTCCGGTCGCCATCGTCGTGAGCCCGTGGGAGACTGCATTGAAAAGGGTCATGTTCGGGGCCAGCCCCCCGAGGTGCAGCCCGTAGAGCAGCACCATCTCGAGGGCGGTGATCCCGACGTAGGCCACCCAAAGCGCGCGGGCCGTCTCAGCGATCCGGGGCGTGAGCTTCTCGATCCCCGGCCCCGGCGCCTCGGCGTCCATCAGCTGGGCGCCGCCGACGGACAGCTCCGGGAGGATCGCGACGGCCAGGACGACGATCCCCATTCCACCGAGCCACTGGGTGAGCTGGCGCCACAGGAGCACCGGTCGCGAGTGCCTCGCGGTCGAGATCTCGCCCATGACCGTGGCCCCCGTCGTGGTGAACCCGCTCATCGACTCGAAGAGCGCGTTGACCGGGTTGGCAAGGGTTGACTGCGACCCGATCCCCGCCAGGACGTACGGAAGTCCCCCGACGATGCTCACGAGCAACCACGTCGCCGCGACCATCAGGAATCCCTCCCGGGAACCGAGGTCGCGGTCGGGGTCGAGCCGCTCGAGTGCCCACCCGAGCGTCACGGTCACGACCACGGTGATGGCGAAGGGTGCCCAATCGGTCCCGTCGATTACCCCAAGGAGGAGGGGGACCGCGAGTGGAACGGCGAGATACCGCAGCACGGTGCCGACGAGGGAGAGCGATGCGCGCCAGTCCACACGGAGTCCGGCCATCTAGACACTCCCGGCGACCTGCTCGACCGCCTCCTCGCGGACGAACAGGACCACGTGGTCGCCCGGGACGATCTCCGTCTCGCCGCGGGGGGTGACGAAGTCGTCCCCCCGCGTGATCGCTCCGATGACGACCCCCTCGGGGAGGTCGGCGACCGCCTCCCGGATCTGTCGGTTCGCCAGGACGCTGTCCGCATCGACCTCGAACTCCAGGACCTCGGCGGTTCCAGGCTCCACGATGGCGACGTTCTCCGCCCGGCGCTTCCTCGTGAAGCGCGTGATCTCCTCCGCCGTGACCTGCCTGGGGTTGACGGCCACGTCCACCCCCACCGCCTCGAACAGTTCCACGTACTGCGCCTCGTCGACCACCGCGAGCGCCCGGGAGACGCCCACCTCCTTCGCCAGGAGCGCCGCGAGCAGCGTGCGGGCGTCGGAGTCCAGGGTCGAGACGGCCACGTCCGCCTCCCGGACGTGTTCGCGCTCCAGGAACTCGGAGTCGGTCGCGTCGTACTCGAGGACGGTGGTTCCCGGGTTCTCCTCGGCGATCTCCCTGGCTCGCTCCGGGTCCTGCTCGATGAGTCGCGGCGTAAAGCCCCGGTCCTCCAGGAGGCTCGCCACAAGCTCGCCGGTCCGGCTCCCACCGATGATGACCACGTCCCTCGCCTCCTCGGGCGTGGCCTCCGGGGTGACCGCCCGGCCGAACTCCCGGACCGATTCCGGGAGCCCGATGACGACCACCTTATCGCCCCAGTGAAGGGCGTCCTCCCCGCTCGGGAGGATCGCCGAGCCGTCGCGGATGAGGGCGGCGAACGTCAGCCCCTCGAACCGGTCGGCCTCGGCGATGGTCGTGTCGGCGAAGGGGCTATCGGCGACGATCTCGAACTCGGCCATCTCCACGAGTCCCCCACTGAACGGGTCGAGGTCCAGCGCGGTCGGGATCCCGATGACCTGGACGATGGCGTGGGCGGTGAGGAGGTTCGTCGAGACCATGAAGTCCACGCCGAAGGCACCCTCCGCGTTGTCCCAGGTCTCGAGGTAGGCGATCCGCTGGACACGGGCGATGGTGAAGGCGTCGCTCACCGTATCGACCGTTCCGCAGATGGCGAGATTGGTCTCGTCGGAGTCGGTGCTCGCGATCACCATGTCGGCGCCCTCGACCCCGGCCTCCGCGAGTGTCGACAGATCGGTGCCGTCCCCCTCGATGGCGAGCACGTCTTCCCCATACGTGAGGGTATCCACGCGATCCGGGTCGACGTCGATCACCACCACGTCGTGGGAATCGGCCAGGGTGGTGGCGATGGCCGAGCCCACCTCCCCCGCCCCGACGATCACGACGCGCATCGGGTCGACCTCCGTATCACGACGCGCATCGGGTTGACCTCCGCATGGGCATTGGACACACCTGCGCGGTCCCGGACCATTAATCGTTTCTACGGACGACCGAATCGGCACCATTTAAACCGAGGACTCCCGACGACACGACCCCGACTGACGAGAGCGGCTGTGCTCCTCCCGTGGGGATGCGTTCCACCCGAACACCCGCTCCCAAGCGAGGTGATTCCCCCGGTCTCACCGGGCTGGCCCACTCCCTGTCACTCTCGCAGGTCGTAACTCGCGATGTGCTCCGATCCGCACGTCGGACAGGTCGCCTCCGGGTGGGACACCTCGGTCCCGCACTCACGACACTCGTAGACCACCCCCGTTGACTCCCGCTCGAGCAGGAGTGTCGTGAGTCGCCCAAGTGTACCCATCGTAACATGCCTCTCGGGCGGATGCCTCCTAAAACCCTAGCACCCTTCATTCAAATGGGGTTGTATATCGCGCAATGGCCGGACGCTAATCGACGATTAAATCCCTGTAATAGCGCCTCTATAGGGTATATTCGGCGGAATCGCGTGACCGGTCAACCGCCGAACATCCCCGTTTTCGACCCCCGTCCCCGTCGGATTGCCAGTACCGTATCAACTCGTGGAGAGGTTTCGCCCACACCGCCGTGCGAGTCACGGTCGACTGGCGCGGGACCGAACAGAGACGCGTGTCTCATGTGGGGTGTCGGGGGGTGTTGGTCGGAGTCGATGGCGTGCCTCCCGAGGATGG
>JBDGRH010000306.1:0-10274 GCA_042218225.1 Halodesulfurarchaeum sp. | reverse complement strand
CATTCAGACAGCCGAGGCTGATCACCTCGTGGCGGTCGCGGGTACTCTCACTGTGGCAAGGTGAAACAATTCGAACTCAGACTGGCTCTTCCCCCTCCCAGTATAGTTATCCCACCGACACGTAGTGCGTGGGTTTCTACGGGCCGGTCAAGACCGATGGCCAGTCTAACGATGAAGGGTCCCCACCGGGGGTGTGCAGCCTCCCTTAATCCGGACATCGGAACCGATTAGCGGCCATCGCATCGTCCGTCGATACCAAATTATTATGTATGTCGCTTTTCGTATAGTCGCCTGTACCCATGGCAAATCAGATCGTGGCCTGGCTCATCATCGTGGGCGTACCGATCATCTTCTGGGCGTGGCTGCTCTACGAGTACAGCAAGGTCCCGGCCGACGCGGTCATGGGAAGACAGTAGTCTCCCGCGAATCCCCAGCGCAACAGGCCTGGGTGGCTGGTGGCGGGATGGCGCCGTGACGGAGTGCCCACTGGAACCGTTGGGCCGCCAGAAGAACCGGAGTGATGGGTTTTTATCGGTCTCGAAACAACGACGACCGGCCGAACTGTCTTGGATCGGATGGTGACGACGCGGGGCCGATCAACGTGTTTTCACGACCACCGCTCCGACAGCTCGAATCGGCTCCCATATTCGGGTTCGATGGGGCCTTCCGCTGGTCGGGGTACCTTTCCCACCGGGGGTCACCGTTCTGAGGGCGATGGGCGCCAAAACCAGAGGGGCCTCGGTCCGAGGAGAAGAGCGAATCGCGAGTTCCGACGGGGCAGCATGCGGCAGGCGAGTCAACGAATCACTCCCGGAGTCGGGGCCGACAGTCCTCCACCCGTGGGACGATTCGGACGGGGTCTGGTGCTGCGTTCACCGGGTGGAGCAAGTGAGGGGTCGGAATATTGTGAGGATAATGCACTCGTAAGGGTTTCGTGAGGTCTCTCAGCCCCGACCGGTCATGTCCAGCAAATCTGACAAAGTCGACAGTTTGCTGGAACCACCCGGTTACCGTTGGGTAAGTCGACTCCCGTAACCCGGCGGACAATAATCATCGTCGGGGACAAATCTTTAAGTGAAACTGGACAAAACCTCCCTTCGAGGTTCCATACCATGCAAGTAATCTGGCTGGTAATCCTCATCCTCGCGCTGTTCAGCGCGGGATACCTCTGGTACTCGAGGTACCTCGCCCAGTTCGTGGAACTCGACGAGTCCGTCGACACACCAGCCCACAAGTACGAAGACGGTCAGGAGTACGTGCCGGCCAAGAAGCCGGTCCTGTTGGGGCACCACTATGCAAGCATCGCCGGCGGGGCACCTATCGTCGGACCCATCACGGCGGGGGTCGTCTGGGGATGGGTCCCCGCATTCCTCTGGATCGCCATCGGCAACCCGCTGATGGGGAGCGTCCACGACTTCGTCTCCCTGTCCGGGAGTCTCCGGCACGAGGGGCGGTCCATCGGGTACGTGATCGGCCAGTACGTCGGGGACCGGGGCAAGAACATGCTCCTGTGGTTCGCGTTCCTGACGATCATCCTGGTCGTGGCAGTGTTCGCCCTCGTGGTGGGTATCGTCTTCGACGCGTATCCCCAGGCGGCTACCGCCAGCATCATCTATATCGGGCTGGCGTTCATCTTCGGGGTCTGGCTGTATCAGCTGGACCTCCCGTTCCTCGTCGGGACGGCCATCTTCGTCGCCGGGGTCTTCGCCGGCGTGTTCGTCGGCATCGAGTACCCGTTGGCACTCGCCCCCGCGGCGGGTGATGCCTCGTATCCGGCCGGGACGATCGTGCTGTTCAGCGGCACGATGGGGTTGCCCACCATCATCAACCCCAACGTCTCGCTGTGGGTTCCGGTCATCATCGTCTACGCGTTCCTCGCGAGCGTGCTCCCGGTGTGGATGCTGCTCCAGCCCCGGGATTACCTCTCGTCGTTCCTGCTCTACACGGGGGTCGGGGGTACGCTCCTGGCCGTCATCGTGGGAACCATCCTGGCGTCGGCCCAACAACCGCTGGTCATCAACATCGGCGCCTGGAACGGCTTCTGGGGTACGGCGAGCCTGCCGCTGTTCCCACTATTGTTCGTCACCATCGCCTGTGGGACCATCAG
Source organism: Halodesulfurarchaeum sp. (assembly GCA_042218225.1). Lineage (GTDB taxonomy): Archaea > Halobacteriota > Halobacteria > Halobacteriales > Halobacteriaceae > Halodesulfurarchaeum. The sequence continues at coordinate 8,167 of JBDGRH010000306.1, read as the reverse complement.
CGGATTCCACTCGCTCGTCTCCTCGGGGACGACCGCGAAGCAGCTCAACAAGGAAACCGACGCCCGCCTCATCGGCTACGGCGGCATGTTGGGTGAGGGACTGCTCGCGACGACCGCACTCGTGACCCTGGCGGTCTCCGGGTTCTCCCAGGGTGGCGGCATCGGACTCGCCCTCCCCAACTTCGCAAAGGGCGGGGGCATCATCCTGACCGCGTTCGGCATCCCGCAGAGCTTCGGCGCGCCGTTCATGGCCCTGGTCCTTGTGAGCTTCCTCCTCACCAGCACGGACACGGCCGTCCGCCTCGGGCGGTACATGCTCGAGGAAGTCGTCGGAACGCCGGAGACCTCCACCCAGGAGACCGTGACGAACCGGTACGTGAGCGCCGGGATCCAGGGCGTGGTCGCCTACATCCTGGTCTCCTCCGGGACGTGGGCGGACCTGTGGCCGCTCTTCGGTGGGGCGAACCAGCTGCTGGCCGCCCTCGCGCTACTCACGGCTACTGTGTGGCTGGCCAACTGGAAGAGCACGAAGCAGCTCGTCTCGACGGGGATACCGATGGCCATCATGGTAACGATCACCATCACGGCATTGCTCTACCTGGCCATCTGGCAAAACCTCATCCAGAAGCTGTTGAACCCCTCGTGGATGGCTGATAAGGGCTTAGTCGATACCCTGTCTATCGTCGTGCAGATCATCGTCGCGTTCATCCTCGTCTATCTGGCCGTCGCACTCGTCCGGATGGGCGTGGAGAACGTCAGGGAGGCCAGAACCGGTGCGGAAGCCGGAGCGGCCGAGCCGGCCGACGACTGACACTGGCACCTGCCTACTGACCGACGCGACGGACTCTCAATTCTTCGGGTGCACGACGCCGTCGAGGACCTGCTGGAAGCTCGATGCCGAGTCAGATCTGCTCCCGCGCGGGGCGATGTGGACGACCGTCACGAAGTCCCCGTTGTGCCGAACCGTCACCATCCGAACCGTGACGTCGACCCGGGCCCCATTCACCTCAGCGGGTCCCTCCCCCACCGTGGCGGACGTCACATTTCCCAGAAGGCGGACCGACGGACCGGTTTTGCGGGTGAGGTTTCCGACCCGGTAGATGGACTGCAGACGATCGGCGAGCGGTCCGACAGCGATCGGGGCCACCGGGTTCCGTACGACCCGCGCGGACTCCGGGAACAGGGTCACCGCGGGGACGGAATAGACGGACACGACTACCGGTCCGGCCGACGTGTTTCGACGGTATACCCGGATGGACGTCTCGGCCCTGACCTCTCTGACCGACTGGAGGGCCACGTCGCCCTGGATCGAGGCCCTGACACTGGTGTTGTGGTGGGAAGTCCTGGCGCTGACCTCCGTGAACTCACCGGCCGACATCGCCTGGGAGGAGAGTTCAGCAGGGACTGCTGAAGCTTCTATCGGCGGTTTCGAACCGGGGCCGCCACTGCATCCGGCGAGAACGACGATAAACACCACGCCGGCGTATATGGCCCGCCGAGAGCGCATACACTAGAAATGGTGCTCGATGGCGAGAAAGACGGGGAATCGGCGGGGCTCGCCAGAACCGTCGCGGCTGGAAACGGACAGACCTCCTGAAATCCAATTTGAATGTATTGAAACGCGATGTTTCCCGGGGCGGTATTCGCTGCTCGAGTGCGTCCACGTACACTATCCGACCCTGAGACGGTTCCCCGCTCCCTATCAGACCTTGAGCCGGCGGGAGATGAGCTGGAGGAGGCCCGGATCGTCATCCGTCTCGAGGTCCTCCCAGGTCCGGAACGCGGTGGCCACGTCCGCGTTGGTGCTCGCCACCGCGTCCTCCCGCTCCGGGGCGATCACGGCCAGGTTGATCTCGTAGTGGCCGTAGAAGCCGAACTTGAGCAGATTCCGGTCCTTGAAGTCCGTGACGAACGCGCGGACCTCCTCGCCGATGTCCGGGACCACGACCACGAAGCTGAAGTCCGTGCTGAAGTGCTCCTCCTCGAGGGCGATCCACTCGTCCGCGAGTCGATGCCCGAGTTCGACGAGCGTTTCGAGGTCGGTGACCCTGACGGAGTCGGCCCGCCTGGCGAAGAGGTGCTCGACCGACTCGTGGTTGGCGTAGTTGAGGGTTGGGTGGAAGAAGTGCTTCTGGTTCTCGATGCGCAGCTGGCCGTAGAGGTCGAAGGAGTCCCCGGCGACCCCGTAGTTCTTCTCGAGGTCGTAGTTGAACATCAGGCGCTCGGCGACGCGGTCGAGGTACTCGTCCTCCCAGTCCGGGCGCTCGATCTCGTGGCCGCGCTCGTGTTCCCGGTCGATGTCGCTCACGGCTCGTACACCTCCGCGTCATCGACCCGGGGCGCCCCGATCGCCAGGACGCGGGCACCACGATCAGCCGTCTCGGGGGTATAGGCACGGTGCGGACTCTCCGGCTCCGCGATGAATACCTCGTCCGTGCCGATCGTCCGATCACCGTCGGGCGTCTCGACCCGGATCGTCCCCTGGATGACGTATAGGGCCTCCTCTTGCTCCCGGTGATAGTGATACGCGAGCGGGAGCTGTTCGCCCGGCTCCGGTTCGTAGAGGTTGAGCGCGAAGTGCTCGAGGCCCGCGGCGTCGGCGATGGCCCGCTGGACGCTCGGGCGGTCGGGCGTCGGGTCGAGCTCGGTCGCCCGGAAGACGTGGTAACCCATATCACTCGGATGGGCGCGCCCGGCTATATATCCGTTGACGGGTCGGGGGGACGGTCCGCCGGCAGGGTTCCGTCGTCTCATGGCGGATGCGGATCGACCGCCGGATGCGGACCGGCCGCCGGATACGGACCGGCCGCCGGATACGGACCGGCCGCCGGATACGGACCGGCCGCCGGATGCGGACCGGCCGCCGGATGCGGGCTGGCTGGCACCCGTCGGATCCGGCGCGGCGTGCCGCCCGCGAAAGCTATAACCGCCACGAGGACCCAGCTAGGCACGATCGTATGGGGACCAATACCAAGGCGGAGGCCTGCGGTCGCTGCAGCATGACGACGGCGGTCGACCTCGGCGAGGGCGAGGGGCACAACCCGTTCGACGGCGACCGGATCGAGATCGACGAGGACACGATGCGGATGGTCTCCCCGCACGTCATCGCGCTGAGCCGGGTGAAGCGCCAGCTCAACGAGTTCGCCACGCGGCTGACGTACGGCCGCTGATCCGGCGGGGACGCCGCAGAATCCGGGAAAGACGTAAATTCTCGCCCCCGTAAGCGCAGGCGATGGAAGAGAGCATCTCGGGGTTCAAGCGCCGGGGGGACTGGGGCGACGTCGTCGAGCACGGCGAGCGCGTCACCACGGCACTTCGGGAGGCGGGAGCGCCCGAGGAGTACCCCGAGGCGTTCGAGGAGTGGGTGGAGTGGCGCCCGAAGGCCCACGAGCGGATGGAATCCGACGTCAGCGAGAAGACGGCGGAGCAGGCGAGCGTCGACGAGGGCGAGGGAGAGGAGAAGGGCAAGGCCCCGGACGAGGACCTCCAGTCCGCCGGCGAGCGCCTCGCAGAATCGTACGAGCGGGTAGAGGACAACGACGCCGAGGGCGCAGTCGAGAAGTGGCAGGACTCCCTCGATTACGTGGCCAGGGCGGCCGACACCGCGGGGCGGAAGGCCATCCGCAAGGTCGAGGACACCGTCTACCAGAAGGTCATGACGCAGCTCTCCCCCTATTACTTCGACAACGAGCTCGTCTCCGCGAACCTGAAGCGGGTCCGGAGCCAGGACGAGTTCGTCCTCGAGGTCAACGTCAACGACGAGGACCTCAAGGAGGCGGTTCGCGAGCACCTGTACAGCTTCGAGAAGGACGTCGAGCGCTGGCACGTGGACACGGAGAAGGAGGTCGGGACGGCGGAGGCGGCCGAGGGTGTCGAACCCCCGGAGGGAGCGGACGAGCCGGACGATTCCGCCCCTCGCTCCACCACGAACTAGGGGGTCGACAGCCGGCCGGTCCCTTCCCCACGTTACAGCTCCTCGACGCTCGGCTGCTCGGCGGAGGGGGGCTCGTCCTCGGAGGGGTGCTTGATGACGCGGGCCTCCTTGATGCGGGTGTTCTCGACCTGCTCGACCCGGAGCTCGATGTTCTCGAAGGTGAACACCTCGCCCTCCTCGACCAGGCGGCCCGCCCGGTTGAAGATGAACCCCGCGATGGTCTCGAACTCCTCGCCCTCCGGAAGCTCGATCTCCAGGGCCTCGTTCACCTCCTCGATGTTGACCTCGCCGCGAACCTTGACGGTGTCCTCGTCGATGCGGTCGATCGGGTGCTCCTCCTCGCCCTCGAGGATCTCCCCGACGATCTCCTCGATGATGTCCTCGGTCGTGATGAGTCCCTCCGTCGTCCCGAACTCGTCGATGACGATGACCATCTGGACGCGCTCCTCCTGCATCTCCGCCAGGAGATCGTCCACGTTCTTCGACTCGGGCACGTGAAGGGTCGGCTCGATGAGGTCCTCGAGGTCGGCATCGTCGTTCTCGCCATACCAGTGCTCGCGGACCAGATCACGGAGCTGCACGATCCCGATGACGTTGTCGAGGTCGGACTCGTAGACCGGCACCCGCTCGTGGCCGCTCTGGGTACAGGTCTGGACCGCCTCCTCGATGGTCGAGTCGGTGGAAACGGCGGTCATGTCGAGGCGGGGCGTCATGACCTCCTTCGCGATGGTATTGTTGAAGCGGAAGATGCGCTGGAGCATCTCCCGTTCGTCCTCCTCGATGACCCCCTCTCGCTCGCCCGTCTCGATGAGGTTCTGGATCTCGTCGCGGGTGACGTAGGAGGTCTCGATGGCGGTATGGCCGCCCGTCACCCGGTTGACCAGGCGTGTGAGTCGGTCGAAGGTGACCACCAGTGGCCACAGGAGGTACTCGGAGTACTTCAGGGGTCTGGCCACGCTGATCGCCCACGATTCGGTGTTCTCGACAGCGTATGACTTCGGGGCGCTCTCGCCGAACAGGAGAACCAGCGCCGTGATGCCGAACGTGGCCGCGAACACCGCCTGCCCCCGGCTGAGGTAGTACCCCAGCAACCCCGTGGCGATGGAGGACATCGCGATATTGACCAGGTTGTTGCCCACGAGGATCGTCACGAGGAGGCGGTGGGGATCCTCCTTTAGCTCCTGGACGACCTCGGCCCCCGCGACCCCGTCCTCCCGGAGGGCGTCGATGCGGTGGCGGGCCAGCGAGAACATCGCGATCTCCGAGGAGGAGAAGAAGGCCGACAGGCCCAGGAGGACGAGGATGGCCGCGATGCCGAGCCAGGTGAGGACCCCGACGTCCAGGGAGGTGCCAAGCGCGGCTGGGGCGAGCGCCGATATACCCATCAATACCGGGGGTTCCGGGCCCGAGGCCTTTAGCGTTTCCTCATAACGGACCCGGCCGCCGACGTCGGCAGCGTTTAGGGCGTCTCGCCCGGAGGGGCATCCATGTCACGAAGCGAGGCGGGCGCGGCCACCCACCGCGACGCGCCGATCACGCTGTACCGGCTGCAGGCATGTCCCTACTGCGAACGGGTGGTCCGGACCCTTGACGACCTCGATCTCGCGTATCACTCCCGGTTCATCGAGCCGATGCACAGCGACCGGAACGTGATCAAGCGGGTCAGCGGGAGCCGCACGGTCCCCGTCATCGTGGACGAGGAGACCGGGGTCACGATGGCCGAGAGCGCGAACATCGTCGAGTACCTCCATCGGACCTACGGCGACGGGGGTGGGCAGTGATGCGCTCGAAGGTCACCGAGCTGGGGCCGACGGACCACGTCGAGGCGGGCGAGACGGCCCCCGACTTCGTCCGGCCGCTCGTGAACGCCGAGTTCTGGGAGGACGTCGCCCTCTCCGACCTCCTCGAGGAGGGGCCCCTCCTCCTGGTGTTCCACCCCATGGACGGGGCGTTCCCGACCACGTACATCTACAACGAGCTGCGCGAGCGGGAGATCGCCGACGAGGTCCAGATCGCCGGCCTCTCCATCTCCACTCCGTACGAGCACAAAACCACGATCGAGGACCGGGGGATCGAGCACTACGCGGGGCTCTTCGCCGACCCCCAAAACGGGGTCGCGGAGGAGTACGGCATCACCCACGCCCTGGACGGGATGACCGGCATCGAGGAGCCCCGGCCGGCCCTCTTCCTCATCGACGAGGAGCGGACGGTCCAGCACGTCTGGGTGGCCGAGCGGTGGCCCGAGTTCCCGGAGTACGACGACCTCGAGGACGCCATCGACGAACTGTCCACCTGAGCGGCAGGGGTGTGATGGAGGGGAATCGGCCCGTCGAAGGGCCGCAAGCGGCGGCTTTTTCCAGATCCGACCCCCAGACCAGGCCACAGCAATGACCGACCGGTGGCAGGCTCCATCGTCGGCCGGCCTCGACGCCGCAGCCGAGGCCATCCGGGCGGGGGAGCTCGTCGTGTTCCCCACGGAGACGGTCTACGGCCTGGGCGCCGATGCCACCGACGAGGCCGCCATCGAACGGGTCTTCGAAGCCAAAGGCCGGGACCGCTCGGAGCCGATCTCCCTCGCGGTTCCGGACGTCGGACGCGCCATCGATTTCGTCGAGCCGACCGAGCGCGAGCGGGCATTCATGCGGGCATTCCTCCCCGGCCCGGTGACCGTCGTGGTGGCGAAGCGAACGCCCGTCCCGGACGTGCTGACCGGGGGCCGAGAGCGGGTCGGGGTCCGCATCCCCGACCACGCGGTCGCCCTCCGGCTGTTGGAGCGGGTCTCGCCCATCACCGCCACGAGCGCCAACGTCAGCGGTCGCCCGGCCGTCACGCGTCCCGCTGACCTCGATCCCGAGATTGCGGACGTCGCCGCGGTCCTCCTCGACGATGGAGAGACGCCCGGGACCGGGAGTACGGTCGTGGACGTCGCTGCAGGCGAGATCATCCGCCGGGGCCAGCGGGCGGCGGCCGTCGCGGATTGGCTCGAAGAGCGAGATGAGGTGTAGCGGTCGGGATTCGCAATTGGGGGCCCGAACGATCCGGGCCAACGTGGGCGTTGCGACCACACTCAGATGAGCGAGCGGAGCGAACGGGTCCGCACCCCGCACGCCGCGGCGACCTCGCAGGACCGGCACTTCCCGTCGTTCCCGGTCCGTGGCGGCGGCCCGTCCATCGTGGTCACCGCGCGCCGGACACGTCGATAGGTGGCCTTGCGGCGGGTCGTGAGCGGGACCTCCCGGATCGTCCCATGCCGAGCGTACTCCACGTACGCTCGCTCCACGGGCTCCTGGCGCTCCCAGGCGAGCGCCTTCGCGAGGCCGACCACCCGGACGGATTGCGGCTGCCAGACCCCTTCCGGCGGGGGGTGGCCGGGGCTCACGATGGTCGGAGCGAGCGGGTCCTCGAGCACCTTGGCGGCCATCCCGTGGACCTCCCGTCCCCGAAGGACGGTCTTCCGGGCCGCCGGCTCGACGAGGCCGTCCCACGCATCGAGTCGGTCCCGTGCCCCGGCGAGGTTCTCGCGGTAGGTCTGAGGGGGAACGTGGAGATCCGCGGCGTGGAGATCGGGCCCGGTACCCGGGTCCGGGTCCAGGATTTCTCGATACCGGCCGGCCAGCGCCATCGCGTGGTCGTACTCCTCCGGGGGGTCCACCGGCTCGCGGCGTCGATAGTAGAGCTTCCGCTGGCAGAACGCCGCGGTGGCCAGGTCGGAGAGGGAGATGGTGTCCGGTCCGTCCGCAGCGGTCGCGGAGCCATGCGCGGGTTCCTGTGGCTCGGACCCGTGGGCCTCGGTCGAGCCGGGATCCGTGCCACGGGACGTGCCGAGCCTGTCGACCACCGCTCCCACCAGCGAATCGGACATGCACCGGGATGGTCCGGTGATCGTATTTAAACCTCTCCCGTGGCTGGGTTGGTGAGCGTTGGAGTCGCAGCTCGTCGAGTCGAGGGGGTGGGTCGGGTGGTACAATCACAGATCGGCTGTGGATCGCGGAACTCGGCGGTTCCCTCCTTGATCGTCATCGGCCGTCTGCAGTATACACAGTACCCCTTACCGTCTCGTATTGAAAGCCCTCAGCCGGCTGCAATGAACGCGGAAACCGTGACTGCCACGAGGTGAAAGCCCCCGGCCGTCTGCAGTGAACGCAGTACCCGGACCCGCCACGAACTGAAAGCCCTCGGCCGGCTCGGGTCGGGGGGCTCGCGGTCGCTCCGCTCCCCGCTCGCTCATTCGGC
>JBDGRH010000281.1:0-10281 GCA_042218225.1 Halodesulfurarchaeum sp. | reverse complement strand
GTGGGCGGCAGTGACGGGTTCACTATCAGGGCAACCGATTCCGCCGAGGGGCCCGTGACGGTGTCCATCCGCCCGGAGGATTTCGAGTTCGCCGATGACGGACCGATAGTGGGGAAGGTGACCGAGCGCTATTTCCAGGGCGACCAGACCAACTACGTCATCGACCCGGACGCAAGTGGGGTAGAGGATCTCACCGTTGTCATCCAGGGTCGGGAGAGCCCGATCGATACCGGCGAGACTGTCCGGTTGACGGTCCCCGAGGAGGCACCGGTCGTCTTCTCCTGACCGAGCGGTGCCACGTTATCCAGCTGTGACTGCATAACGCCCTTCGAGATAGATCCCCGCCACCTCTCCGTCTCCAGTCATCGGGCGGCTCCAGCCCCCCAGATCAAGGCCGTGCCGACGAGTCCCACCATGCCGGTGACCAGGAAGACGGGCCCGTACCCGCCGAACATGCCATACCCGATCCCCGCAAGCGGTGGGGCCGTGAGCCCGGCGATAGCGAAGGAGATCGAGGCAAGCCCATAAAGTGTACCGAGATTCTCGGCCCCGAAGAGGTCGGCCAGGAGCGGGGAAAGGAGGGCACCCGCTCCACCGTATCCGATGCCGAAGACCAGCGCGATCGCCCACAATACCCATGCGGAGCCGACGAGCGGGAGTGACCCGGCTGTCACTGCCATCAACGCCGTGCTCGCGAGAAAGACCCGCCCCCGCCCAAACCGGTCCGAAGCGGCCCCGATGGTCACCCGCGCGATACTGGTCGTCACTCCGATGATGCTGACGGTGAACACGCCGGCGGAGGCCGCGAGGCCGATGTCCTCGGCAAATCGCACGATATGATTCATGATGACGTAGAGGCCAGCGTACGCGGCGGCCCACCCGAGGACGAGGCTCGCGAATCTGGGTGTCCACACGATATCCCGAATCTCAGCCAGTCGGTCCAGGAGCGGGCCCGAGGCGGTGCCCGCTCTGCCGTCGGGAAACTCCGCGGAGATATCTGCGCCGATCGCGTCAGGTGAATCCTCGAACAACCATACAGCGACGCTCATGACTGCCAGGGCTCCCCCCGCCAGTACCAGGTACGTGGCTCGCCATCCCACCATCGAGATGAGAAACGCTGATGCGGGCGCGACCACCAGGAGGCCGATGCCGAGCCCGGAGCTGGCGATCCCGTTGGCCATCCCCCGATGGACACCGAACCACCGCGGCACGGTGGCATATGCGAGGACGTAGGTCACACTCAGTCCCATCCCGGTCACGACCCCGTACCACCAGAGGAGGACAGGAAACGAGCCACTGAGGGCGGTTCCGCCGAGGCCGACTGCGGTGAGCGCCGCCCCGATCACGCCGGCCCGCTGAGCCCCGATGGTATCGATGAGACCCCCTGCGGCAACCGCGCCGACGTAGAGGACGAACGTCTGGAGCCCGAAGGCGAGCGAGAGGGTTCCCGGACCCACCGGGAAGTCCCGGAGCAGCGGCGTGAAGAACACGCCGAAGGAGTAGGTCAGCCCGTAGACGACCGTGGCGGACAGGAAGCAGGCACCGGCGATCACCCAGCCGTAGTATCGATCCCACCCGACGGACATCGATGAACCCACTACTCCCACCCTCTACGGGCGTGTATTGTAAACGTATCCGTCCAGCCGAAAATGAGCTGGTCCGGGAGAAGCCAGCATCGCAGTTGTCGATCACGTTCGCTAGAGGCTGTTGCGGATGCGCTCGAAGAACCCGTCATCGACCTCGATGTCCTCGCCGCCCGCCTCCGCGAACCGCTTCAGCGCCTCCTTCTCCTCGGCGCTCAACGAGTCCGGGGTGACCACCTGCACGGTCACGTAGAGGTCACCTTGGCCGCGACCCCGGAGGCTCGGCATTCCCTTCCCCCTGAGTCGGAACGTTTCTCCGCTCTGGGTTCCGCTCGGGATCTCGAATGAGGCACGACCGTCCAGCGTGGGGATCTCGATCTCGTCGCCGAAGACCGCCTGGGGGAACGAGATGGGCTGGCGGCGGTGGAGGTCGTCGCCGTCCCGCTCGAACTCGGGGTGGTCGCGGACCCCCACCTCGATCAGGAGGTCGCCATTCCGACCGCCACCCTCTGGCGGAGCCCCCTCCCCCTCCATTCGAAGCGTCTGACCGTCCCGGATCCCTGCCGGTATCTCCACAGAGAGGGTGGCCTCACGGCGGACGGTTCCCTGCCCGCCACACTGGCTGCAGGTTTCCTGGTACAACTCGCCCTCTCCACCACACCGCCGGCACGTCTGTGTCTGCTGCATCCGACCGAAAGGCGTCTGCCTGACCTGTGTGAGCTGCCCTCGCCCGTTGCACTCCGGGCAGCGTCGGGGCTCCGCATCCGGTGGGTGGCCGGTCCCGCCGCAGGCGTCACACTGCTCCGGCCGCCTGATCGTGACCTCCTTCGTGACTCCCGAATATGCCTCTTCCAGGTCGATCTCGAGGGTCGTCCGGAGGTCCTGGCCCGTCGACCTGCCCCGGGACCGGCCCCCTGAGCGGGCTGTCCCACCCCCGAAGAACTCCTCGAAGATGTCCTCGATTCCACCCATCCCCCCCATGCCTCCGGTCCCTCCGATACCACCCATCCCACCGAAGGGGTCACCCCCGGCCTGTGCGCTGCCACCGGCGTCCGTCGCTCCCTGCTTCTCGGCCTGCATGAACTGCTCGTGGCCCAGCTGGTCGTAGAGCTGGCGCTTCTGCTCGTCGGTGAGCACCTCCTTTGCCTTCTGGAGGCGCTTGAACTTCTCCTCGGCATCGGGGTCGTCACTGACGTCCGGGTGATTCTTCGCGGCCTTGCGCCGATAGGCCTGCTTGATCTCCTCCTCGGACGCGTCCCGGGAGACGCCGAGCAACGAGTAGAAGTCCTCGCTCATCTCCTCGGGCACCGATAACGGGCAGACGTACTTGGCCTTGTTGAATGCGTGGCCACCATCGGTCGGCGGTGACTTCGCAGACGGATACGCGGTATACCCGTCGAATCTACAACAAAAACAGGCTTCAGGGAACCCTTATGTCCGCGGGAAAACAGGTCTTGCACCATGGCGACCGATACAGACGATTCGGCATACATCCCCGTTGCGGACCTCGATCGCCTCGAATCGGACGGACCACTGGTGGTGAGCGAGAACGGGCGGGCCATCGCTCTCTTTTCTCACGAGGGCTCCGTGTACGCGGTCGACAACCGGTGCCCGCACATGGGATTCCCGCTGGTGCGTGGTTCCGTCGAGGAGGGCGTGTTGACCTGCCACTGGCACCACGCCAGGTTCGAACTCGAAGAGGGGGACACGTTCGATATCTGGGCCGACGACGTGCAGACGTTCCCCACCGACGTCAGGGATGGACAGGTGTTCCTCGACCCCGACCCCGAACCCGACGTGCCACCGGAGACGCGCTGGCGGAACCGGCTGGCCGACGGACTGCAGGAGAACCTGCCACTGGTGATGGCCAAATCCGTCATCGGTCTTGACGAACATGGGGAGGGATTCGAAACGCCTGTCGAGACCGCCCTGGAGTTCGGAACCCGGTATCGGGACCAGGGATGGGGACGGGGGCTTACCACGCTGGGCTACATGGCGAACCTCTACGACTCGGTGGGTGAGCGGGACCAACGCCGTGCGATGTTCCTCGGCGTTCGCGAGGTCGCGAGCGACTGCGCCGACGAACCACCCCGCTTCCAGCAGTACGCCTTCGACAACCGCAGCGTCTCCAAGGAGCGTCTCAAATCCTGGTTCCGGGAGAACTGCGAGGTGCGGGATAGGGACGGTGCGGAACGGGTGCTCCTCACGGCCCTGGCAAATCTGCCGCCCGAGGACGTCGCGGAGCTGCTCGTCGCCGCAGCAACCGATCACCTGTACATGAACGCATCGCACACCCTGGACTTCATCAATTCCGCCCTGGAGATCCTCGATCACGCCGGCTGGGACGACCATGCCGACAGTGTCTTGGCCTCGACGGTCGAGCAGCTCACGGGTGCAACCCGTTCCGAGGAGCTCTCTTCCTGGCGTCAACCAATCGACGTGGCCTCGCTCTGCTTCGAGGCGAGCGACGAGCTTTCGGACCACCTGGCGGCGGGGGAGGAGAGAACGTGGTCGGAACCGGATGGGTTCATCGAGACTCTCCTCTCGGATGATCCCGAGGCGATCATCGATGCGCTCACTGGAGCCATCCGGGCGGGTGCGACCCAACGAGAGCTCGCTGACGCCGTGGCCCGGGCGGCCACCAGGCGGGTGGCCTATTTCGCCACGAACAACGAGTTCTCCGATTGGAATACGGTGCATCACACCTTCGTCTACGCCAACGCCGTCCACCGGGCGACCGCGAAGACCGACGCGGTCGAGCTCTATCGCGGCTGCTTCGACGGCGCCATGTCGATCTATCTCGATCGCTTCCTCAACCAGCCCCGCGCGCCCCTTCCGGACGTCGACGCCTCCGACTCCACCCGCGATCCGGCGGACATCCGCAGCGACCTCCTCGAATGCTTTGACGAACAGGGGAACGTGAACCGCGCCGCGACCCTGGTGGGCGAGCACCTGGATGTCGCTGGGGAGGCCGGTGTGCCCGCCCTGAAGCGAACGCTCGGTCGGGGCCTCCTCCGCGAGGACGCGGACTTCCACACGCTCCAGAACGTCGAAGCCGCTTTCCAGCGATACGATGCGGTCGGGGACGAGTGGGAGGGGCGTCTCGCCCTGATGGCGACCGCGAGGTACCTGGCTGCCCACACCCCCACGCGTCGGGAGCACGAGCAGACCTTCTCGATCGCGACCAGGCTCCACCGGGGCGAACGGCTCCACGAGGTGGAGTGATCGAGGGATGCCGGGTACGGGGGTTGGTATCCCCCTTTGGAGAGGCATCGAAACGTTCTGCAGGCAACCGGGAGCGAATCCCCGGACCTCCGGCCCCGAGGGACACCGATATCTCGGCTGATCGGCTTCGAACACCCATATCTAGAGGGGTCATCGCCGACTTCCAGGCGGCCCCCTCTCCGGTGTTCAACGCGGACGTGCCCTGTCAGAAAATGGATAGTATGGAACGTCCCTGCTCGGGAGCGTCAGATCAGTCCTCGTCTTCGTCTTCCTCGACGTCCTCGAAGTCCGCGTCGACGTATTCCTCCCCCTCATCGGGGCCACCGGCCCCGGCGGCGCCACCGGGCCCCGCTCCAGCCGCGCCTGGACCGGCACCCGCCGCGCCTGGACCGGCACCCGCCCCGCCCGGCCCTGCGCCGGCGGCACCGGCACCGGCGCCTGCACCCGCTGCGCCTTCAGCCGCCTGCTGCTGGTAGGCCTGCTTTCCGATCTCCTGTAGTTGGTCCGTCAGGGCCTCCGTGGCCTCCTGGAGCTCCTCCGTGGTTGCGTCCTCGTCCTCGAGGAGCTCCTCGACGGTCTCGATCTCGACGCGGATGTCCTCTTCGAGGTCCTCGTCGACCATCTCCTCGTTCTCCTCGAGGAGCCGCTCGGCACGCTGGACCGCGCTCTCGGCCTCGTTCCGTGCCTCGATGCGCTCGCGGCGCTTGCGGTCCTCCTCGGCGTGCTCCTCGGCCTCCGATTTCATCTCCTCGATCTCCTCGTCGGAGAGGCCGACGCCACCTTCGATGGTGATGTCCTCTTTCTCGCCCGAGCCCTTGTCCTCGGCCTCGACGTTCACGATCCCGTCGGTGTCGATGGAGAAGGTGACCTCGATCTGGGGTGTTCCGGCCGGAGCGGGCGGGATACCCGTCAACATGAACTCGCCGAGGAGCTCGTTCTCCTCGGCGATCTCCCGCTCGCCCTGGAAGACCCGGATCTGGACGGATGTCTGGTTGTCCACGGCGGTCGTGAAGATCTTCGACTCCTCGGTCGGGATGGTCGTGTTCTTCTCGATGAGCCGCTCGAAGAGGCCACCTTTCACCTCGACACCGAGCGAGAGCGGGGTGACGTCCAGGAGGACGATGTCCTCGACTTCGCCGGCGAGGACACCGCCCTGGATCGCGGCCCCAAGCGCGACGGCCTCGTCCGGGTTGACGTTCTTCTTCGGTTCCTGCCCGGTGAGCTCCTCGACCTTCTCCTGGACCTGGGGCATCCGCGTCGAGCCTCCCACCAGAAGCACCTCGTCGATGTCCGATTTCGAGAGGCCGGCGTCCGCGAGGGCCTGTTCGGTTGGTCCAACAGTCCGTTCGAGAAGGTCCTGCGTGAGTGATTCGAACTTCGCCCGAGTCAGGTCCTTCTCGAGGTGGATGGGCCCGTCGTCGGTGGCGGTGATGAACGGGAGGTTGATGGTCGTCTCCTTCCGGGAGGAGAGCTCGATCTTCGCCTCCTCGGCGGCGTCCTTCAGGCGCTGGAGGGCCTGCCGGTCCTCGCGTAGGTCGATCCCGTGTTCCTTCTCGAACTGGTTTGCCAGCCAGTCGATGATGGCCTCGTCCCAGTCGTCGCCACCGAGGGTGTTGTCCCCGTTGGTCGCGACGACCTCGTAGACGCCACCTCCGAGCTCGAGGATGGAGACGTCGAATGTCCCACCGCCGAGGTCGAAGACGAGCACCGTCTGGTCGGACTCGTCGTCGAGCCCGTAGGCCATGCTCGCGGCGGTCGGCTCGTTGATGATGCGCTCGACCTCCAGCCCGGCGATCTCGCCGGCGTCCTTCGTCGCCTGGCGCTGCTTGTCATTGAAGTACGCGGGGACGGTTATCACCGCCTTCTCGACGTCGTGGCCCAGGTACTCCTCGGCGTCCCGCTTGATCTTCTGGAGGATCATCGAGGAGATCTGCTCGGGCGTGTACTCCTCCCCGTCGAGTTCGACCGTGTAATCCTGCTCCCCCATATGGCGTTTGATGGACTGTACGGTGTTCTCCGGGTTCTGGACGGCCTGATTCTTCGCGGCTTTGCCCACGAGGCGCTCGCCGTCGTCGAACGCGACGACGGAGGGCGTGGTTCGATCTCCCTCGCCGTTGACGATGATCTCCGGGTCGCCACCCTCCATCACCGCCATCGCGCTGTTCGTGGTTCCCAGGTCGATTCCGAGAATCTTCTCGCTCGCCATCTTGGACGAATGTATGCCCTTTTTTGCCTTTAAGCCTTGCTAGTGCGACCGCGTACCACGACTCGGGTACCCGCCGCAGGCTTGCGGTTTCTCGATATCGCGGTTCCCGGACGTCACAATATATATGATGACCGCAATGCCATTCGTATGTGGCACGGATCGGTACGTATCGACCTGGGGCCGGCGGTCGAGACTGGTCTATCGATCCTGCGACGCGTCGTCATTCTTCTCGGTCGTCTCCCCTTCCTCCGCGGCCGTCTCCGCTTCCTCCTCCACCGGCGTCTTCGCATCATTCTCGGTGTCCTCCTCTGAGGTTCGGGTTTCCTCCCCCTCAGTCCCGTCGCCATCGTCCTTCTTCGCTAGCGGACCATCGCTGACGGTCACCTGCGCCGGTCGAAGGACCTTCCCGGCCATCTCGTACCCCGGCCGATAGACGGATGCGACGGTCCCCTCGGGCCGGTCACTCTCGACCCTCGTCATGACTTCGTGTCGATTCGCGTCCACGTCATCGCCCGGGTCCGGCTCGATGCGCGAGACGTCCTCCCCGTCGAGCACCCGGTCGAACTGCTTCCGCGTGAGCTTCACGCCCTCCCGGAGGGACTCAACGTCATCGGTCTCCTCCTCGAGCGCCCGCGTAAGGTTGTCCCGGACATCGAGTAACCGCTCGATGAGCTCCTCGGTGGCACGCTCTTTGATCTCCTCTTGCTTCCGCTTGGCGCGCTCCTTGTAATTGCGGAAGTCGGCGCGGGTGTGCTCCAGGCGCTCTCTGGTCTCCTCCAGTTCGGTCTCTATCGTCGACTGCTCCTCCTCGAGCGCGTCGATGCGCTCGATGCGCTCGACAACGGCGGCGGCAAGGGACTCGTCGATTGCCGCCACCTCGGCGACGAGTTCGGTATCCGACAGGTCCGGCTCCCCCGTGGACTCCTGGGGGGTCTCCTCGGCTTCGGTCATATGGGGAGGAAGCGGGCGCGGCCGCTTAAGGATATAGAATGAGCGCGGGCGGCGCACCCGAGAATGGGGTCGGGCCGATCATCCCGACTCGGGGTCCTCCGCCATCCAATAGCAGGAGGGAACGGTGGATGTGGTGAATGCCGACCGGTAGAGGCGTGCTCACTGGGGCGGTTCGATGGAGGACTCGGGCACGAACTTGGTGACGTTCCGGTAGGTCACGTTGTACCGGATGGTCACCTCGGTCGTCTGGTGGGGGTCAAGGGACACCTCGCGGACCCGGACGGTCTGGTTCCCGTTGAGATCTGCGGTCACGTAAAGTGTCCCCCGCTGTGCCTGATTCCCTGAATTCGTGATGGTCACGTTGAAGACGAGGTATCCGTCCGCACTCTGCCCGATCTCCTCGTGTGCCACCTCGAGGGAGAATTCGCCACCGCCGCCACCTCCCGAACACCCCGCCAGTGCGGCGAGAAGCACCACGCCCATCAGGACCGGGACCCGTCGCTCCATTCCTGCCTTTTCCTGTCCCGTACGAAGGCAAGTATCTTCTGACTCGGGGTCCCTGGGGACGGGGGCGTGCTCGAATCACTGTTCGTTGACAGCCGGATTGGGGGTCTCGGGTCCGAATGAACTCCTGGACGAAGGGGCAGGGACGCGCCTTTACGTCCGTCAGAACTGCCGCCGGCGGCCCTTGGGCATCATGGATTTGAGCTCACCGTACGTATAGAGCCCCACGCCGATCGGCTCGGGACGACCGGCGATGTCGTGTGCCGCGATGAGGTAGCCCCAATCCCCATCCCATTCGATCACCTGATCTTCACCCGCGAGGAAGCTTCTCGCCTCATCGTCCTGGAGCCGGATCACGTTCTTCGTCGCCTTGCTGCCGAAGCGCTGCGCCGCATCCGTCGTGGGCTTCCAGTGCTCCTGTCTGGTCCGGAGGACCGGCATCCCGAGAGCCTCTATCCGCACTGGCCCTTCCAGGTCGTGATGGAGTGCCCAGATCTTTCCCGACCCCTTCTCCCAGAAGGTGTATCCGTCGAACGTCGACTGGGCGATCTCGAATCGTTGCTCCCACCACTCGAGGACCGCGGTCCGGGTGGGCCGCCCCTCGACCGTCCGCTCCGCGGCCGTCTCGGGGAGACGGTCGAACCGGTCTCCGACGTTCTCGCTCATCCGCCCACCTCCAGCTTCGCCACGAAGAATCCCCCCGTATCGTTCTGGTGGGGGTAGAACCGCTTCGCCGCTTCGAGGCCCGCGTCGAATTCGTGTCCATCCCACGCGGTGATACCGGGACTGTGCTCGAGGGGAACGTCGAAGGGGACGACCCGTGCGTCGGTTTCGGAGAGAACGGTGTCCACCACACCCTCGTTCTCCTCCGGGGCGAAGGTGCAGGTGGAGTAGACCACGGTTCCGCCGGGCTCCGTGAGCTGTACCGCCCGCTGGAGGATCTCGGTCTGGAGCGTGGCCAGACCCACACTCGCTTCCTTCCCGGCCGTCTCGAGGGTCTCGCCGCCCTTGCGGATTGTCCCCTCGCACGTGCACGGGGCATCGACGAGGGCGCGCGAGACGGAATCGTGATGGAATTCCGTCATCGAGAAGTGTCTCGCGTCCTGATTCGTCACGGCCATCGCGGTCACCCCCAAGCGGTCCGCATTGGCCCGGAGGGCCGACAGCCGCCCGAGGTTGTCGTCGTTCGCGATCACGAGCCCCTCATCGTCCATCAGATCGGCAATTTGGGTGGCCTTCCCACCCGGAGCCGCCGCAGCCGCCCAGATCACCTCACCCGGCTGAGGATCCAGGACGAGCGGGGGAAGGGTCGAGAGCTCCTCCTGCCCGTGGGTCCATCCGTGTACGTGCGGCCACGTGTTCCCCGGCTTCTCGGTGCCGATTTCGAGGAGGTCCGGATTCCAGTCCCGGGTGGCGACATCGACTCCCGTCTCCTCGAAGGCGCGGATGACCGTCGCCGGGTCCGCCTTGATGCCGTTCACCCGGACGGTGGTCGGGAGCGGCCGTCGGATCGAATCGAGGAAGGCATCGAAGTCCTCGATGAGCGGCTCGTATCTGCGCAGGGCGTCCATCGCCCTGTTTTCGAGGAGTGGTGGCTAATCCGTTACGGACCAGAACTGGGACGTCGGCGGTGGTCGACTGTTCGCGCGCCCCATCCTGGTACCCGGATCGTCAGAGTGGGTATAATCGGGAGTCTCGGCCACCCACCAGCTGTCGGCTCTTGGGTTGGGTCCAGTGTTCTCTCACGCCCGATTCGTTCCGATCAGGTGGTTCGAACGCATCTTCGCCCCTCCAGTTTCCGTGCCCGATTGG
>JBDGRH010000167.1:249-10362 GCA_042218225.1 Halodesulfurarchaeum sp. | reverse complement strand
AGGGAGTCTCCGAACGGTCGAGCGGTGAACGGAGTGAGCCGCGAGACAGAAGTGAACCGCGAGAAGCAAGCGACCCGTGAGCACCCCCCGACCCGAGCCGGCCGAGGGCTTTCAACTCGTGTGGGTATTGGGTATAGTGTTTCCTGAGACAGCCGAGGGCTTTCAACTCGTGTGGGTATTGGGTATAGTGTTTCCTGCAGACGGCCGAGGGCTTTCAGCACGTTGCGGTCGCGGTTACTGTGTTCTCAGTAGACAGCCGCAGTCTTCTCTCTCGTGCTGACCAATTGCCTGCCCTTTCTGTATATGGTCAGGTGAACCGGGTCGAAGCGAAGAACCTGTCAAGTCCACCGCAATCACCGCTCTCCATACGACCACCACAACCCATCCACGTCTGGACCAAAGAGCAGAAGACGCATAATCGCCCACCGCCACCATCCACGTATGCCATCGACGCTGGTCCACGTCGCGATCGGCGGACTGGTCGCGGTGGCGCTGCTCCGCGAGGAGTTCGGGTGGGCGACGCTGGGCGTGGTGCTTGTGTTCGCCGCGATCCCCGACCTCGATACCTTCGTCGGTCTCGTCATTCCCGGGGCTCACCGCTCGCTCTTTCATTCGGTCTTCTTCGTCGTTCTCGTCGCCGGAGTCCTCTGGGCTGATGTCAATCGGGAGGGCTCCATCCTTCTGAATACATTCGATTCGGCCGGCGCCCGGGTCGGCTTCGTGGCCCTTCTGGCCCTGGTCTTCGGCGGTCTCGCCCCGGATCTCGTCACGAACGGGATCAACCTCCTCTATCCGGTGCGCGACCAGTTCGTCCAGCTCTCCGGGGAGGTACTCCTCTCGAATCAGCGGGGGGTGGTTCAGACGTTCGTCGAACTCGGGAAACCAGACGCGGGTGGGGCGGTCGTGGGGTCGACGGAGACCGTCCACTACTCGACCGGCGTGAACCCGACGCCCGGGCCCGAACCCGAGCACGTCGAACGGGTCTTCCCCGTGGTCGGGTCGGGCATGCAGCTGTTCCTCGTGGCGATGAGCGCCACGCTCGTCGGGATCCGGCTTCGCGAGTCGGGCGCCTGAGCACCGTGAAATCCAGGTACGGAAAGGGGGCGTATGTTGTGGGGAGGGGTACACAGGCAGAACCAACGAAGCCAAAGTGCTAACCGTCCGCCAGCCGAGTTCGGGCTCATGATCAGACCCTACGAGCCCGGGGACCGGGAGGGGCTCTGGCGGCTCAAGCGGGCGTTCGAGCTCGCGGTCGCGGGTTCCGGGGACGATGATGGGCCCGGTTCCGCCGACGGCAAGGAGGCGGCCTACCGGGAGAAGCTCAGCGACGACTATCGACGTGCCTATCTAGAGTGGGTCGAGCGGTGTACCGCCGAATCGTCGCAGACGGTCCAGTTGGCCGAGCAGGACGGCGAGATCCAGGGGTACGTCTTCGTCCTCCCCGAGTCACTTTCGTACATCTGGGACGCGGCCGTGCTCAACGAGCTCTTCGTCGCGGAGGGACAGCGGGGAACCGGCATCGCCGACGACCTGATGGAGGCGGCCCTCGCCATCGCGCGGAGCCAGGACACCCCGATGGATAGGATCGTGCTCGACGTCGACCCCGAGAACGACCGTGCCCGAGCCTTCTACGAGCGATGGGGGTTCGAACCCTGGGGGATGATGCGCTCCAGGGAGCTTTGACGAGGTTGCCTGGGGGGATTTTCTCGGTTCCCGGGTTCCCCAGCGTCCCCGGACAGGCCCCATCCGCAATCACTAACCGCGCCCCTGGTGAACGGGGGAGTGATGGTCGACTGGACGGAGAAGTACCGCCCCACGACCCTCCGGGAGGTCCGGGGCAACGATTCCGCACTCGAGGACCTCCAGGAGTGGGCAGACACGTGGGACGACCACCGGGAGGCGGTGATCCTCCACGGGGCGCCCGGGGTGGGGAAGACCTCCGCCGCGCACGCGCTCGCCAACGACCGCGGCTGGGACGTCATCGAGCTGAACGCGAGCGACCAGCGGACCGCGGACGTCATCGACCGCGTGGCGGGGGAGGCGGCCCGCAGCGGGACGCTCACGGGTGGGACGGCCGGACGGAAGCTCATCGTCCTGGACGAGGCCGACAACATCCACGGGAACGCCGACAGGGGCGGGACGCGGGCGATCACGAGCCTCGTCAAGGAGGCCACCCAGCCCATCGTCCTCATCGCGAACGACTACTACGACATGAGCCGCGGCCTCCGGAACGCCTGTCGGGACATCGAGTTCCGGGACGTCTCGGCCCGCTCCATCCTCCCCGTCCTCCGGGACATCTGCCGGCGGGAGGGGGTCGAGTACGAGGACGGGGCCCTCGACGCCCTCGCAGAGAAGAACGCCGGCGACCTCCGCTCGGCGATCAACGACCTCCAGGCGCTCGCGGAGGAGACCGAAGTGCTGACCGAAGAGGCGGTCGTCACCGGCGGCCGGGACCGCACCGAGGGCATCTTCCCCTTCCTCGACGCCGTGCTCAAGGAGGAGGACGCGAGGGGCGCCCTCGAGATGGCCTACGACGTGGACGAGACCCCGGACGACCTCATCCACTGGGTCGAGGACAACGTCCCCAAGGACTACAGCGGACAGGAGCTCGCGGCTGCCTACGCGTTCCTCGCCCGGGCAGACCGGTGGCTGGGCCGGGTTCGAGCCACCCAGGAGTACTCCTACTGGCGATACGTGACAGACAACGTGGCAGCCGGGGTGGCTGCCGCACGCGGGGGCGAGAAGGGTGGATGGACCCGGTATGGGCCGCCGAGCTTCTGGTCGAAGCTGGGCCGGTCGCGGGGC
Source organism: Halodesulfurarchaeum sp. (assembly GCA_042218225.1). Lineage (GTDB taxonomy): Archaea > Halobacteriota > Halobacteria > Halobacteriales > Halobacteriaceae > Halodesulfurarchaeum. Next base: position 7,557 of record JBDGRH010000167.1, on the reverse strand, counting down.
AGGCGGAACACCCGCGATGCGATCGCGCGGCGGATCGCCGAGGACAGCGGCGTGAGCATGGGCACGGCCAGACGGGAGATCCTCCCGTACCTATCGGCCATGACGCATCACTGTCGGAACCGCGAGCTGACCCTGGCCATGACCGCCCGGTACGAACTGGACGCAGAGGAGGTCGCCTTCGTCACCGGGAGCGGGGCTGACACGAACAAGGTCCAGGAGATCGTGGCGGACGCCGAAGCCCTCCGCGAGCAACAGGCGGCCGACCATTCCGATGGCGCCTTCGAGGGGAGCCGGGGCGAGGCTGCGCAGGGGTCAATCGGCGACTCTCACTCGGGCGAGGACACGGCCGGCACCGTCGCTCAGGACGACACCTCTTCGAATGACGACCAGGACGATGAGGTCGCCGACCGGGACGAGGGAGCGGAGGGGACCGGTGACCGGGGCGAGGCAGCGGGTGCGAACGGCGATCATGACGAGGAGGTCGCCGACCGGGACGAGGGAGCGGCGGGGACCGGCGACCGGGACGAGGGAGCGGAGGGGACCGCCGACCGGGACGAGGAGGACGAGAGCCAGTCCGGGCTGGACGACTTCCTGTGAGCGTCCGGAACGGGTCCCGAAACCCGTTGACTCCCGTTCCCCTGGATCGGTTCTCGGTGGCGTGTCGGCCTCGCCTCGCGCGGTTCGGGGTATCGATCACACGTTCGGTCGCGCTCGGTACACCGACACTATATAATATATGTGATATGAAGGGGCCGGAAGCCCATCGATTCGGATGAGATAAACGGCCGGAACCGCCGGCAATCTGGCCTGCTCCGTGGCGGCAACGTGCCGTGGTATGTGTCGGCAATGGACGTGATAACCACTCGACAGTAGGTAGCTTTTTGCTGGTTCCCTGAGGCCCCTAGCACATGGGACTGGACGAGGATTCACTCGCGTATCACGAGCAGGAACCGCCCGGGAAGATCGCCATCACGACGACAAAGCCGACGAATACGCAGCGCGACCTCAGCCTCGCGTACTCGCCGGGCGTCGCCGCACCGTGCGAGGACATCCACGAGGACCCGGACGAGGCGTATCGCTACACCGCCAAGGGCAATCTGGTCGGCGTCGTCTCGAACGGCAGTGCCGTGCTCGGGCTCGGGAACATCGGCGCCCAGGCATCGAAGCCGGTCATGGAGGGGAAGGGAGTTCTCTTCAAGCGCTTCGCCGACATCGACGTCTTCGACATCGAGCTCGACTACGACGACCCGGAGGACATGATCGACGCCATCTCCGCGATGGAGCCCACCTTCGGGGGGATCAACCTGGAGGACATCAAGGCGCCGGAGTGCTTCCAGATCGAGGAGACCCTCCGGGAGGAGATGGACGTCCCGGTCTTCCACGACGACCAGCACGGGACCGCCATCATCAGCGGTGCGGCCCTCCTCAACGGCTGTGAGATCCTCGAGAAGGACATCTCGAACCTGGAGGTCGTCTTCTCGGGGGCCGGGGCGAGCGGGATCGCCACGGCGCGCTTCTATAATTCCCTGGGAGTGCCCAAGGAGAACATGATCATGTGCGACTCCTCGGGCATCATCACGGAGCAGCGCGTCGAGGAGGGGGACGTGAACCCCTTCAAGGCCGAGTTCGCCCGCGACGTGCCCGAGGGGGACCTGGCCGATGCCATGGAGGGCGCGGACGTCTTCGTCGGCCTGTCCATCGGCGGCATCGTCGACCAGGACATGGTCCGCTCGATGGCCGAGAACCCGATGGTCTTCGCGATGGCCAACCCCGACCCGGAGATCCCCTACGACGAGGCGAAGGCGGCCCGGGACGACACGGTGATCGCCGCCACGGGGCGGTCTGATTACCCCAACCAGGTGAACAACGTCCTGGGCTTTCCCTTCATCTTCCGGGGCGCCCTGGACGTGCGAGCGAAGGAGATCAACGAGGAGATGAAGGTGGCCGCCGCGGAGGCGCTCGCCGACCTCGCCAAGGAGGACGTCCCCGACGAGGTCGTCCAGGCGTACGGCGACGAGCCCCTCCAGTTCGGACCCGACTACACTATCCCCAAGCCGCTCGACCCGCGGGTCCTCCTCTGGGAGGCCCCCGCCGTGGCGAAGGCGGCGATGGAGTCAGGGGTCGCCCGCCGCGAGATCGAGGACCTCGACGCCTATCGCGAGCGCCTCGAGGCCAGGCTCGGCAAGGCCCGCGAGATGATGCGCATCGTCTTCAACAAGGCCAAATCCGACCCCAAGCGCATCGCGCTCGCGGAGGGCGACGACGAGAAGATGATCCGCGCGGCCAACCAGATGCGGGAGGAGGGTATCGCGGACCCGCTCCTGATCGGCGACGCGGACACCGTCGCTTCGACGATCGAGGACCTGGGGCTGAACTTCGACCCGGACGTGTTCGACCCCGATACGGAGGATCTGACCAGGTACGCGGACCACCTCTACGAGGACCGCCGGCGGAAGGGGATCACCCGGAGCGAGGCGGAGGAACTCGTCCGACGGGACCCCAACTACCTCAGCAGCGTGATGGTGGACTGCGGCGACGCCGACGCGATGCTGACCGGACTGACGTATCACTATCCCTCGGCGCTCCGGCCGCCGCTCCAGGTCATCGGGACCGCGCCCGACGCAAACTACGCGGCCGGCGTCTACCTCATGACCTTCCAGAACCGGATCGTGTTCGTGGCCGACGCGACCGTCAACCAGGACCCGGAGGCGGACGTCCTGGAGGAGATCTCCCGGCACACGGCGAAGCTGGCTCGCTCGTTCAACGTGGAGCCCCGCGTTGCCCTCCTCTCGTACTCCAACTTCGGGAGCGTGGACAATGAGGGGACCCGGAAGCCCCGGGAGGCGGCCCGCAGACTCCGCGAGGCGGATGACGTCGACTTCCCCGTGGATGGTGAGATGCAGGCCGACACCGCGCTGGTGTCGGACATCCTCGAGGGCACCTACGAGTTCGCGGAGCTGGAAGAGCCGGCGAACGTCCTGATCTTCCCGAACCTGGAGGCGGGCAACATCGGCTACAAGCTCCTCCAGCGGCTGGGTGGCGCCTCCGCGATCGGCCCGATGCTGGTCGGCATGGACAAGCCGGTCCACGTCATCCAGCGGGGCGACGCGGTCAAGGACATCGTGAACCTGGCGGCGGTCGCCGTCGTGGACGCGCAGTCCGAATCGACCGAGTGAGGGGTCCCGGGAGATCCGAGGAACGACGGGTGGGACGCAGTGTGGCGATGTTGGGGTTCGTCGTTCCGAATTCTAGCGGCGGTAATTGATCGAGTGCGCAGACGGGAACGTTGCCCTGTCGCGACGACTGCGTCTCGGTGGAATGAGAATTGGCCCCGGGATATTATCTGAACAGGGAAGCGATATCAGATTGGAACGTCCCCGGTCGCCTCCAGCATGTATAATGCACCTGGAACCGCCACGAGCTGAAAGCCCTCGGCCGGCTCTGGTTCCTCGACTCGCGGGTCGCTTTGGTCTCGCGGCTCCCTTCGTTCACCGCTCGACCGTCTGGAGACGACCGAAGGGAGTCTCCGAGTGGTCGTGACCCGTGAGACAGAAGCACCCCGTGAGACAGGAGTGACCCGTGAGACAAGAGCGACCCCAGCCGGCCGAGGGCTTTCAACTCATGGCGGTTTGGTCAGGGTCGTTGCAGTCGGACAGGGATTCAACGCAACTGAGACGATCTCCGTATCGAGAGGAAACACTCCCAGACCAGCCGTACACGAAGATATCGCTGTTGAGAGCTCGTCCTCTGAACACCGCCAAGCTTCCACCCCCGATCCCAACCGAAAAAGCAGAAAAGAGCGCCAGAAGCACGGAACCCAGCTCAGGCAGTGGCGGCGGAATCGATGTCGCCGTCGATGCGGATGATCTCGTAATCGCACTCGCCACAGTACCACTTCGTCTTCCGCCCCAGGTGCAACTCGGTGCTCGCCATCAGGTGAAACGTCCGGTCCTCGCCACAGCCCGGGCAGTAGTGCTCCAGCTCGGTCATATCTGACCGTCACACCCCGTTGCAATTGAAGATACTGGTTTGCGGTCGGGCGGGAGCAGCCGGCACTCGACCGGACTGCCCAACACCTATGGGTCAGCCAACCCTTCCGGGTGGCATGGGAATCACGCTGTATGCGCTCGAGGGGTGTCCGTATTGCGAGTCGGTGATGGACACGCTGGACGCACACGATATCGGGTACGACGTCCACTGGGTGGAGGCCCGCTTCTCCGAACGGGACGAGGTCAAAGCGGTGAGCGGCCAGCGGGGCGTCCCCGTCCTGGAACACGAGGAGGCCGGGGTGGTCATGCCGCTCGCCGAGAACATCGAGACCTACATCGAGCGCTCGCTCGCATGACGATCTACACGGGTCGCGGCGACGAAGGCCTCACCGACCTCCGGGACATGTCCCGGGTGTCGAAGGCGAGCCCCCGGATCGAGGCCTATGGGACCGTCGACGAGCTGAACGCGCTCCTCGGGACCATCCGGCCGACGGGCCATGCGGACCTCGACGCCCACCTCCGGACCATCCAGAACCACCTCCACATCGTCCAGGCGGACCTCTCCAATCCCGACACGGACTCCGACGAAGACGACCCCGTGGTCGAGGCGAGACACGTCGAGGCGCTCGAGGGATGGATCGACGAGGCCGAGGAGGAACTCGAACCGCTCCAGTCGTTCGTCCTCCCCGGAGGCGGAGCCGTCGGGTCGAAGCTCCACCTGGCGCGAACGGTGTGTCGGCGGGCGGAGCGCCGGGGGGTGTCCCTGCTGGCGGGGGAAGACGACGACACGTCCGATGAGGATCAGGTGAACGACACCACCGTCGTCTACCTCAATCGGCTCTCGGATGCGCTGTTCGTCTTTGCCCGGCTCGCGAACCAGCGCGAGGGGGTCCCGGAGGAATCGCCCACGTATTGAAAACGGGTCCAGCGGAGTCACCACGATTTGAACAGGGGGCGACCCGGCCGGTCGAGCCCCATACGTCGCTATCGAGCCCGAGGAGAAACCGTTCCGCCGAAAGTGGCGGAACCGGTGGCAGGGACGAAAGGTGGGTGGGCGTCCGGATCGACCGCCAGCGGGCGGTTGACCCGGCGGGTGGCAGTTGGGTGGCAGACTGGTGACCACAGCGTGGTCCGGTGCGCTGTGGAACCGGCGACCAGTTCCTGGCCGCCGGGTTTTGGTAGGCCTAAAGCAATACTAAACCTTGTGGGTGCGGCAGGACCCTCCGGGTCTGGCGACCACATCGGGACAATCTCTTCTCCCGTCCACGGTCCCGCCTGCCGATAGCTATTTCCGGGACCTCGGTCCATCCTCGAATCGAGGGGCCACTGATGTTCGATGTCACCCCCGCTGCCCTCGAGCTGGTTCGACCGGGTCGCTTGCTGTACCCGCTTGCGGCCTGGGTCGTGATGGCAGTCCTGGCGGTCGGGAACGGCGCGTTCCGGGAGACGGTCCTCACCCCCCGGCTGGGCGAGCGTGGCGCACACCTCCTGAGTACCGGGATGCTGGTCTCGCTCATCCTCCTCGTGTCCGCCGTGTTCTTCCGGTCCGTCCCCGCCCAGTATTCGCTCGCGGAGCGCCTCGCCATCGGCACGAGCTGGGTGGTGCTCACCGTGGGATTCGAGTTCCTCGTGGGGTATCTCGAGGGGACGCCGGTCGAGGCCACACTCGCCCAGTACGATGTCCTGTCCGGGCACGTATGGATCGTCGTCCCACTGACGCTGTTCCTGGCACCGCTCCTGTTCGGGTGACCGCACCCTGTCCCTGCTCAGAACACCTCGACACGGATCCCGTCGGCCTCGAGGTCCTCGACGAACGCCTCGACGTCCGTCTGGATCGCCTCGAAGGTGTCGTAGTGGACCGGAAGGACCACCGCCGGGTCCACGCTCCGGGCGAACGCCGCGGCCTCGAACCGATTCATTGTATAATGGCCCCCGATGGGTGGGATGAACACCTCCGCGGTGAGGCCCTCGTGATGCGGGAGGAAGTCCGTATCGGAGGGGAAGAAGACGGTCGTGCCATCGATGGTCAGCAGGAGGCCGATGACCTCGCCATCGGCGTGGAACGGGGCGCCGGTGTCGTCGACGTGGTCGCCATCCGGGTCGTTGAAGGCTGGGACGGTCCGAACGTCGATCCCGTCGACGGTCGTTTCCCCCTGGTAGGGAAGGTCAACGACGTCGCCCTCCAGATCGCCGGTGTCGACTCGTTCGTAGGCCGCGACCGTGGCATCAGGCCCCGCGACCGCCCGGATCGCCGTCGGGTCGTAGTGATCGGGATCGTCGTGGGTGACGAACACGACGTCGCCATCCCGCGGCTCGCCGGCGAGCACCTCCGACCACGGGTCGATGTAGATGACGGTTCCGTTTCCCGTCGTTATCCGCACGCTTGCATGGCCGAGACGCTCGAATTCGAGGGTATCGTATTGGACTGGCATGGACGACCGGGAGTTCGCCCGGGAGGGGGATAAGCGTCCGTGTGGAATCGAGCCCGATGACCGTCCTTGTGTCCGTCACCAGGCCCATTTGGCGGTGCGGACGGTGCGAAATGAGTATTCTGCAAGGTTCCGGCTGGGTGGATGATATCTGATTCCGCGTTTCTTCAACCGAGAGAATGCCCTCGAGAACGTCCGTTCGTGCCCTTGACTCTGTGGTCAGGAACCAAGCGAGAAGAGCCAGTCCAGGACATCCGCGATCGCGACTCTGAGCGTCGGGAAGGCGGCATCCTCGGGGACGAACGAGATGACGACCTCATCGATACTGCCGGCATACTGCTCGTGGCTGTTGCCATGCCAGACGATGGCGGTTTCGGTGCTGATATCTCCGTGCGATCCGTGGAGCCGGAATCCAGCCCGCGCGCGGAGCGTTACCCGATCGGCGCCTGGATACGGCGACCCTTCGCCGCCACTCGCGAGCGGGGGTGCACCGCGAATCTGGAACGCATCGAATCGCAGCACGCCAACGGTCACGTGGGCGACCCCATCGGAACGGTATCGGACGATCAACGTCTTCCCTCGGATCGCCGTCTGCAGGTCCTGTCGCTCCTCGACGACGATATATGACACGTCTCGAACGATGGCGGCCCGCAAGGTTTCGTTCCTGAGTCGGTCGGCTCCCTCGCGAAGCGAAACCCGGGCGACGAACGTCGCAGTGCCGCGCTCATCCAGCTGGATGGTCATACTGCTCGTCCCGCGTTCCAGCGTGACGCCGTGCTCGCGTGCCGCCTCGTCGAGGGAGCTCGTACAGACACCACAGACCGGCTCGGGCGGGGCTTTGGCGGTGACCGTCGTGATCGATGCCGGACCGGCGAGGACGACTCCGAGAA
>JBDGRH010000167.1:0-239 GCA_042218225.1 Halodesulfurarchaeum sp. | reverse complement strand
AGTCCGACGAGGACCATCCGCCAATCAGCTGGGTGCATGGGGCTCCGGGTACGAAGGCGTCACCCACTCATAAGGTTTCTCTGGAACGTTCAACCAGTCTTTGTCCTATCATACGGGCTTTCCCAGCGGCCACGGTCACGTTCGAGGGGTGATTCCAGAATGCACGTCTTTGCACAATTGAAATGGTCGGGGCGGAGTTGAACCCCGCCGAGACGGTCCTGCTCGCTCGCTCCGCTCGC
>JBDGRH010000215.1:0-10523 GCA_042218225.1 Halodesulfurarchaeum sp. | reverse complement strand
ATGCCGGCTCGGATTTGAACTCGATGGCGAGACCTCACTGCGTTCGGTCTCGCGTAGTTCAAATCCGGTCGGGGCTGTTTCGCCGCTCGGACTCGGTCGCGTCGCTCCCTCGTCGGTTCGCGGCAGAAACATGCCGCCTCCCGGATTTGAACCGGGGACAGCGCGATCTTCAGTCGCGTGCTCTCCCAGTCTGAGCTAAGGCGGCGCATCCGGAGCGAAGCGCAGGACGGAAAAAAGGATTTCGAATCCACCGGTTGGGTTCTGGACGCTGGTGGCAACGAATGGGTACCGTATGAAAGAAGTCGGTGAGGACTGGGGAATGGGCTTTCGTACCCATACTCCATCGTCGGAGAGCGGAAACAACGTGCGAAATCGAGCCACTCTCCCCTGACGCATTTGAGTGTAACTGACCCAGGGATGAGCTGATTGCCCTCGGTCGCCTCGATAAACTAGACCAACCTCGACCGCCACGAACTGAAAGCCCTCGGCCGGCTCGGATCAGGGGGCCTCTCACGAGTCGCTTCGCTTCAAGGTTCACTTCCGTCTCACGGGTCGCTCGCGCTTCGCGGCTCTCCGTTCGAGAACCGGTACTCTCTACGAGCACCCGGGGCGTTCGTGGGTCTATTCTCGAAGATCTTTTGACAATACAGCGGAACGTCGGGCAGCCGACGTTCAGCGGGTACTAGATAATATCGCTGAGATGTTTCTGGTGGTGCGGTATACTGCTGACCCCCGGTGAGAGTAGACCGGGACCCTGTGCTGGGCCACCTCGCCCTCTGCCATATACAGCTTGGCGAAAGTGATAACCGTACGCAAACCATACAATTACACACGCCCCGCCGGAGGCTGTGGAAGTATCCGGCCCGGGTCGGGACGCGTATTCCCCCGTTCCCACTGACCCCGCCCGCCGGCGGCGGTAATAGCCGGCTTCGGACGTCCTGTCATGGGAACCCGCGCGGCCGGACGGGTCACATTCGGCTGTGCGGGGCGTCGGCAAGTGTTTTGTGGGTGTGACCGCGTTCCCCCTTCCCCCATCCCGTACCCGGCTTGTGAGCGACCGACCCACGAGTAGCCGGGACCACCCGACTCAAGGGGGTCCCGCTGGTGGGTTCCGTATGGACCCCGGCAAAGTGGACCGCCCGTTCTTCGAGCGACACATCCGTCCGCGGCTCGGCGCAAGTCGAGCCGACGTCCGCCTCGGACCCGCCCACGGGGCCGACTTCGGGGTGATCGACATCGGCGATCGGGTCCTCGCCCTGGCGACGGACCCCCTCTTCGTCCTCCGGGAGCTCGGCCTCGAGCGGGCCGCCTGGTTCGCCTTCCACATCGTCGTCAGCGACGTCGCCCTCTCCGGGCTGGACCCCACGCACCTCAGCGTCGACGTGAATCTACCCCCGTCGACCGACCCGGAGACCTTCGAGTCGATATGGGAGGTTTTCGACCGCGAGGCCCGCACCCTGGGAGCGAGCATCGTGACCGGCCACACCGGCGCCTACGCGGGCAGCTCCTTCCCCACCATCGGCGGCGCCACCGCCCTCGCCGTGGGCTCACCGGAAGATCTGATCCTGCCGACGGACGCGGAACCGGGTGACCGGGTGCTCATCACCAAGGGTCCGGCGATAGAGACGACCGGGGTGCTCGCGGTCGTGTTCGGCGACGAGATGGACCTTCCACAGCGAGTCATCCAGGCCGGACGCGAGCGGTTCGCGGAGGCCAGTCCGGTCGAGGACGCGCTGACCGCGGCGGGCGCGGGCCCAGTCACCGCCATGCACGACGCGACCGAGGGTGGCGTCGAGAACGCCCTCCTCGAGCTCGCCGCCGCGAGCGACGTCCGGCTCTCCATCTCGCGCGATCAGATCCCTGTCGGGGCGGGCGTCAATGAGATCTGCGAGTACGTCGACGTGGACCCGTGGACCGCGTCGAGCGAGGGGACCGTCATCCTGACGGTGGAGGAGTCCGGTGTCGGGGAGGTTCTCGACGCACTAGAAAAGGCGGGAATCCGCTCGGCCGCGATCGGTTCTGTGGGGACGGGGACTGGAGTGACGATCGACGGGGAGCAGACCGAGCCACCCGAGCAGGATCCGTTCTGGCCCGCCTACGAGCGGGCCCGCGACCGGTTCGGATGACAGCGGGTAGACAGGAGGGCCCGACTCGGGTCGGCGGGAGCACAGGGATTTTACCGGCTGCCGGCCTCCCACCGGATATGCAGATGCGACCCGGCCGCGGGCGGGGGTGGAACGCGTGAGCGGCATCGTGGACGAGTACCTCGAGCTCAAGGCCGGGACCGACGCGGACCTCCTGGCGATGCAGGTGGGGGACTTCTACGAGTTCTTCGGCGATGACGCGGAAGTCGTGGCCGACGAGCTGGACCTCAAGGTGTCCCAGAAGTCGAGTCACGGCTCCTCCTATCCGATGGCGGGCGTCCCCGTCGCGGAGCTCACGCCGTATCTCAAGGGGCTCGTGGAGCGGGGATACCGCGTGGCGGTGGCGGACCAGTACGAGACCGACGACGGCCACGAGCGGGAGATCACCCGGGTGGTGACCCCGGGAACACTCCTCGAGACGACCGACGAGCGGGCCCAGTATCTCTGTGCCGTCGTGGCCGGCGATGGGGGCGAGTACGGACTCGCCTTCGTCGACGTGACCACCGGCCGCTTCCACGTGACGCAGGTGGCGTCCGCGGCCGACGCGATGTCCGAGATCTACCGATTCGACCCCGTGGAGGTCCTGCCGGGGCCCGAGCTCCGGGAGGACGACGGCATCGAGGGGCTCAGGTCTGACGGCGACACCAGGCTGACGGATCACGACCCGGATGCGTTCGCCCCGGGGGCGGCCACACACACCCTCCGCGAGCAGTTCGGGGAGGAGGCGTTGCACAGCCTGGGTATCGAGCCCGGTGGGCCGGCCGTCCGGGCGGCCGGGGCGGCCCTGGATTACGTGAAGGAGACCGGACTCGGGGTGCAGAGCTCGTTCACCCGCCTCCAGCCCTATCGTGCAGACGACCACGTCGAGCTCGACGCCACCACCCAGCGCAATCTCGAGCTGACCGAGTCCATGCAGGGCGGACGGGAGGGCACGCTCATCGAGACCATCGACCACACGGTCACCGCCGCCGGTCGCAGGCGGCTGCGCGAATGGCTCCAGCGCCCGCGTCGGTCGACAACGGAGCTCCAGCGCCGGCTCGACGCCGTCGACGCGCTGGCGGGCGGGGCACTTGCCCGGGAGACACTCCGCGATACCCTCGAGACGGCCTACGACCTGGAGCGACTGGCCAGCCGGGTCGCCCACGGCACAGCCGACGCCGATGACCTCCTCCGCGTCCGCGACACCCTCGATGTCCTCCCCTCGCTCGTGGAGACAGTAACTGGCTCCCCGGAGCTCGCCGGCTCGCCGGTCGAGACCCTTGTGACGGGGCCGGACCTGGCCGCGGTCTCCGACCTCCACGACGAACTCGAGTCAGCCCTGGTCGATGACCCGCCGAAGACGCTTACAGAAGGTGGGTTGTTCAAGCAGGGATACGACGAGGAGCTGGACGAGCTCATCGAGGGACACGAGGCGGCCCTCGAGTGGCTCGACGGGCTCGCCGAGCGCGAGCAGCAGCGACTCGGGATCACCCACCTCCAGGTGGGCCGCAACCAGACGGACGGCTACTATATACAGGTCGGCCAGTCGGAGACGGGGAAGGTCCCCGAGGCGTACCGGGAGATCAAGACGCTGAAGAACTCGAAGCGCTACACGACCGACGAGCTCGAGGAGCGCGAGCGGAAGATCCTCCGCCTCGAGGAGCGCAGAGGCGACCTCGAGTACGAGCTCTTCGAGGCGTTGCGCGAGCGGGTCGCGGCCAGCACGGACCTGCTCCGAGCGGTCGGGGAGACCATCGCCGAGGTGGACGTGCTGGCATCGCTTGCGACCCACGCCGTCGAGAACGGCTGGACGCGGCCGTCGCTCACGGACGAGGACCGGCTCGACGTGGAGGCGGGGCGACACCCCGTCGTGGAGCAGACCACGGAGTTCGTCCCGAACGATACGACCCTCGAGGAGGGCCGTCGCTTCCTCCTGGTGACCGGCCCCAACATGTCCGGAAAGTCGACGTACCTCCGACAGACGGCGCTCATCGTCCTGCTGGCCCAGATCGGGAGCTTCGTCCCGGCCAGGTCGGCGACCGTCGGCCTGGTGGACGGGATCTTTACACGAGTCGGGGCGCTCGACGAGCTGGCCCAGGGTCGCTCCACCTTCATGGTGGAGATGCAGGAGCTCTCGAACATCCTCCACTCCGCCACGGCGGACTCCCTGGTCATCCTCGACGAGGTCGGCCGGGGGACGGCGACCTACGACGGCATCTCCATCGCCTGGGCGGCCACGGAGTACCTCCACAACGAGGTGCGGGCGAAGACCCTCTTCGCGACCCACTACCACGAGCTCACCGCCCTGGCCGACCACCTCGGCGACCTGGCCAACGTCCACGTGGCGGCCGACGAGCGCGATGGCGACGTGACGTTCCTCCGGACGGTCCGCGAGGGGGCGACGGATCGCAGCTACGGCATCCACGTCGCCGAGCTGGCGGGGGTACCGGATCCCGTCGTCTCCCGGGCCGACGAGGTCCTCTCGCGTCTCCGGGCCGAGAAGGCCATCGAGGCCAAAGGAGGGGGTGGCGAGCCGGTCCAGGCGGTCTTCGACCTGGGTCGTGGGGAGTTCAAGGCGGAAAGTGATCCCGATCCGGTCGGGGGTTCGGCGGCCGCAGATGGGGACGGGTCAATCGACCCCGCGGACGAAGAGATCCTCTCCGAGATGGCGGACCTGGAGCTGGACCAGCTCACCCCGCTCGAGGTCATGACCCTCGTCGAGCGCTGGCAGGAGCGCCTCTCATGAGCGAGCGCATCACCGAGCTGGACGCGGAGACGGTCTCACAGATCGCCGCCGGGGAGGTGGTCGAGCGACCGGCATCGGTGGTGAAGGAGCTGGTCGAGAACAGCATCGACGCCGAGGCGTCCCGGATCGACGTGACAGTCAAGGGGGACGGAACCGACCTGTTGCGGGTCGCCGACGACGGGGTGGGGATGTCCGAGGCCGACCTCCGCGCCGCGGTGAAACAGCACACGACGAGCAAGATCGACGACATCGAGGATCTCGAGACGGGCCTGGGGACGCTGGGATTCCGTGGCGAAGCGCTCTACACCATCGGGGCCGTCTCTCGCATGACGATCACCTCCAGGCCCAGGGATGGCGACGAGGTGGGGACCGAGATCCAGGTGGAGGGTGGAGAGATCGTCGACGTGCAACCGACCGGTCGCCCCCCGGGGACGACCGTCGAGGTCCGCGACCTCTTCTCCAATACACCGGCCCGGCGAAAGTATTTGAAACAGGAGGCCACCGAGTTCGCCCACGTCAACGCCATCGCCACCAGGTACGCCCTGGCGAACCCGGACGTGGCCATCTCACTGGACCACGACGGGAGGGAGGTCTTCTCGACGACCGGACAGGGGGACCTGGAGGGGACCATCCTTTCGGTGTATGGCCGGGAGGTGGCGGAGGCCATGATCCCGGTGTCCGCGACCCCCGGTGGGCCAGTCCGGGAAATCCGGGGATTCGTGAGCGACCCGGAGACGACCCGCAGCTCGCGGGAGTACCTCTCGACGTTCGTCAACGGGCGGTACGTGCAGGCCGGGCTCCTTCGCGAGGCGGTCGTGGAGGCGTACGGCAATCAGCTCGCCGCGGACCGGTTCCCCTTCGCGGTCGTCTTCCTCGAGGTCCCGCCGGAGACCGTCGACGTGAACGTGCATCCGCGCAAGCTCGAGGTCAGGTTCGACGACGAGACCGGGGTCGCCACGGCGCTCTCGGACGCGGTCGAGGAAGCGCTCCTCGATCATGGCCTCCTCCGGACGCGGGCTCCCAGGGGACAATCCGCGCCCGAGGAGGCACAGATCGACCCTGGGAGCGAGCCTGCCAGACACCCCGACACCGAGGACGCCAGCGAGCCCGATTCAGGAAGTACCGAACAGCTCGACAGTGGGGACGCTGACCTGGAGGCTGATTCCGAGGAATCCGCCGACGTTCCCCATCTCGAAGAGCGAGTGAAGGAGGCGGACACCATCGACCGGCTGGACGCCGAGGCAGAATCGGGGGAGAAGCACCCTGACGAGGCCGGAGAAACGGCGACGGACAGGAGCGGGACTGGAACGACCGGAACCGGCGGGTCCGGACCTCCTTCGCGCCCGCATCCCAGTGCCGGATCGGAACAGAGCGGCAGTGAGGGGCCAGTTCCCGTTCCCGAAGCGAGCGAGGGGACAGAAGAGACGCCTCCATCGGACGCGGGACCGTTCCACGTCTCCCCGGCACAGGCACACCTCGGGGAGGGCGGACCCGAGCTTGAGTTCGACACCCTCCCGCCTCTCCGGGTTCTCGGACAGGTGCACGACACCTACGTTGTCGCCGAGTCTCCCGCCGGCCTCATCCTGGTGGACCAGCACGCGGCCGACGAGCGGATCAACTACGAGCGGCTCGCCGCAGAGTTCGCCACCCGGACCCCGACCGCCCAGCGCCTGGTCGAGCCGGTCCGCCTCGAACTCACGCCCCAGGAGGCCAGCGTGTTCGAGGCCGCGCTTCCGGACCTCCAGGAGCTCGGATTCGAGGCTCATCGGGAAGGAGATGCTGCGGTCGTCGAAGCAGTCCCGGCAGTCTTCGCGGAGGCCCTCGAACCCGCCCTGCTCCGGGAGGTGCTCGCGTCGTTCCTGGACCAGAGCCGCGGCGACGTCGTGGAGGCGGCCGCCGACGCCCTCCTCGCCGACATGGCGTGTTACCCCTCGATCACCGGCGGAACCTCCCTCAGAGAGGGGGACGTGCTGGAATTGCTCCGGGCGCTGGATGACTGCGAGAACCCCTACACCTGTCCGCACGGCCGGCCCGTCCTCATCGAGGTCGGGGAGGCGGAGCTCGAGGCGCGATTCGAGCGGGACTATCCTGGTCACCAGACCAGGGCCCCGGAGGAGTAGGGGGCCGAGTTGGCGCAGAGCGGGTCGATATGCGCCATCGTCGGCCCTGACCCTACTAGACAATGGTTAAGGACCGGCTCGACGAAGAGACACGCATGACAGCCGACGATTCCAGTTCCGCCGGCGGGAACGCAAGCGGGAACGACGGCGCCGCGAATTCCGGTGGCGGCGCAGAATCGACCGCAGAGGGCGACCCGGAGCCCCTCGGCGTGAAGATGGGAAGCACCCGAACCGTCGTCGCGAGGGAGGGCGACGACGGCCCGTCCGTCCTCCAGGACCTGACCTGTCTCGTCAGCTACGAGGACGCGATCACGGGCGAGGAGCACGTGTTCTTCGGCGAGGAGGCGGCCAGGGAGTATCCGGAGCGGGTCCGGAACATGCTCCCACCGGCCTCCCGACGGACGAGGAGACCACGGAGCTCGCGAAGACCTACCTCGAGGCGTTCATCGAGGAAAATGGCCTGCCGGGCAACAGTGTGGTCGTGTATGCCCTGCCCTCCATCGACAACGAGGCGGGGCTGGAGCGGTTCGAGGCGGCGATCGAGGACAGCCGGATCGGCGAGCGGGTGATCCGCAGCTACCCCGAATCCCTGTGCGGGGCGATCCCGGCGCTGGGCGATGGCCTGGAGGCGATCAGCGAGACCTTCGCGGTGGTGAACATGGGGTCGACCACACTCGAGGTATGCGCCTACCGCAACGGAGAGCAGCTCGTTCCCTTCGCGACCGGCGTGGCGACCGGCTCGGACGTCGACCGGCGCATCGCCGCGAACATCGAAGAGGAGACGCAGGGCCGAGTCAATATCGACATGACGACGGCCAGAGAGTACAAGGAGCGACACGCGGACTTCGAGGACTACGAGCCCGTCACGGACACGGTCCAGCAGCCGGGTGGCGGCACCTACGAGTTCACCATCGAGGAGAGCATCATGGATGCGGTCGACGCGTACGTCGACGACGTGGTCGAGCAGGTCGCCAACGTCTTCCTCCCCGAGTTCGACCGGGAGTACCTGAAGACGCGCCAGCGGGCCCTCGAGAATCCCATCGTGCTCACCGGCGGGATGGCCTGCATCCCCGGGATCGAGGAGGAGTTCGCGGACCGGCTCGCCAGCGAGATCGGCCTCGACGTGTCGGCCACGAAGCCCGACGCGCCGGACGAGGCGGCTGCTGTTGGGGCCTTCCGCGTCGCCCAGCGGCTGGTCGAGCTGGGCTCGTATTGAGCGAGCGCCCGGCTCCAGTAAGGGCAAGAGCTGTTCTTCTCGAGGTTGTGGGCAAGAGCTGTTCTTCTCGAGGTTGTGGGCAAGAGCTGTTCTTCTCGGCCGTGCATATTGTAAATGCGCTTTCCGAACCAGGGACACGGATTGACCTCACCGGAGGTCTCCGGAAAAACCTAGAAGGGGGCGTGTTCGACGGTGTACGTATCTGAGCCACCCTCCACCGATTTCGCCCGGTAGAACCGGATGTCGCGCTCCTGTTTCGTCACGACCGGGAATCCGTATTCACGGGACTCATATGACGGGGGGTCCCCGTCCTCTCGGCGCTCCTCCACGAACGCCCGGTGGCGGTCGAGCCGTCGGCGGATGACGTCGTCGGACATCTCGGGAACCGAGTCGACCCGGTCGTCGAAGACCGCGGTGAAACCCGCATCCAGCTCGTACCCGATCGAGTCCCGTGCCGCCACCATCGCGGCCAGGGTGGTTGTCCCGGTTCCCCAGAAGGGGTCCAGGACCGTGTCGCCATAGACCGAGAACATGCTGATGAGCCGGTAGGGGATCTCGAACGGGAACGCGCCGGAGCGCTCCCGGATATCGTCCTCCCCCAGCGCCTGGAGCGTGCCCGTGATGTCCATCCAGACGTCGGAGAACCAGTCGTTGCGCTCCTCCCAGAAGTACGCGGCCTCGTATCGACGGTCCGCCTTCGGCTCGAACGATCGGCGACCCCCGTTTCTGAAGGGCAGCAGGTACTCGTGCTCCAGCGTGGGGTAGGCATTCGGCGGGAGCATCCCGCTGCCCATGAACTTCGCCGCCGAGTTCGTCGGTTTCCGCCAGAGGATCTCGGGAAGGGGGTCAAACCCCATGGACTCGAAGGCGTCGACGACCCTGGAGTGATTCTGATACACCCGGAACCGGTCGCCAAGGGTACGGGTTGCATCCCCGATGTTGATACAGGCGATGCCACCCTCCACCAGGACCCGCTCCACCTCCGCCCACGTCCGGTCGAGCTCCTCGTGCATCTGCTCGAAGGCCAGCCGGCCATCACCCCGTTCGAGGGCATGCCCGATCGAGGCCCGGAGCTGCGAGAAGGTCTCGTCCCACATCTCCACCATCGGGTAGGGCGGAGAGGTCACCACGAGCTCGACGGAGTCGGCCGGCACGTCGGCCATGTCGCGCGAATCGCCCACGACGACGCGATGAGTCGTCTCCATCTCCGTGGCCGAGGTTCTCTCCCATTCTATAATATGTTCACGAAACGGCGTGGGTTCGTGGATGTCTCACCCGACCGCTCGGGCGAAGTGTCCATAGACGCGCTCCACCCCGGCTTTCGGAAGCCGCAGCCGCCGCCTGACGTCGGCCACCGTGCAGTCTGGCTCCTCGCGGAGGAGCCGGAACGCGACGCTGTGCCGGAGCGTGAGGGGCGTCACGTCACCTGGCGTCCCGCGACCACCGTCGGCCCGGTGGGGACGCACCAGTGCCCGTGCCGCGAGGGTGTCGATGAGCCGCCAGACGGATTTCCGGGAGAGGCGGTCCGCCTCGCGACTGGGAAAGAGCGCCCGCGTGTCCCGCCACCGCCCCTCCAGGTATCCCGAAAGGACGGAAACGGTATCCGACGTCGCCGTGGTCGCGCCCAGCTCCAGGGTTGTCCTCTCGGGGCCCCCTGCGACCGAGTCGGACTGGACGTGTGGTGGAAGCGTAAGCGTACCAGCCTCCAGATCCAGATGCTCGACGTCCAGCCGGACGACCTCATCGACCAGCAGGCCGGTGTCGGAAAGGAGGGTGACGATGGCCGCGTTCCGGTCCCGGAGGTATGGAAGGGTCCGCTCGGACCTGGCGGCCTCCCGGAGGGATTCGACCTGTTCGGTGTCGAGCCAGGCCCCCGGCTGGTTCAGTGGGTTCATGATCCCGAGCGGTCCACTCTCCTGTATCCTCCAGTTCGCATCCGCTCCCCTTGTCCCTGGACGTTTCCACGTAAACGCGTCGAGGGACAGGATGAGAGGTCATGCGAGGGGGACCTCCAGCGAGTCAGACTGTCTGGCTCGACGAGCCATCCGTGAAGCGGTGTGTGACCGGAAAAGGTTGCATTCGGCAGTCAAACCGGGACTTGCCACTGGGTCCATCCCCGGCCTGAAACCGGGCCCCCTATCACCTCCACCTCAACCTCCACTTCCACCTCACCTCCACCTCAACCTCCACTTCCACCTCACCTCCACCTCAACCTCTCCGCTGTCCCTGGTTTACATACCCACCTCACGTTTCAACACCGAGCCCCCGGTACGTCCGAACGTAGCCGGGCACACCGGCTACAGCGAACCCGACCGATC